>JBDSML010000250.1:0-3334 GCA_039915865.1 Gemmatimonadaceae bacterium | reverse complement strand
GGATTTACCAACGCGGTGTTGCTCGAGGAACAGGTGCGCGCATTCGCGCCCGGCTATGTCGGCCTCGTGAACGACGGCACCAGCGTGAACGCCGACTGGTGCGAGGGTGAGGCGTGCCTCGTCGACGCGAGCACGCGGCCGGATGTCGACATCGTGCTCAATGCCGTCGTGGGCGCGGCCGGACTGCGCGCGACGCTGGCCGCATTGGGACAGGGAAAGCGCGTCGCGCTGGCGAACAAGGAGTCGCTCGTCATGGGCGGCGACCTGGTGACGGAAGCGGCGCGTCTCGGCGGCGGTGAACTGGTGCCGGTGGATAGCGAGCACAGTGCGATTCTCCAGTGCATCGCGGGACGCCCGGCGTCCGAGGTGCGCCGGCTCGTGCTGACCGCCTCCGGTGGACCATTTCGCTCCTGGTCCGCGGAGCGCCTCGCCGGCGCGACGCTCGCCGACGCCCTGCAGCACCCGACCTGGCAGATGGGCCGCAAGATCACCGTCGACAGCGCGACCCTGGCAAACAAGGCGCTCGAGGTCATCGAGGCGCACTTCCTCTTCGGTGTGCCGTATGACCGAATCGACGTCGTCGTCCATCCGCAGAGCGTCGTGCACTCGTTCGTCGAGTTCGTCGACGGCAGCGTGTTGGCGCAGCTCGGCGCGCCGAGCATGGAACTTCCCATTCTGTATGCGCTGACGCACCCGGACCGGGTGTGCGACAGTGGGGTACCTCAGTTCGATCCCGTGGCCTTGTCGCCGCTCGTGTTCGAGCCGGTCCGCCGAGCGGAGTTTCCCGCGCTGGACCTGGGCATTGCCGCAGGGCGGGCAGGGGGTGCGGTACCAGCAGTCTTCAATGCGGCAAATGAGCAGGCCGTGGCGCTCTTTCTCGATGGTGCGATAGCTTTCGGAGATATCGCGCACGCCATCGAAAGCGCACTCACCAGTCTGGGCACCGCGCCTGGCGGATCGCTCGACGCCGTACTTACCGCCGACGCCGATGCGCGCCGGCACGTGCAGGAGTTGTTTCGATGCTAGCCTATCTCGCGCCGATTCTCGTCTTCGGCCTCGTGATCTTCGTCCACGAGCTCGGCCACTTCATCGCGGCCAAGCTCACCGGCGTGTATGCACCGCGCTTCTCGATCGGCTTCGGGCCGGCGCTCTTTCGCAAGCGTCACGGAGAGACCGAGTACGTCCTCGCCGCGCTCCCGCTGGGCGGCTATGTGCGGATGGCCTCGCGCCACGACGCCGAGACGGCGTTCATCGAGGGGGGCAACGAGGAGACCGGTGCGCTGAAGCCCGAGGATCCGGGCTACGACCCCGATGGCATGATGCCGTTTGGCCCCAAGCCAGTGCCCGAGTCGCGCTGGTTCGAGTCCAAGAGCCTCGTGGCGCGGCTGTTCATCATGATCGCCGGCGTGACGATGAACATCCTCCTCGCGTTCGTGATCTACAGCGCGATGAACGTGATCTACGGTGAGCCGGTGATTGGTACGCGCGTCGTTGGCGCCGTGCGGGCGCTGGCCACCGCGCCGGCACTCAGCCAGCTCGTGCCGGGCGATACGATTGCCGCCGTGAATGGCCAGCTGGTCAGCAACTGGGGCGACGTCATCGATCGCATCGAGGCCTCTCCAGCGGGCACGCTGGCGATCAGGACGCAGCGCTCCACCGTCGATGTCCCGGTCGGCAGCACGGGTGCAGCGAGTGCGAAGGAGATCTCGGATGCCATCGACTTCCACATTCCACCCGTCATTGGCGAAGTACTGCCGGGCAGTGCCGCGCTCAAGGCGGGCATGAAGGCTGGCGATACGATCGTCACCATCTCCGGTCAGGCGGTGCGGACGTGGCCGGATCTGGTGAAGCTGGTGAGCGCGTCGCCCGGCGTGGAGCTGGCGATCGACGTCAAGCGCGCGGGTGCGCCTGTCTCGCTCAAGGTGACGCCGCTCGCGACGCCCGAGCGCGACACGGTGACGAAGACCTCACACGACGTGGGCCGCATCGGCGCCGCTGTAGCTGACTTCACTGCACGTTCGCCACTCGGTCCCGTCGAAGCGGTGGAGGCCGGGGCGCGGCAGACGTGGTACTCAGCGACGCAGATCGTCGTCACGGTGCAGAAGCTCTTCACGCGCCAGATTTCGGTGCGCGAGCTCGGTGGTCCGATTGCGATCACGCGTGCGTCGGTGGCGGCGGGACAGAGTGGACTGGCGGGGATGTTCCTGCTGATCGCGCTGTTGAGCGTGAACGTCGCGGTGCTGAACCTGCTGCCGATCCCGATTCTCGACGGCGGGCAGATCCTGATCAACATTGCCGAGGCGGCAAAGGGGAGTGCGTTCAGTGCGCGGACGCGGGAGTACATCCTGCGGGTTGGACTGGTGGCCATCTTGTTGATCTTCGCAATGTCGACGTACAACGATGTCGTCAAGCTCGTGCGGGATGTTGGGGGTCGCCTCTTCGGATAGTGAATACGTGAGGCGGCGAGGCGGCGTACGGCGCGCCGTGACGAGTGCGGCGTGCTGCGTGCGGCGATTCGGACGCCGTGCGGCGGCCATCGCCACTTTCACGCATTCGAGGTACGTCGTCTGAAGTGAAACGCAGTGGTTCACGTCTGAGTGGTTGGGCTCGGCGCGCCGTACGCCGCATCGCCACGCTTCGCGCGGCCCCTTTACAGAGGCGCATCGCATGGCTAACTTCCGCGGCTCAACCAATTTGGCTTCGCTTAGGACAAGTCCAGGAACATGGCTTTCGATAACGCCCCGACGCTCGAGAAGTACAAGTCGCACGAGACGGACACCGGGTCAGCCCGAGTCCAGGTAGCCCTCCTCACGGAGCGCATCAACTACCTCACCGATCACTTTCGGGCGCACAAGAAAGACCATCACGGCCGTCGCGGCCTGCTCAAGATGGTCGGTACCCGTCGCCGCCTCCTCAACTACATGAAGCGGACCGACGTCGACGGTTATCGCAAGATCGTCCAGGAACTCGGACTGCGGTACTAAGCTGAACCCATTTGGACACGCGCGGGCGCATCTATGCGGCCCGCGCGTTTTGTATTTCACGAAGCGCGGCTGGCAATAGGGCCCGTCGCAATGCAGAGAGATTAAGGACAAAACATGCAACGCATTGAAAAGACGTTCGCGGGACGCAAGCTGGTCATCGAGACCGGCCGCATGGCCAAGCAGGCCGCTGGCTCATGCCTCGTCACCTACGGTGACACGATGGTCCTCGCGACCGTCACGGTGAGTGACAACAAGAGCCCGCTCCCCTTCTTCCCGCTCACGGTCGAGTACAAGGAAAAGACCTACGCCGCCGGCAAGATCCCCGGTGGATTCATCAAGCGCGAAGGCCG
>JBDSML010000222.1:0-55935 GCA_039915865.1 Gemmatimonadaceae bacterium | reverse complement strand
TCCCCTTCCTTCACTCGGACGTTCACGCGGACGGTATCACCGGCGCGAAACGCTGGGATGTCGCGGAGCCACTCTTTCTGGGTTTCGATGAAGACATGCATATGTCACTCGGGGCCGACGGCCCGGTTTGGGGCTTAACTGGAACAGACTTGGGAACTTAGCAGGGCTCCGGGCTCCAGTCCAGTGGCGTATGGCCTACAGCGTCGACTTGTAGAGGAGCCGGTTCGGCGTCCCCGACGGATTCCCCGTGATCACCCCCGACGTGGCATTCGTCGTCAGCCAGGTCCGGATGGTCGAGTACGACGCATCGCCGAACGTCGCCTTGTACAGCGCCGCCACGCCCGCCACGTGCGGGCTGGCCATCGACGTTCCGCTGATGGTGTTCGTTCCGCCGCTGAGCCACGTCGACGTGATGCTCGAGCCCGGCGCGTACAGGTGCACGCAGCTGCCATAGTTCGAGTACGACGCCTTCGCGTCCGTGCTCGTCGACGCGGCCACCGACGTCACGTTCGCCGCGCTCGACGGCGACGAGTTGCAGGCGTTCGCGTTGCTGTTGCCGGCCGCAACCGCGAGGAAAACGCCCTTGCTGGCCAGGTTGTTCGCTGCCGTGTTGGTTGCCGACGAGTAACCACCGCCGAGCGACATGTTCGCCACCGACTTGGCCACGTGGTTGTTGGCGACCCAGTTCATCCCCGCGATCACGCCCGACGTGCTCCCCGACCCGCTGCAGTTGAGCACCCGCACGGCGCGGAGCTGGACACCCTTCGCGACGCCATACGTCGACGACCCCACTGTCCCGGCGACGTGCGTGCCATGGCCGTTGCAATCCTGTCCGTTGCCGCCCAGCGCATCATACGCCACCGCGGCACGTCCGCCGAACTGCGGATGGCTCGTCTGGATGCCGGTGTCGATGATGTACGCCGTCACCCCTGCACCGGTGCTCGTATAGGTGTAGGTCCCGCTCAGCGGACGATTGCGCTGGTCGATGCGATCGATGCCCCATGTTGCGCCACTCTGCGTCGTACTCAGCTCGATGACTGCATCCTGCTCGATGTACTCGATGTTCGGATTGGCGCGCAGCTTCGCGAGCTGCTCAGGCGTCAGCGTCGCCGCGAAGCCGTTGAGGACAGCATCGTAGCTGAACTTCGGGGTGCCGATGAGGTTGGCGACGGTGGCAGCCGCTCGGCTCAGCGTACCGGTGACGACGCCTTCCTTGTAGACGACGATGTAGTCGTTGGGAATGCCATCGTCACCCTTCGAGTAGACCGGCGCGAGCGGCACCTGGATTTGCTGCGGTGACGCGGGAGAACTCGGTGGATTCGACGCATCGGAGCACGCGGCGAGTGCCAGGGCGGACACCGTCACTGCGAGAAGACGCTTCATGTGATGACACCTCGGACTGTGCCGGACCCACGCGGTGCATCGAGGGTGGGTGCGCGGTCCAGCGGTTCCGGCCGATGCACCTGGGCTCGTCGTCCTCGACGAGCGCTCCGTGCACCGACCGGTGGTAGGCGGGTCGATCCTAGCCGCCCCCAACTGGAACCGCAAGATGGATGATTATGTTAGAAAATCGTCATGTGGCTTGCGGTGTTCCATTCGCGCCACCTCCTGCTTGAAGAGCAGCGCGATGCCGATGGCGCATAGCACCCCACCGACCAGGTAAAGTGGCACACGCCACGATGCGGGCAGCATCACCGCCGCAACGAGCGGCACCATGGAGGCGAACAGCACGACGATCCACGGCTCCACCGATTTCTCGGCGTGGACGACTTCGATTTCATTCTGCTGGGACATTTTGCGTCTCCCGCGCGCGGCTCCGCCGAGCGCTAGTTGTTGTCATCGATTGAGTGGGAACGACGCTGCGACGCAGCGTCAGCACGTGATCGATCGCGCGGGGAGGAGCATTCGCATCATAGGTGCGACGCAATACGCGTGGGACGTACGCGCGCGGGCGCTCGAGCAGCACGCCGCGCACATACGCGGATGACGCCGCTGCGCTGTACCCCCACGGAAGTGCGCCTGACGACCATCGCGCATGCGACGCACGGCGCTCGAGCGATGGCGCACCAATCGTGATCGTCGCCCGCTCCACGCAGATCGTTCGCACCACCAGCGCGCTCGGCGCGACAGCCCCATCGACTTCGAACGACGACCGCACGCGAGGCGTCGCCGTCGACACGACGGCAACCGCCGCGATCCACAGCAGTAACGAGGCAATCACAGATCCCGCAGCGCGTCGCAGCATCAGTGCTCCTCGGCGTGGCCGAACAGCAACTCGACTTCCCCGCGATTGTCCGGCGGCGCGATGACATACACGTAGTCACCCGGTTCGATGCGGGTGGAACCCGAGGGCGCGATGAGCGACCCCGCTCGTTCGAGCATGCTCACCGCTGCGCCGTGCGGAAAGGGAATCTCGGAGAGCAACGCGCCGGCGACAGCGACTTCCGGCGAGATGAAATACGCCCGCAGCTCATCACCCTGCGGTGCGCGCGCGTCGACCTGGATGGATGCCTTGGGCGGTGGCGGCGATGCTGATTCCACCTTGAGCAGCCGTGTCAACCACGGCACGATGGATCCCGGCACGAGCGCGCCCACGACAACGATGAAGAACACGATGTCGAAGATCTCGCGCGCGCCCGGCACGTTGGCCATGACGGGAATCGTCGCCAGTACGATGGGCACCGCTCCCCGAAGCCCGACCCACCCCACGTACGCTGACTCCCGCCACCGATACCGGAAGGGCGAGAGCAGCACCATGATCACGAGTGGTCTCGCCACGATCGTGAGGAAGAGCGCCAGCGTGAAGCCCACCGACGCCACCGTCCACACGCGCGACGGATACACGAGCAATCCGAGCAGCAGGAACATCAGCACCTGGCTCAGCCAGCCGAGTGCGTCGTGCACACGCTTGATGCCGACGGCGTGCGGAAGCGCTCCACTGCCGAGGATCACGCCGGTGATGTACACGGCGAGAAATCCGCTGCCATGAACGAGCGTCGTCACGCCGTAGGACAGGCAGGCGATCGCCAGCGTGAACGCAGGATAGAGCCCTGCGGCGGGAAGACGGATGCGCAGGATCAACCACCGTCCGCCATACGCGACGGCGACCCCCATCACCGCCCCGACGGCCATCTCGATGGCCACCTCGCGCGCGATGCCAAGCGGTGACAGCGCGTGACCGCCCACAAGGCCCGCCGTGAGTGCGGTCGTGAGAATCACGGCCATCGGATCATTCAGGCCGGACTCTACCTCCAGCGTCAGGCCAACGCGCTGTCGCAGGCGCGTGCCGGTGGCCGAGAGTACCGAGAAGACCGCGGCCGCATCGGTCGACGAAACGATTGCGCCGAGCAGCAGGGCCATCGGCCACGCGACACCGATGTAGTGCGCCGCGACGGCCACGAGACCTGCGGTCGCCACGACACCGAGTGTGGCGAGAACCGCGGCGGGAAAGAGCACGGTGCGCGCATGCGACACCGACGTGTTCAGTCCACCGTCGAACAGGATGAGCGCCAGCGCCGTGGTGCCGAGCCGGAACGCGAAGTGGTAATCGTCGAACGGGATGTGGCCGATGCCTTGCCTGCCCGCGACGACGCCGACGATCAGGAACAGCAGCGCCACAGGCAGCCCGAGCTTGGCCGACGCACGACTCAACCCCACGCTCGCGGCGAGCAACACGCCGAACGCCGTGAGCAATACAGCGGTCGCGATCGGCTCGCTGCCGATCATGATCCCTCGCGCCGACTCGCTTGCGTCAACCGCTCACCTTCGCGCGCACGCCAATCGGCAATCTTCTTGTGATCGCCGCTGAGCAGCACCTCGGGCACGGCATGTCCGCGATATTCCGGCGGCCGCGTGTAGCTCGGTGCCGAGAGCCCGCGCTCCCAGAACGAATCGCCGAACGCGCTTTCGTGGTCGCTCATCGCGCCGGGCAGCAGGCGCACCGTCGCGTCGATCACCGCGAGTGCCGCCGGCTCTCCGCCACTCAGCACGAAGTCGCCGAGCGAGAGTTCCTCGGTGGCGAGATGATCGGCGACGCGCTGGTCGACGTCCTTGTAGTGCCCGCAGAGAATCGTGAGCTCGTCGCCCGCGGCGAAGCGCACCGCATCGGCCTGCGTGAAACGGCGGCCGCGGGCGCTCATCAACACGATGGGGCTCGTTGCACCAATCGCATCAATCGCCTCGAAAAACGGGCCGGCCTTCATCACCATGCCCGGACCACCGCCGTACGGCGTGTCGTCGACGGTACGATGCCTGTCGTGCGTGTAGTCGCGCAGATCGATCACGGAGTACGTCACGAGGCCCGCCGCCGCCGCGCGCGCGGGGATGCTGAAGCCCAGCGGCACCTTGATGACGTCCGGAAAGATCGTGACGACGTTGATCTTCACTCGAGCAACCCGTCGGGTGGCGTGATCACGATGACGCGCTTCTCCTTGTCGACCGACGCGATCGTATTGTCGTCATAGAGGACCAACACCGTCTCCGACGCGCGCGGCTCGGCGCGGCGCACATCGAGGGCGAGACCCTGCGGCAACTCGTACAGCTCTTCCACCGTCCCGATGACTTCTGCCGTGGTCAGCTCGACGCGCATGCCGAGGAGGTCGTGGAGGTAGACCTCGTCGTCGTCCGGCGGTGGCACTTCGGCGGCGGGCAGGAGCAGATAGCGTCCGCGCCACAGTTCGGCGGCGTTGCGCTCGGGAATTTCCGCGAAGCCGACGAGGAGCCCCTCGTTGAAGGGACGGGCCGTGGTGATGTGCAGCTCGGCGCGGCTCTGTGCGATGTCGCCCGACGCCGTACCCGCAAAGAGACGATGGCCGGCCGCGAAGACCGCGTCCGGCGCATCCGTGATGACCTCGACGACCATCTCACCGCGGATGCCGTGTGCCTTGCGGACCCGCCCGACGATGATGAAAGCCGGTGGTGTCATGTTTGAGTCGATGTCGTCCCGAGCGAAGCGAGGGACCTGCTCTTCCGCCTATCGGAGAACAGGTCCCTCGCTGAGCTCGGAACTGCTGTTGGTCAGGCTTCTTCTGTCTTCTCGGAGATCGGAACTGCGCGTCCCTGGAGCTTCTCGGCGAGACGCGACTCGTGACGCTGCTTCAGGAGACCAGCCTTGCGCAGCAGCGAGCGGACGGTGTCCGTGGGCTGCGCGCCGACGTTCAGCCAGTAGTTCACGCGATCGCTGACGAGATTGAGGGCCTTGTCGCCCGTGCGCGGCTGATACTGGCCGACGATCTCGATGAACTTGCCATCGCGCGGGCTCTTCGAGTCGGCGACGACGATGCGGTACATGGGGGACTTCTTTCGCCCAACGCGGCGAAGACGAATCTTGACGGCCATCTCTCGCGATCTCCTGAAGTGAGTACTCGATGCTGCTGCGGGCTCATCGCGCACTCGGCGTCTCCGAGTCGCACCCGTCCTACAAGCCGATAAAGCTAACTACCTGAGGCCGCCGAACATACCCGGGGGCATGCGCATCTTCCCGCCGCCGCCCTGACCACCGCCGCCGGCCACCTTCTTCATCATCTTCTGCATCTCGCGGAACTGCTCGAGGAGGCGATTGACTTCGCTGATCGGGCGGCCACTGCCCTTCGCGACGCGCGCGCGGCGTGAGCCGTTCATGACATCCGGCTTCTTGCGCTCTTCCTTCGTCATCGAGAGGACGATCGCCTCGAGGTGACGCATGCGCTTCGGATCGGCGCCCTTGACCTGCTTCAGCATCTTGCTGTTGACGCCGGGCATCATCTTGAGGAGCCCCTCGAGCGGTCCGAGCTTCTCGATCTGCTTCATGGCGGTGAGAAAATCTTCGAGGTCCATGCCCTCCTTTCGGACCTTCCGCTCCATCTTCTTCGCTTCGTCGGCGTCGAAGGCGCCCTGCGCCTTCTCCACGAGGGATACGATGTCGCCCTGCTGGAGAATGCGGCCGGCCATGCGGTCGGGATGGAAGTCCTCGAGCGCATCCGTCTTTTCGCCAACGCCGATGTACTTGATCGGCTTCTTGAGCACACCGTAGATGGAGAGCGCCGCACCGCCGCGGGCGTCGCCGTCCATCTTGGTGAGAATGACACCGGTGACGTTGAGCTTCGCGTCGAAACCCTGGGCGATCTTCACGGCGTCCTGACCGGTCATGCCGTCGGCGACGAGAAGGATCTCATCCGGCTTGATGGCCGCCTTGAGGCGCACCAGCTCGTCCACCATCGCGTCGTCGATCTGCAGACGACCCGCGGTATCGACGAGCACCACGCGATCGCGTGCGCGGCGTGCGACCTCGATGCCGTTGCGCGCGATCTTCACGACGTCCTTCTCGTCGCGTTCGGCGTAGACGGGAATGTCGAGCTGCTGACCCAGCGTCTCGAGCTGGTCGATGGCCGCGGGGCGATAGACGTCGCAGGCAATGAGGCGCGTCTGGCGCCCTTCGAGCTTGAGCTTGCGCGCGAGCTTCGCGGCGGACGTCGTCTTTCCCGAGCCCTGAAGCCCGACCATCATGACGACGGTGGGCGGCACGGAACTGAGCTTGAGCCCTTCGCGGCGCTCGCCGAGCATGGTGGTGAGCTCGTCGTAAACGATCTTGACGAGCTGCTGCGCGGGTGAGACGGTGCGGAGCTGCGAGACGCCGACGGCCTTCTTCTCGACGCGCTCGAGGAATTCGCGCGTCAGGGCGAAGTTGACATCCGCTTCGAGGAGGACGCGCCGCACTTCGCGGAGGCCTTCCTTGATATCGGATTCGCTGAGGGTGCCGCGGCCGCGGAGGCGCGCGAAGGTGGCTTCGAGTTTTTCGGAAAGTTCGTCGAACATGGGGCTAAATTTAGGTCTGGGTTGGGGTTATCACAACTCGGAGCGCCGCTGCGCCCCGTAAGCGAGCAGAGCGAGCGCCCTACGCGGCGGTGTAGCCGTGTTGTGCGCCAGAGCACTATTTTGCGCGCATGGCCAAGCCTCAGCGCAAAGAAGAGATCCTCAAGTCTGAGCTCCCACCCGCGCTGCCGCTGATGGCACTGCGCTCGACGATCGTGTACCCACTGGGTACGATCGCCGTGCAAATGGGCGCCCCCGAGAACCTCTCGCTGCTGCGCGCTTATGACGAACCCGGACTCGTCGTCGCGCTCGTCGTCGCTGGCGGAGATCACGACGACCCGATCGACTCGCAGCGCTTCATCGGGCGCGTCGGCGTCGCGGCACGCGTGCATGAGCGCATCAACCTGCCCGGCGACACCGTCCAGATCACGCTCCAGGGTCTGCGCCGCATCGTCATCGAAGGCATCAACCAGGAAGACCCGTATCCCATCGCGGCCATCCGGCCGGCGAAGGAAACGCCGGCCGATGCGTCCGAGCTCGACGACCTCGTCACGCGCGTCATCTCGTCCGCGGAGACGCTCGCCGAACTGGTCGATCGCATTCCCGACGAGGTGCCGGCGATCCTCAAGATGAACGTCTCGGATCCAGGCCGGTTCGCCGACCTCGCCGCGACGAACATGAACTTCCGCATCTCCGACAAGGACGAAGTCCTCCAGCGCCTCGACGTCGGACAGCGGCTGCGCTTCATCCTCAACCGGCTCGAGCGCGAAGTGGCGCGCGCACGGGTAATGGAGGACGTCAAGCGACAGACCGAGATCAAGATCGAGCAGCACCAGCGCGAGTTCTATCTGCGGCAACAGCTGCGCGCGATTCAGGCGGAGCTGGGCGAAGCCGATCCCGGCGAAAAGGAAGCCGTCGAGCTGCTCAAGAAGATCGACGATGCGAAGTTGCCCGAGCGCGTCGGCCAGGAAGCCCGGCGCGAAACAGAGCGCCTTCGGCAGCTCAGCGCTGCGTCGAGCGAGTATCAGGTCATTCGGACGTACCTCGACTGGATTCTCTCGCTCCCGTGGAATGCGCGGAGTGGCGACGACGAGATTGCGCTCACGAAGGTGGAGAGTGCGCTCGACGGACGTCATTACGGGCTGAGCGAAGCGAAGGAGCGCATCATCGAGTTCCTCGCCGTGCGCAAGCTGCGCGGCGGCGATCCGCACGGTCCGATTCTCTGCTTCGTCGGGCCACCGGGTACGGGAAAGACGTCACTCGGCGAAGCCATCGCGGCGTCCATCGGACGCGAGTTCTATCGCATCTCCGTTGGCGGCGTGCGCGATGAGGCGGAAATCCGCGGACACCGTCGCACCTACGTCGGGGCAATGCCCGGCCTGCTCATTCAGGCGCTCCGTCGCGTGCAGGTGAAGGACCCCGTCCTGATGATCGACGAAATCGATAAAATGTCAGGTGGTGGTCCCTCCGGGGACCCCACCGCCGCGATGCTCGAGGTACTCGACCCGAGCCAGAACGACGCATTCGTCGATCACTACCTCAACCTGCCATTCGATCTCAGCGGCGTGCTGTTCATCTGCACGGCGAACAACCTGTTCGACATTCCTGCGCCGCTGCGCGACCGAATGGAGATCATTCGCATCGCCGGTTACACGGTGGAGGAGAAGGTCGAGATCGCGTGGCGCTACATGCTGCCGCGGTTGCTCGAGGAGCACGGCATCAGCGACAAGGACATCCAGTTCACCGACGAATCGCTGTCGTTCATCTCCAACCGTTACTCGCGCGAAGCGGGCCTGCGCAATTTCGAGCGGAACATCGCGGCGATCATGCGCAAGCGCGCGCGCAAGAAGGCGGAGGGTGAAGAGGGCGCGTGGATCATCGACGTCGACAAGGTCGAGGAGATCCTCGGCATTCCGCGCTATGCTGTCGAAGAGGTGGACATCATTCCGGAGATCGGCGTCGTCACTGGCCTGGCGTGGACGGCAACCGGCGGTGACCTCATGGTCATCGAAGCCCTGCGCATGCCCGGCAGTGGCCGCATGACCGTCACCGGCCAGCTCGGCGACGTCATGCGCGAGAGCGTGGACGCGGCGTACTCGTACGTTCGCTCGCGTGCGGCAGGCATCGGCATCGCGGATGCGACGTTCAAGGAGTTCGACATCCACGTCCACCTTCCCGCCGGCGCCATTCCGAAGGACGGACCGAGTGCCGGCATCTCGCTCACGCTCGCGATCGCGAGTGCGCTGTCACAGCGACCCGTGCGTCGCGACGTCGCGATGACCGGCGAAGTCACGCTGCGCGGCAAGGTGCTGGAAATCGGCGGCGTGAAGGAGAAAGTCCTCGCCGCATACCGCGCGGGCCTGCGTCAGCTCATCATGCCCAAGGCGAACGAAAAGGACCTGCGCGACGTGCCCGAGGAGGTCAAGAAGCAGATCGCCTTCTCCTTCGTTGCGACGATGGACGAGGTGCTTCGACTCGCGCTACTGCCCGCCGAAAGCGACGGCCCGCCGGCGCCGGAGCCGCGCGCCGAGCCACCGCATGAGTCGAGTGCGCCAGTCCCGATGACGCGCGAGAGCGACGCCGAGGTCAGTGCGGATCTAGCGTGATCGCCGCGGGGTCGATGACTCCCGACATTCCATCGGGGTAGTCGGTGTAGATCACCACCGCGCGGCCGTTGATGATGCGCGGAAAGATCGTGATGGTCCGTCCCTTCGGACGGATCGTCGCACCACCGGCCGCCTCGACCCGCTCGGCCATCCCCGTCCGCTTCGTCGTCGCGCGGATCATCGCGTCGGAAAATTCCGCGGCCTCGAGCGTCGTGTCCCACGCGGTCGCCCAGACGATCCCGCTGCCCGACGCGTTCTTCAGGACGACGTAGCGATCACCGTCCCAGCCCATCGCCGCGCGCGCCGCCGCGTTCTGGTCCTTCGTGTGCTGGAAGATGACGAGCCGCGTGCCGAATTCGCCGATGTCGTTCTCGTAGACCTTCGTCGCGCCGTGCGGCGCGGGCATCGTCAGCACCGAGGGTTCATCCGGCGTCGCGCCGAAATACGCATCGGTATGAAGAATCTGTTCCGTCGAGCGCGGAATGTTCAACAATGGATTCGCCTTGCCTCGCTTCTCCTTGAAGCGCCCCACGAAGTCGGCGCCGCTCAGGTAGGGAAAGAGCAGTGACTCCTGGATCATCATCGGCGCAGTGGCCATCACGGGCATGGAGCTCATGCTCTCGCGAATCATCTCGCGAACCTGTTCGCGTCCACCGACACTCATCGCGATGTTCTTGCCGCCACCGCCCATCGTCGAGAGCTGCTCGTACTGCGCCTGCCCTTCGATGACCGCCTGTGCCGCGGTGAGGCGATCGTTGTCCGACGTCGCCTTCTGGATTGAATCGAGGCTGACATACTGGTCCTGCAACGCGTGTACGAGCTCGTGCGTGATCGTAATGCCGACGACCTTCTCATCGGTGCCCTGCACGACGTACAGCACCTTGGTCGCGGGATCGTAATAGCCGATCACTTGCTCGGTGAGCACGGCCAGCAGGAACTTGCGAAGGTCGAGTGAGTCGGGCAGAAGTCCGAGCAGCTTGTACGCGGACTCCTCGCCCTTGAGCTCATCGGCCGGCGTATCCTCGTTGAACTTCTTCAGGAGGAACTCGCGCACCTGCTCCTTCGTGCGCACTTCGACTTTCGGCGTGTGCTTGAACTTCAGCCCCGTCCCTTCCTCGATGCGCGGCATCGCCTCGCCGATTTCGCGCGCGTACGGCCCGTCGCCGTAGTTGCGCCGGCTGCCGAAGTACAGCGCCGCCGCGATCGCGACGACCACGACCGCCGCGATGCGCTTGTTCATTCTTCCCATTCCACTCTCCGTCCAGTCATCAGTCCCACGACGCGCGCGACATCGTGCCCGCGCACGACGATGCCATCCTCGAGCAGCCGACGTTCCAGCTCGACGTCCAACGCCGCGCGATCCTGCGCGGTGGCCGCCGGCTCTGGGGGCACCAGAGGCTCGACGGGCGACGGGGGCCGCACGAACGCCGCTTCGATCTCTGCGCCGAACCGCTCGAGCGCCGCGAAACCTCCACGCGCCATGCGGTTGATTGGCTCTCCGTCGTTGTCGAAACGACTCTGCGCCCGCGTCGCCGCCTTCCGCTGCGCTTCACGCTGCCACACGCGCCGACGCGAGATGAGCGACTCTGCCAGCGCGGAATACGACGCCGTTGCCTGCGTGTGCGCGCACGCTTCGTCGAGTGCGTCGATCGCCTTGTCCGGCCGACGACGATCTGGCACCCACAAGTCGGTGAGCTCGATGGATGCACGCACCGCCGCATCGGTGACCACGACATTGTGATGCCGGGCGAGCGACGGAATGCGCGTGCGCAGGATCTCGAGCGTCTCGGCGGGCGACAGCTCGCGCACGGCGATCTTCTGGAAGCGGCGCTCGAGGGCGGGATCGCCGAGGATCCATCGTTCGTACTCTTCGTCGGTGGTGGCGCCGAGAAGGCGGAACTCACCGCGGGCAAGCGCCGGCTTGAGCATGTTCGCGGCATCCATCGCCGACCCCATCGCGCTGCCCTGCCCGATGAGGTTGTGCATCTCGTCGACGAACAGCAGCACATCGCCGGCGGCGCTCGTCTCGGCAACGAGTGCGCGCAGCCGTTCCTCGTATTGGCCGCGATACGTCGTGCCGGCCACCATCCCCACCGCGTCGAGCGAGAGGAGGCGCAAGTCGCGCATGGCGATGGGCACGTTGCCTTCCGCGATGCGGACCGCGAGCCCTTCGGCGATGGCGGTCTTGCCCACGCCGGCCGGACCGACCAGCGCCGGGTTGTTCTTCCCCTGGCGCAGCAGGATGTCGATGGTGCGCGCGATCTCCTCGTCGCGACAGCGGACCACCTCGAGCCGGCCGGCGCGTGCGTCGGCGGTGAGGTCGCGGGTGAAGCGGTTGAGGGCGGGAGTGTCGTTGCGAGTGTCGTCCACGTCTTGGAAACTACTCGCCGGCGTTCATGCGACCAGCCACCGTTCGCCGAATAGCGGAAAGCGGTCAAGGAAGGGGCGGGAGCAAACTGAAAAGGCCTGATCAGCTCCGCCGTTGCACTACCACCGGCGCGCCAACGGCGTATCAGCAGTCTCTGACGCTGGCGTTCATGGTCTATCGGCCCGTTTCCCTCAGGATCTGCACTTTCCCTAACCTCGCTTTCCGTAACGCAGGCGCGGGCAACTCACATCGGCGGAAAGACCCTACCGAGAATCTGATCGCCCCAGAGAAGCATGATCACCGCTGCCGGCGCGAGAAACACCCCGAAGGGCACCAACGGCAGATCGACCGGCGCGGACCCCTGTCCACCGAGAGCGAGCTCGGTCTGTGACGTTACCCGCCCTCGCCGCATGATCGCGATGGGATAGACCAGGGCCAGGAAGATCACCGCCCCGATCGTCGCACCGAGGAAGACCGTCGCGATCGCGCGGGTCGGTCCCAGTGCCGCGCCGACGAATGCCATGAGCGTCATGTCGCCCATGCCCATCGCCTCGCGCTTGAGCGCCGCCTCGCCCAGCCAGCCGATGATGGCGATCAGCCCCGCGCCCGCGCACGCCCCAACGAGCGCGTCATACGGTCCCGCGAAGAGGATGCTCTCACCCCCGATGAACGGTGCGACGAGTGCAGCGGCGAGCGTGATGAGAAGTCCGCTCACCGTGAAGCCGTCGGGAATGAGGTAGTGCTTGAGGTCGGTCAGCGCGACGCCGATGAGGATCGTGAGGAAGATCGCGAGGCGAAGTGCCGTGAACGTCGGACCGTAGTGTGCCGCACACAGCGCCCACACGATGCCGATACCCAGCTCGGCGAGCGGATAGATCGCGGAGATCGGTTCGTCGCAGCAGCGGCAGCGCGCGCGCAGGACCAGCCAGCTCGCCAGCGGAATGTTCTCGAACCAGGCGAGCTGGTGTCCACAGTGCGGGCAGCGCGAGCGCGGCCGAACGACGCTGAGATCCCGCGGCCAACGCGAGATGCAGACGTTGAGAAATGAACCAACGCACAGTCCGACGAAGAACGCGTAGACCGTGGCAATCGTGGAGAGGTTCACGAGCGGAGCTGGTAGAGAAAGATGCCCGTGGCCACGGCGACGTTGAGGGATTCAACGACCGAACCGATGGGGAGAGCCGCGAGAGTGTCGATGCGTTGACGTGCGTCCTGCGAGAGTCCGGCGCCTTCGTTACCAACGACGAGCGCGAGACGGGCCGGCGGGTCGAGCGTGTCGAGGGCGGCTCCGGCCGCGTCGGCGCCCCAGAGTGCGACGCGGTGTCGTTGCCGAAACAGGTCGAGCTCCGCCCACGTCGTGGACAGCACCGGAAAGTGGAAGCTCGCGCCCATCGCACTACGGACGACCTTGGCGTTCCATAGGTCAACGGTTCCCGGCAACGAGAGGGCGGCGGTGGCGCCAAGTGCGGCTGCCGTCCTCAGGATGGTGCCGACATTTCCCGGATCCTGGACGCCATCGAGGACGACGATTCGCGCCCGGGCGCCGACGTCCAGCGTCTCGAGCGTCCGCTCGGGAATTTCGGCGATCGCCAGCACGCCCTGGGGAGACTCCGTTTCCGCGGCGCTGGCGAAGTCGAGCGCAGAGACCTCGACCAGTTCCGCCCCAGCGGTCCGAAGAGTGCCTATGAGAGTTGCACCACGGGGTGCGTCGGCCAGCTGCGGGGCCGCAAGGACCCCGCGAATCGTGAGGCCGGACCGCACCAGCTCCTCCACGGCCCTCACCCCTTCTGCAGTGAACAGACGCTGGCGCTCGCGTGCCCGGCGACGTCGGAGGTCGCGGGCTAAAGTAAGCAGCTTCAAGATGTTATGATTTGCGCCCGGCAGGAATAGGACTTGCGAATCGTGCCGGCGGACCACCACCGAGAGAGAGCAATGAAGAGACTTCTGGCTGGCGTAGCGCTGGCGGTAACCTTGACGGCCTGCGGCGTCTCGACGCAACAAGAAATACAGATGGGCGCCGAGTACTCGCAGCAGATCAATGCGCAGCTGCCGATCGTCGGTGATCCCGAGATCAACCGCTACATCAATGTCCTCGGCGACTCCATCGCGCGGCTCACTTCGCGAACGGACATCACGCAGGCGAACGGCTGGCACTTCTACGTCGTGGACAGCAAGGAGGTCAACGCCTTCGCGGTGCCAGGCGGCTACGTGTACGTCAACCGCGGCCTCATCGAGCGCACGCAGCGGATGGACCAGCTCGCGGGCGTGCTCGGCCACGAGATCGGACACGTCGTCAAGCGCCACTCCATCCAGCAAATGCAGCAGCAGCAGGGCGCGAACCTCGGCGTCACGCTGGCCTGCGTGCTCACGAGCATCTGTAACAACCAGGCGGGCCAGGCCGCGATCCAGGTCGGCGGTACGGCGCTCTTTGCCCGCTTCAGCCGCCAGGACGAGGAGGAGGCCGACGCGGAAGGCATCACCAACGTCGTCCGCGCCGGCATCAGCCCGAACGGCATTCCGGAGATGTTCCAGATCCTGATCAACGAGCGGCAGTCCAATCCGTCGGCTGTGGAAGGCTGGTTCGCCACGCATCCGCTCGAGGAAGACCGCATCGCTGCCACGCGGGCCATGATCGCGCAGTACAATCCGGCGATCCTGCGCTCACTCGCCACCGATTCGAAGAACTATCAGTCGTTCAAGGCGCGTGTTCGCTCGCTGCCGCCTTCTCCGACGCCGCGCGCACAGTAACCGCGGATCCCGATATCGACCGATGCGCCGTGCACTCGCACGGCGCATCTTTCGTTCATGACCAGCACACCCCAGCGCATCGCGCTCACGATCGCCGGCTCGGACTCCGGTGGGGGCGCGGGCATCCAGGCCGACCTCAAGACGTTCGCGCGCTTCGGGCTGTTCGGCACGTCGGTGATCACGGCGGTGACGGCGCAGAACACCGTCGGGGTTCGAGCATGGGAGCGCGTGTCGCCGTCGCTGGTGCGGGCGCAGCTCGACGCAGTGGCCGAGGATTTACGGCCGGCAGCGATCAAGAGCGGGATGCTGGGCGACGCGGAGGTCGTGCGTGCCGTTGCGGCCGGTGTGCGCGAACATCGCCTCTCGCCCTACGTGCTCGACCCGGTGATGGTCGCGACGTCGGGTGATCCGCTGCTCGCATCAGATGCTGTCGAGGCGATCGTCACTGCGCTGTTTCCTCTCGCGACGCTCGTGACACCGAACCTCGACGAGGCGTCGCTGCTCATCGGCGCACCGGTGCGTGACGTCGACGCGATGGAACACGCCGCGCGGCTGATGGTCGAGCGGTTCGGCGCGCAGGGCGCGCTCGTGAAGGGCGGGCATCTCGACGGTCCGTCGCTGGTGGACGTCTTCTACGACGGCTCGACCGTGCGGCGTTACACGCATGTGAAGATCGAGACGAGGAGCACGCACGGTACTGGCTGCACGCTCTCGAGTGCGATCGCCGCACTGCTCGCCACCGGCTATCCGCTCGAGGATGCGATCGACGCAGCGCTGGACTTCGTGCATCGTGCCATCGCCACTGCCCCACCAATGGGCGCGGGTCACGGGCCGCTGAACTTCTTCGCGTAAGGATTGATCGCGGACCCGATCGGTGTGTCGTCCCGAGCGAAGTCGAGGGACCTGCCCTTCCGTCGCTGTCAGTGAGCGGCGCAGCGCGCGAAGTCGACCTTCTCGAGCAGAGCGTCGTATCGCGAACACTGTCCGCCGCGATCGGCGTGTACTCCATCTCGCGGGCCTGCTCTGCCCCGTCGCTCAGTGCCCAGCGGACGAACGCAACGAGCGGGCGTCCACGATCGGCCTTCATGTGGACAGATCGCCAGGCGATTCTGTCTCGCGTACGAGAGCTCCATGTAGCCAATCGCGCCGGCCGTCACCTTCACCTCGAGCGACGCCCGCGTTTCCCTCGGCCGCGACGCCCACGGGCCACCGCACTCCGCTCGTGTCACCCACCTGGCTGCCGGCCCAACGTCCACTCGACGAGAGGAAGTCGCCAAAGGCGCGGCTCGTGCCGCTCCCCGTCCCGCGATGCACAACGGTGATCGGCGTCGCCGGGAGCGTGACGTCCCTGTTGAGAGCCTTGATCTCCGGCGCATTCCACTGCTGCACCGTGCCGGAGAACACGTCGGCGAGCAGTGCAGCGTCGAAGGTGAGTGGGCCAGAGGCCTGAGGGAGATTGTACGCCACCGCGACCGGGCCGCGGACCATCGGCACCGCAATCCGCGCGCAGGCAACATTTGATGTGGCGGGCGTTGGCAGCACGGGCTTGTCCGTTGCGCCGAAGTCCGCCTCGCCGCGCTCGAGCAACCGCAGTCCCTCCGCCGAGCCCACGGCGAAGTAGTTGATGCGAACGCCTGTGCGCTGTCCGTATTCTGCGAACCAGACGCGGTACAGTGGATACGGGAACGTCGCGCCCGCGCCGGTCAGCGTGACCGGCGCGACGGGTTCGGCATCCCGCCCGCGCGAGCACGAAATAATGATGCTGGCCGCGAACGCACCAGCGACGAGATGGCGAAAGTGCAAGCTAGAACTGATTCGTGTAGCTCATGAATTTGTACTTCCCGTCGCGCTCGACGATGGACCCGAAGTAGCGCTTCGTGATCGTGGCACCACTCGCGTCGACGATCGTGATGAGGCAGCCAGCATAGCGCGTGTTATGCCCTTCGTGCAGCACCGTGGGATCGCACTTGTGGCTCACGTACGTCATTGGCTGACCGCCGAGCCGGCGTATGACCTTCGTCAGTCCCGATGAGCTGGGATTCTGGATCAGCGACCATGCGAGCGCTGGCGACTGGCGATAGGGCGCATGCGAGTACGGCGACTCCGGGTAATACAGATCGGCGAACTCACGGCCGTGCACCGCCATGGCCCGCAGGTCATTGGTGTCGGTCGCCACGAGTGCGTTCACGAAGCGACGCACGAGCGCCTCGCGCGATGAACTTCCACCGGTGAACGTCGTGGCGCTGTCACCGGGCAGCGCCGCACGAAAGCGACGTAGTTCCTCCGTGACGGGAAGAATGGAGTCGATCACGTAGCCGGGCAGTGTGCGGTTGATCGAGTCCTGGCGCGCGCGGGCGATGGAATCCGCCCACACCGAATCGGCAGGCGTGCTCGCGGCGAACGCAGTCTCGCTCTTGTTGCATCCGCTGACGAGCGTCACCGCTGCGACGAGCGAGATGGAGATGATCGGCCTATACATGCGATGTCTGAAGGAGATGATACACGTGTGGCCAGCGCTCGATCGAGCGCCGGCCACACGTATCAGCGTCACGCTAGTTGCGCGCGTAGTTGGTCCAACCCTGCCACCACTTCGTGCCACCCGGAGCAACGGCACCGAGGTAGGCCGTCGGTGTGACGACGGTACCGGCCTTGGCGAGGATTGCGCCGGTGAAGGTCGCGAGACCACCCGTGGCGATCGCCGAGCCGGCGACGGGGGTGAAGTCGAATGCTGCGACGCTCGTCGGCGCTGCGCCCACGGCGGGGAGGAGCGTGAAGAGTGATGCGGCCGTCGCCGTACTGAGCGTGAGGTTATTCGCCGCGAGATCCATGTCCGCCTGAGGAGGAATCGTGCTCGGCGGAGCGGAATTCACCGGCGTCTGGAAAACCTTGCCCTTCGTTTCCGCAAAGAGGATGTTGCGGATCTGGAGGTCTGCGGTTGCGGATGGGGTTTGTGTCGTGCCGCCGCGAACGAACGTCGCCGAATCGCGCAGCGAGATGCCGTCGGCCGACCAGCGTGCGACGACGCCGTTCACGTAGTAGCCGCCCGTGCCGCGCCGCAGCATCATGCCGTGGCCACCGCTCGGTCCCATGCAGGTCTGCAAGCCGCAGCCGATGAGCGTGAAGTTCGAGACGAGCGGGATGGTGAAGGGCGCCGAATTGAAGCCCAGGTCGCAGCCAGGACCATTGCAGCCGTCGTTCTCGATGCCCTCGATATCGACCGAGTACGAGCCGGCGCCGGTGCGCGGCACGAGCTGCACCGTGTTGATGCCGATGAGGAACTGCATGCGACCGCTCCACCCTTCCGACATGTCGAACATGTCGTCTGCCGTCTCGAAGGCGACGAGGTGGTCGATGTCGAAGCCGCCACCGAAGAACTCGTACGAATCATCGAGGCCGGCCAGCGCCTGGAGATACGACGCCCGCGTGCCGGAGCCGATCGCGCAGAAGGTGAAGGCGTTGAACTCCTGGTCCTGCACTGGCGCATACCCGCCGAACTCCACGCGCACATACTGCAGCGTGCCCGAGTTGTCCGTCGCAACGTTGCCGCCGTTGTAGACGACCGGATAGTTCTTGCCGCCCACGACGGCCGCGCCATCGGTGCCGGTGCCTTCGACGGAGACCGCTCCGCTGCGGTTGTTCTGCGCGTTGCCGACGAGCAGCAGTCCGCCCCAGTCGCCGGGCTGACGCTGACCCGCAGCGCGCGATGACGTGAAGACGATCGGCGCATCGGCGGTGCCGATGGCGATGATCTTTGCGCCCTTGAGGATCATCAGCGACGAGCCAAGCGTGTTGAAGTCGCCCTTGATGGTCGTGCCGGCCTGGATGGTGAGCGTGGCACCGTTGCCGACGTGAATGAAACCGGTGAGCGTGTACGTGGTGTCGGCGTACAGCGTGCGGCTGGCGGTGATGTCGGTGGTGATGCTTGCGACGGCGTTGCCGAAGGCAAGCGTCGTCGCCGTCGCTTCACCCGAAGCGATGCTCTTCAACGACCCCTTGTTGGCGATAACGCGATAGCGGTAGAGAGTGTTGACCTTCAGGCCTGCGTCTGTCCACGTGACAGCGCCGCCGGTTGCCGGCGCGGGCACATTCGTCGCCTTGGCGAACGCACCGGCCGCGCCTTCGGCGCGCTCGATATCGTAGCTCGCATCGCCGGCGTTTCCATTGAAGGACACGGTGACGCTCGTGGCGCCCTTCGCTGTCGCGGTAACGCCGACGATCGGATTGACGGTTTCGGGACCCGAGGGCCCGTCACTGCCGCAGGCGAGTGAGGCAAGAGTGAGAACCGCCGCAACGGCGGCCAGTGCTCGACGCGTGAGCTGCATGCAATTCCTCGAGAGGCGATGTGAGAGTGGCGACGGTTGTAACGACGCCTCGAATCAATCGGTTCGATGTCCGGGAGTTGCGACGTCGCGGTCACGGTTATGTCACTACCGCGGGGCGGCTGCGGGCTTCGCCCGCGACCTTGCGGGGCGGGCCGCCGTGCGGCCCTTAGGGCAACTGCTTGCATCGTTGCGTTGTAGTTCACAGCCTTAAGCGAGCGTAGCGAAGCGCCCCATAAGGACGGCGCAGCCGCCCGCCCCGTGTCGCCGCCCTTTCAGGGCTTCCACAAGACTCCGAGATTCACCGATCGGCCGCTGCGGTAAAACTCACGCGTGACCGTGCCCTGCAGCATCTCGTACGGCGCGTCGAGCAGGTTCTTCGTATCGAGGCGCAACGTCACCACAGGCGTCACCGCCTGCCGCAGGGAGACATCCAGGACATTCCTCGAGCTCTCGATCGCATCCGGCAACGGGCTGGAGCCTGCCGCCGTGATGCGCTCCCCGACGCGATTGAACAACAGCGTCGCCGTTGAGCCGCCCGAGCGACCGCTGTACGTCAATCCAGCATTGAAGACGTACGGCGCCTGCCCAACCATCCGGCGGCTCAGGTTCGTCGCCGAGGCCTCCGTGCTGTCAGCCAGGTGGATCTGGCTCTGCATCACCGTCACGTTGCTGAAGAACGTGAGCGGCTCGAACAACTTGCCGAAGCCGCCAAGATCCTTCCGCAGCTCGAGCTCGACGCCGAAGTTGTCGGCGCTCTTCGCATTCGTGAAGAACACGGTGCTCGTGCCACCGCTCCCCGAGCCGTACACGCGCTCGATGGGATTCGTGAACTTCTTCGCGAACACACCAACACTCAAGATCTCGCCAGCGCTCGGATACATCTCCCAGCGGATATCCGCATTCGTGACGTTCGTGCGCTGGAGATTCTCGTCGCCACGCACGTTCTCCCCGCCGACGACATCGCGGCTGGTGATCGGCGACAGCTCACGATACTCGGGCCGCGCCAGTGTGCGTGCCCCGGAGAACCGCAGTTGCTGCGTCTCCGTGAGCTTCAGATTGAGCGCCAGCGATGGAAGCACATCCGTCCAGTCCTTCGTCGTCGAGACTGGTGAGCCAAGCGTCGATGCGGCGTCGACCTGAAGCTGGTCGCTTTCGTACCGCGCCCCTCCCACGACGCGCAGTCGCGAACCCACCGGCACCTCGGCCATCAGGAATCCAGCGCTCAGCTTGTCGCGTGCGACATATGAACCGCCCTGCGACAGCGGTGCGATGTCGAAGACCTTCGCATCCGGCGTGGTGAATCGGCCGTCGAAGATCTGCTCCATCGGCAGCTCGCGCATCGCGTTCGACGCGCCGTTCGCGCTGAAGTTGTACGACAAGCTCTGCGCATCGCGCGACGTCGCGCGGTACAAACCGCCGACCTTTACGATCGTCGATGCTGCCGGCCCAAAGCTCGCCTGGTACTTTCCCGAATACTCGTGGCTGTTCTCGTTGAGGTCGGAATAGGTGCGCACCGCCGACCCGCTACCACTGCTGAACCACCGCAACACGTCCGGTCCGTTCGGCGTGTCACGCTCCACGATCTGCACGAACGCAGAGCGATCCGGTTCGTAGCGGCGGACCCCACTTGCGGTGGCCGTCCAGTCGAAGCGCTGCGACTCGCCGATCTGGTGCTCGCCAGCGAACTGTCCCGAGTAGATCCCGCGCTCCGTGTACTGCATGCGCGTGATCTTCACCGGCAACGCGTCCGCCGAGAACGAACCGATCTCGACGCGCGCATCGTTGTCCGCCGATCGATTGAACAGGCCGTTGAACGAGATGCGCGATCCGTCACCGAGCAGCGTGCTCACGTTCGTCAGCCCGCCCCAAAGGACACTCTGGCTCGAGGTCTGGCCAGTGAAGCGGTCGATCTCGATCGTCTCGCCCTTGGTCGTGCCACGGTCGGCGAGCGCACGCACTTGACCGTCCTTCACGTCGGTGCCCGATGAAACGGAGCCGGATACCAGATACCCAACGCGATGCCCGAACAACACTGGGTCGTTGCCGCCGAACGATGCCGAACCGTTCAGCAGCGGCGAGCCGGTCCCGTTCCTTGGCGTCCATGAGTTGCGGAACTGGCTCACCAGGAGGTTCTTGTCGCCCTGATTCAGGTTGAGGTTCTGCAGGTTGCCGAGGTTGCGAATGAGCGCAGGCAGGTCGCGCTGGTGATTGACCATCGCGAACGACTCGCCACCCACCGACGTGGCCGTGAAGACGTTCAATCCCGTTGCGCCATAGGCATAACCGCTGCCGAGCTGCAACGTGCCGCTGCGGTTCGCCGGGAACTCCTTCGTCCTGATGTCGACCAGCGCGCCACTGAAGTCGCCCTGCTGGTCCGGCGTGAAGGTCTTCGACGTCGTGATGGTTTGCAGCAGTCCTGCGGGAAACATGTCCAGCGGTACGACGCGCTTCTCGGGCTCGGGGCTCGGTACGCGGGCACCATTGAGTGAGCTCGTCGTGTAGCGCTCGCCCAGTCCGCGCACGAAGACGTACTTGCCGTCCTGCACCGTCACGCCGCTGACGCGCTTAACCGCCTGGGCCGCATCACCATCAGGGCTCCTGGAGATCTGCTCGGCGGTCACCGAATTGACGACGCCCACTGCTGTGCGTTGCGCGTCGATGGCGTCGTTGACTGTGCCGCGTTCGTTCGAGGCGGTCACGACCTGCGCGGTGAGTTGCACGCTGGCCGAGCTGAGTGTGATACTCTGGTCGAGCGTCTTGCCCGCTTCGAGCACGAGTCCAGTCACAGACTTCGACGCATACCCGATGCGACGCGCCATGAGCGTCACCGTGCCGACTGGTACCGCGGTCAGTGTGAAGCGTCCGTCGATACCGGATCGTGTGCCGAGCGTGGTACCGACGATCTGGACGCCGGCTTCGGCGATGCCGGCGCCGGTGGCTGCATCGACGATGCGTCCAACGATGCGGCCGGTGGGTTGGGAAGAAGGAGCCTGCGCGTGGACAACGGCAGGCGAAAGAGCCGCGAGGAAGACGAGGGCGCGAAGGACGAACGGCGGACGTCGCATGGGCGTCTGATGGGTCGGGAGGAAACGTGGGGACATTCGTGACATGCCAGCCCCATTGGCACGCCACGAAGGGTGTCCGCATCTGGTCTCCGTCTTCCCGCGATCTCGCCACGGCTGTGTAACGGCGCCCCGGCGTCCGTTACATACTCACAGCCCGCCGACGAACCGCTCGACCAGTGGCTCGAACTGCGCGGCCACACGCGTGGTCGTCTCGATCACCTCGGCATGCGACAGCGGATGCGGCGAGATTCCGCTCGCGAGGTTCGTCACGCAGCTGATCCCAGCGACGCGCATGCCGATCGCCCGCGCGACGATCACCTCCGGTACCGTCGACATGCCCACCGCGTCAGCGCCCAGCGTCGACAGCATGCGGACTTCCGCTGGCGTTTCGTATGTGGGACCGAGCAGCCCACCGTAGACGCCCTCTTGCAACTGAATGCCCAGGTGCGTCGCGTGCCTCCGCAGCTGCGCACAGAGGTCGTCATCATACGGCGTGCTCATGTCGGGAAAGCGCACGTCACCAGGCTCCAGCGCGCCGATGAGCGGATTGCGGAACATCAGGTTGAGGTGATCGCGAATGAGCATCAGGTCACCCGCCCGAAACGTGCGACGAATCCCACCAGCAGCGTTCGAGACGAACAGCGTCGGCACACCGAGCGCGTGGAGAACGCGAACGGGAAAGCCGGCGAGCGCGGCGTCGTGGCCCTCGTACATGTGGAAGCGACCCGCCAGGGCGATCACCGGCCGGCCCGCCAACATGCCGCCGATCAACTTCCCCGCGTGGCCAACTACGGTCGCCGACGGAAAGCCCGGTACCTCGGCGAACGACACGTCGATCGGATTGGCGATGCGCTGCGCGAGGCCACCGAGCCCCGATCCGAGGATGATGCCCGCCACCGGCGTGGCAGTGCCGATTCGCTGACGAATCGACTCTGCCGCGCGCGATGCCGCAGCGACGCCGTACATGCTCTCGCTCATTCCGCCGCGCTGCGCAGCGCCGAGATGTCGCGCACTGCGTCGGCGACGAGCCGCATGCGCTCTTCGTAAGGGAGAAAACAGCTCTCGAAGCCGTTCAACGCCACGCGCGCAAGCTCGTCGAAGGTGAAGTCGAGCGATTCTGCGGCATGCAGATATTCGTCGGTGAGCGTGACGCCGCTCATCAACCGGTTGTCCGTGTTGAGGACGACATTCAATCCGCGGTCATAGTACTCGCGGAAGGGATGCGTCTCATACGACTCCGTGGCGTGCGTCTGCACGTTGCTCGTGAGGCAGATCTCGAGCGCGATGCGCCGGTCGTTGCAATAGTCCGTCAGCGACGTGTCTTCGATGAGCCGAGTCGCGTGTCCGATGCGGTGCGCGCCGCAGACGTGTACCGCCTCGCGTACGGACTCCGCGCCGTCGCCCTCACCGGCGTGACACGTGCACGCCATGTCGTGCGAGCGCGCATGATCGAACGCCCTCTTGTGCGCTTTCGCCGGATTGCCGGCCTCGCCGCCGGCCAGGTCGAAGCCGACGACACCCTTGTGCCTGTACGCCACCGCGAGCTCCGCGAGCTCGTGCGACACGCTGGGCGACATGTTCCGAATCGCCGTGACGATCACGCGTCCCTTGATGCCATGATCCGCCTCGGCGCGAGCGAGACCGCGCAGCGGCGCCTCGACCGCCTGCTCGAGCGACAGCCCTTCGCGCACGTTGAGCACCGGTGCGTACCGCACCTCGATGTACCGCACGCCGTCTCGCGCCGAGTCTTCGGCAAGCTCGTAGGCGATGCGCTCGAGGGCTGCTTCCGTCTGCATCACGGACAGCGTGATGGCGAATCGCTCGAGGTAGTCCTCGAGATTGACCGCATCGTCGACGATCATGTACTCGCACAACGACTGCTCGTCGTTGGCCGGCATTGGCTTGTCGAGCTCGATGCCGAGATCGAGCATGGTCTGTGGACGCACCGAGCCGTCGAGATGGCAATGGAGCTCCGCCTTGGGCAGACGGCGGAGCAGTTCACGAGTGAGCGCTGGGAGTGCCATTAGGTGTCGAACTGCGTCGCCGGGTCTGCGACGTCGCGCACCCGGTTGGGGATGAGCCGAAACAGCGCGCCATTGAAGAGCGGCGTGTCAGCAGGAATGGGAAGGCCGCGACTGTCCGTGACGACGAGTGCCCCATCGCGTACTGCGCTGGCGTCGGCGGCGGAATGCACGGCAACCGCGTCGAGTGCGGTGCCACCGGCTGGTGCATTGAGCCCACGGCCGTTCACGAAGACTCGCACGGTATCGGTCATCGGACTGGTGGGACGACGATGAGTCGTGAGTCGGCCGGCGCGCGGACTGGTTGCGGCTGGGCGCGCAGGTAGTCGATCAGCGCGTCGAGATCGACCGTGTTGAGGACTTCGGTCCTGATGGCGCCTGTCGTGACGCCAAGTCCGTCGCCACCGGTGGCGAGGAAGTCGTTGAGGATGAGCGCGTAGTGGGCGTCGTCCTTGAGCGCCTTCCCGTCGGCGAGTGTGATCGCCGTGATGCGAGCGCCCGGAGCGCGCGTGGAGTCGTAGCTGATCGCCACACCGCTGACGTGGACGTTGATGCGCTTCGCCACGAGCTTCTCGAGGTAATCGCGCAGCGTCTTGCCGGCGACGGTGACGCGATAGAGGATGTTCGCGAACGGCTGGATCTCGAACAGCGATCCGTAGGTGGCGGTGCCGGCGCGCAGGTTCGCACGAATCCCACCGTTGTTCATCACGGCGACGTCACCCTTGCCGCCGACACGCATCGCGTCGGCGATGAGGTTGCCGAGTGGATACTGGGTGCCGTCGCGATTGAGTGGTGCGGCGATCGTCGCGATGGTGCGATCGACCAGCGGCGCGACGGTTTTCACCGCCGCCGCGACGATTGCCGCCACGGCAGGATCCGCCGTCAGCGAATCGGTGATGACGTCGCGCACGGCGTGCGTGCTGCCGTCCGGCCCGAGGTCGATGACGTCGATGGCCGTGCCGCTCGAACGTGCCTGCGTGATGGGAATACCGTTGATCGTCGCGTCGACGAGCGTGTGTGTATGGCCGCTGACGATCGCGTCGATCGGCTCCATGATGGCGCGCGCGAGATCGATGATCTCACCGTTGCACGTCGTCGCGCCATCGCGGTCGCAGAACGCACCTTCGTGCGCGATGACGACCACATAGTCGGCGCCGCGCGCGCGCAACCGACGCGCGAGGCTGTCGACGATCGGTGCCGGCGGGAGAAAGCGCAGATCCGACACGTTCGACGCGCGCGTCGTCGTGGGCGTCAGCGGCGTCGCGATGCCGATGACGCCAACCTTGAGCGCACCGCGTGTCACGAGCGTGTCGTCGCGAATCCATGGGACGTCGTGACCATCCGCATAGCGCACATTGGCGCCAAGGATGTCATAGTGGGCGTCGCGCATCCGGGCGCGCAGGGTGTCCTGCCCCCAATCGAACTCGTGATTGCCCAAGGCGCCGGCTGCGTAGCCGAGCTGGTTGAAGATCGCGACCACCGGCCGGCCGAAGGCGAGGTTCGACGCGGGCGTCCCCTGAAATTCGTCGCCGCCGTCGAGCAGGATCGTCTCGCACGCAGGCGCGACGCAGCTCGCCGCGGCGTTCCTGATCGCCGCGGCCCAATACGCCGCACCACCGCGGCGCTTGCCCGTCGCATCAGGCCTCGGCTCCAACGCACCGTGGAAGTCGTTCGTGCCGATGATGCGTAGCCGAGTCGCGGGGCGCGGCTTGCCAGCCGGTCGCGACGCCGTGGTGCCGACAGCGTGTGCGTCCTCACGATTGTCGCGCCGCAGTTCCCGATAGAGCGTCGCGACGGAGGCCGCCGGCTCGATGCGCCAATTTCGCGTGAAGTAGTCC
Organism: Gemmatimonadaceae bacterium; assembly: GCA_039915865.1. Classification (GTDB taxonomy): domain Bacteria; phylum Gemmatimonadota; class Gemmatimonadetes; order Gemmatimonadales; family Gemmatimonadaceae; genus AG11. The sequence continues at coordinate 30,178 of JBDSML010000222.1, read as the reverse complement.
TCCGGCTTGATCGTGCCGGTGCGACGCACTTCATCGACCAGCAGCTGGCGGATTTCCTGCTGCTTGTCGTAGACGACGGGCGCGCCACTCAACATGGCGTAGCCGCCGCCGCCCGTCTGTCGATAGTTGTTGAGCGCCATCGTGAAGCTGTCGCCAGCCTGCACCGGCTTGCCCTTGAACTCGAGGCGCGTCACACGCTGTCCGATGGGGCGGGAGACGTCGAGCGTGTAGTCCACGCCGGAGACGATGTCGAAGTTGAAGCCCGGGATGGTGGGCTCGACAGATCCCGACGACTTATAGTAGCGCGCACTCTGCTCGAGGTAGTCGCGCAGCTGCTGGCCGGTGATGCGGATGGCGCGCAGCGTGTTGTCGTAGGGATAGAGCGCCTGCAGTCGCGCGGCCGTGACCGCGCCCGAATCGAGCGACGCGTCGAGCGAGAACGCCGCCGTCGACGCGAGATCGCTGCCTGCCGCGCGACGCTCCGTCTCGAGGATGAAGTCGATGAGCGGCGTATCCACGACGCGCGCCGAATCGGCGCGCCAGGCCACCGGCGTCCGTCCGATCGGCGCGGTCACCCATGCGATCGTTGCGCGATGCGCGGCTTCCGTCGCGGCGACCACCACCGGATCCTCGCGATGGCGCGCGGCCTGGACGACGGTCGACGACTTGTTGTCGACCGCCCACGTCCCGCCCTGCTTCGAGAGCGCGAGATGCGCGACGGCGACACTCGTCGCCCAGTTCTTCGGCTGCATGAGCAGCGTGCCGTTGATCGTTGTGTCGGCCACCTCCTGATGAGAATGGCCGAACAGGATGAGGTCGATCCCCGGTACCTCACGCGCCACCCGCGCAGCGACGTTCTCACTCGGCAGCTTCGTCACGACGGTATCGTAGCTCGACTCCCCGCTCAACCCCGAGTGCATCGTCACGATGACGACGTCGGCGCCGGATGCGCGCACGTCCGCCACGGCCGAACGCACCGCGGGCACGATGTCGTTGATGACGAGCTTGTCCTTCAGGTTGTCGCGGTCCCAGACGTTCGAGCCAGGGGTCGTCGCGCCGATGATGGCGATGCGCACAGGACCGCGCTCGACCATCGTCCAGCTCGTGTACGCATGCGTGCCGTCCATGCGAACGGCATTGGCGGCGAGAAACGGAAAGCCCGCCTGCTTGATCGTCTTGTCGAGAAACGGAACGCCGTAGTTGAATTCGTGATTGCCGATCGCCGACGCGTCGTACTTCATCGCATTCATCGCCGCGATGACCGGATGCGGGGCGTCCGGCGAGGCGACGCGGGCTGCGACGTAGGTCAGGGAATTGCCTTGGAGCAGATCGCCGGCGTCGACCAGCACGACCCGATCAGGTGCGGACTTCCGCACGGAGTCGATGATGGTCGCCGTACGTGCGAGCCCTCGAAGGGTGTCCGGCCGGTTCGACTCGTAGTTCCAGCCGCGCAGGCGGCCATGAACATCAGTCGTGCCGGCGATGACGAGGTCGTACGACGTCACTCCCCCGCCGGTGGTGGAGGGGGGGACGCAACCAGCCGCGACAGCAACCGCTGCGGCGGCAATCGATGAACGGATCCGCATGGGAAAAAGCTAGTCGGGCGCCGCGCGCGCGGGGAGGATACCGCTCGGTTGACGCCCTGCGACGCCTCGGACACACTACCTTGCGCCCCCGGCCTTATACACGACCGTGACAGAACGGTCCTGCACGCATGCCCATGCACACGTCACCTTTCTTGCACCCCTCCACGACGCCGAGCAGGGCGATCACATGAAGCCCCTGATCATTGGCGTCGCCGGAGGAACCGGCTCGGGAAAGAGCACCGTTGCACGCAATGTCGCCGCCGCGCTCGGGGATGCATCGGTCGCCTTCATCGACATGGATGCGTACTACCTCGATCACGGACACCTGTCGCTCGAGGAACGAAAGAGGGTCAACTGGGATCACCCCAACGCATTCGACTGGGATCACCTCGTCAGCCAGCTCGCGCAGCTCGCCGGCGGCGATGCGATCGACAAGCCCGTGTACGACTTCGTACATCATGCTCGTCGACACGACACCGTACGCATCCCGACCGCTGATGTCGTCGTCATCGACGGCATCCTTCTCTTCGTCGACTCGCGCGTCCGCGATCTCTGCGACGTCAAGGTCTTCGTCGACGCCGACGCCGACGTCCGCCTCATCCGTCGCATTCGCCGCGACATGGCCAAGCGTGGGCGTCCGCTCGCGGACATCCTCGAGCAATACCTCGCGACCGTCCAGCCAATGCACCTCGAGTTCGTCGAGCCCAGCAAGCGCTACGCCGACGTCATCGTTCCCCGCGGCGGGCACAATCCCGTCGCCATCGAGATGATCGTGGCCAAGATCTCACGACGCATCCAGGCAGGCAGTTCATGACCGTTGTCGCACCAGTCGCCGGCGAGCGAATCCTCGTCGTCGACGACGAAGCGGACATCGTCGCGCTCGTCGCCTATCACCTCGCCAAGAGTGGCTATCGCGTCTCCACCGCGAGCTCCGGCAACGAGGCCCTCGACGCGGCACGACGCGAACGGCCCGCCCTCATCGTTCTCGACCTCATGCTCCCGGGCATGTCCGGCTACGACGTGCTCGAGCACCTCCGGTCGAGCGACGCCACCCGCGACATTGCGGTCCTCATGCTCACCGCCCGCCGCGAAGAGCAGGATCGCATCCAGGGACTCGCCCTCGGCGCCGACGATTACCTGACGAAGCCATTCAGCCCGCAGGAGCTCGTGCTTCGCGTGGGTGCCATTCTGCGCCGAGTCGGTGCGAGTGCGGTGAGTGGCGGCGACAAGATTCAGATCGGCCCCCTGGTGATCGATTGCGCGGCCCATCTGGTGCATGTCGACGCGCAGCCGATCGAGCTGACGCCCACCGAGTTCAAGCTGCTGTTGACGCTTGCCGAGCGTCGCGGGCGCGTGCAGGCGCGCGCGCACTTGCTCGAGACCGTATGGGAGGCCGCCCCCGACATCCAGACGCGCACCGTCGACATGCACGTCCAGCGGCTGCGCGCGAAGCTCGGTGTCGCCGGCGATCTCATCGAGACGGTCCGCGGCTTCGGCTACCGGATTCGCGCTCTCCAGAGCCGGCTCGCGTGAAGCTCGCGAGTCGGCTGCTCGCTGGCTCGCTCATCGTCGTCACGATGCTGGTTGCCGCCATCGTGATCATTGCGGGAAGTCGGTTGCGCAGTCGCCTGCTCGAGGAGAAGACGGACGAGCTCTCGCGCGACGCCCGTGTCATCGCGGCGCACTGGCGGCCCGGCGTCGATACGGACTTGCTCGCGCAGGCGGATGGCAACGCACTTGGCTATCGCGTCACGCTCATCGACAGCACGGGAATCGTCGTCGGCGATGCGGAGTTCGGACGCGACGCTCGGCGACGACTCGAGAATCATTCCGCGCGTCCCGAGATCGTCGCGGCGCGCGCCAGCGGCAGTGGTTCGGCGCGGCGGCAAAGCGCATCTGCGGGCGACGAAGAGCTCTATGTCGCGGTGAGGCATCCGCTCGGCTTCGTCCGCGTGTCGATCACCACACAGCGGCTCGAGGCGGTCGTGAACGGCGCACAGCGTGATGTGCTTGCCAGTGGACTCGTCGCGCTGGCCGGTGCACTCGTGCTGGCCTTCTTCTTCGCGCGCAGCATCTCCCAGCCCGTCGTGGAACTGCGCGACGTGGCGCGCGCCATCGCCTCCGGCGATCTCTCGCGACGCCCCGCCCTCTCCGCACCAGGTGAGATCGGCGACCTCGCGACAGCGTTGCAGCGGATGACCGAGCAGCTGGGCACGCGCATGGCGGCGCTAGAGGAAGACGACCAACTGATGATCGCGCTCATCGAGTCACTGGAGGAAGGTGTGCTCGCGCTCGACGATCGCGGCACCGTCGTGCGCATCAACGAGCGCGCGCGCACGCTGCTCAACGTGCAGACGCCGCTGCCGATTGCGCCCGAGCACTTGCCGCGCGAGCACGCCGTACGCGCGGCGATCACGGACGCCCTCGCGGGCGAGGCCACGGCGCCGCAGGAGATGACGCTGTTCGATCGCACCGTCACCGTGTCGGCACGTCCGCTTCCTGCCGCCGGCGCTGTCGTGACGATCCTCGACCTCACGATGCTCCGCCGCCTCGAGACCATCCGGCGGGACTTCGTGGCGAACGTGTCGCACGAATTGAAGACGCCGTTGACCGTCGTGAGTGGCTACGCCGAAACGCTGCTCGACGACGGCATTCCAACGGAACAGCGCCGCAAGTTCGTCTCGACGATTCGCGACAACGCGACGCGCATGCAGCGCATCGTCGACGAGCTGCTCGACCTCTCGCGCATCGAGAGCGGCGGTTGGCATCCGAAGCTCGCAACGGTGGACGTCGCCGGCGTCGTGTCCGACGTCTTCATGGCGCTGCAGCCGAGTGCGATGGCCAATGGCCTGACGTTCGTCTCCGACGTCGCGCCGGATGCGGCGCGGCTCAGCGCAGACCAGACCGCGTTTCGCCAGGTGATCACCAACCTGGTGGAGAATGGGGTCCGTTACACGAAGGAAGGCTCGGTCACGCTGCAGACCCGGGCCGGCGATGGCGGCGTGTGGGTGCACGTCCGCGATACCGGTGTCGGCATCGCGGCAGAACACCTGCCGCGCATCTTCGAGCGCTTCTATCGTGTCGACGCCGGCCGCTCTCGGGAGCAGGGCGGCACGGGGCTCGGCCTCGCCATCGTGCGCCACCTGATCGAGGCGCACGGTGGTCGCGTCGAGGCGGCGAGCACACTCGGCAGGGGAACGACGATCAGCGCGTTTTTCCCCGCGGCGCGAATCGGCTAGAAGTTCACCAGGAAGTGCAGGTAGTAGCCTTTCGAAGGATTGGGAGGCAGGCTCGTGCCACGCGACGTCAGTTGCTCCTGGTAGTCCAGCGCGACCTGCGATTGCGTCGAGATGTCGGCGAATACTCCCACGATGAGCGTGTGATACGCGTCGGACGACGGAGCCGCCTGAACGAACCCCGAGCTCCTCGCCGACGGGTTGATGCGATCGTACCGGGTGACGATGCCGAAGGGCGACTTGCCGTCCGCGCTCTGAAACGCGAACGGCCGTATGACGAAGATCCCCGAGACCAGTCGCGCCGTGAGGTTCGAGAGTGCGCGTGGACTGGCCGGCGTATTGTCGCCGACCTCGCCTTCGTCGGTTCGCTGCGCGAGCTCGCCACCGAGGATGAGACGCTGATCGCGGATTCCTGCGAACACGCCGGCGCGGTTGCGCGCGAGCGCATCGCCGACCGCACCATTCTGTCCAGCGCCGTTGACGAACGCGCTTGCCGTGGCGCCACGATAGACCCAGCCGGTGAGCGTCAGGTTCTTCAACAATGTCGAGACGTCGTGCGTCGCCAGCGGCGTGAGCGAGAGCCGCATCGCGAAATCCTTGAATCGATCCCGCTCGCGCGTGGTGTAGCCCGGACCGTTCACGATGGTCGCGTACACTTCGCCGGCCTTGTTCGGGAGCGTGTACAGCGCGGCGACACCGACATCTGCCGACGCGAAGAACAGCGCCCGCTCCACAGCAGGCTGGCTGAGGTAGCGCGGCCAGAAGCTCTCGTAGTGGTCGATGACGACGTTCTGCAGGATGCCGACGCGGCCCGTGAACTGCGCACCCGACGCCGTTCGCGTGCCGTCGTACTGCAGATACGCGAATTTGGCGCGCACCGTGTACGCGTTCGATGCCGCCTCGGTGCTCTGGTAGATGTCCGTCGTCACGCGGACGCTCAGATGCTCGCCGGCGGTCGCTCGGAAGTTCAGGTAGGCGCGGTCGATGACGAACGAATTGTTGGTCTGACCCGGCAGCGGGTTCGTGCTGGTCGGGAGTTGGTAGTTATAGCTACCGAAAACGACGCCGGAGAAGAGAGGTGACGCTGGCGCGGCGGTCTGGGCGGTGAGCGGCGCAATGCCGCTGAGCACGGCCAGCCCAGCAGCGGCCTTCCAGGAGGACATGACAGGTAGTTCGGGGGAGATGGCGCATGCAGAGAGAAGTACCGTTGTTCGGCGCCGATCACCTCAGACGACTACCTGCTGGGCTGCGTCAACTCAATCGACGCGGTGGTAGCGGAACCCGAACCACCGCACCATCATCGCCACGCGATCGCCGATGGATTCGCCCACGACGGATTCGCCGCGCGCAGCCATCTCGGGTCCGGCGCGTTGCGCCGCCGAACGAACCGTGTCCAGGGCACTCTCCGCCGGAATTCCCTGGAGTCGCGCAAAGTCCGCGAAGTCGTCGACCGCCACGCGCAGCGAGCTCCTCGTCCCGCCGCGCCGAAGCACCGCGATCATCTGCGCCTCGAGCCGGTCCTGACGCGGTGTCAGCGGCGCGTCCGCGCCGGTTACGTTCATGTTCGTCATACCCAGCTGCTCCTTCCGGGAAGAACTACAAGCATGGTAGCCACGATGAGAGACGCAATGCAAACGGGCGCCCGCCGGGGGGAAACGTCGAGCTAGAAGTTCACCATGAAATGCGCGTAGTACGTCTTCGACTGCGTGGGTGGCGCGACCCCGAGGCTGTTGCCGGAGTTGAGCGCCTCCTGATAGTCCAGCGCGAACTGCGCCTTCTGATTCAGGTCGTAGAACAGGCCGCCGATGAACACGTGATAGGCGTTGTCGGTGAGCGGCGCGGCCGGCGTGACGAAGCCGCTCGTGCTCGATGCTGGCGTGACGGCGTCGTAACGGGCGAGTAACCCGAAGGGCGACTTGCCGCTCCCGTTCATGAACGCGAACGGGCGGATCGACCCGTACCCCGACAGCAGCCGGCCGGTGATTGCCGTCTTGTTGCGCATCGCCGCGGTGGCACCCTGCTCGCCGTCCTCGTGGCGCTCCGCAAACTCACCGGCGATGGTGAGACGCGGATCCTTGATGCCGACCAACACCCCCGCCCTGCTGCGATCGAGCGCTTCGCCGACGCCAGTCGCAACGAAGCTGCTCGAGGTCGCGCCCTTGTAGCCCCATGCGGAAACCGTGAAGGTCTGCAGCAGCGGCATGTCCGCCTGGTTTGCCAATGGTGTCAATGACAGCCGGATCGCGTAATCCTTGAAGCGATCGCGCTCGCGCGTGGTGAAGCCAGGTCCGTTGACGATGGTGGCGTACACTTCGCCCAGCTTGTGCGGCAGGGTGACCTGCGACGCGAGACCCACATCCGCCGACGCGAAGTATCCGGCGCGCTCGACCGGCGACTGGCTGATGTACCGCGGCCAGAATGTCTCGACATGCTCGATCACGACGTTCTGCAGGATGCCCAATCGCGCGAGGAACTGCGCGCCATTCAAGAACTTCGATTGGTCGTACTGGAGGTACGCGTACTTCGCGCGAATGGTGTAGGCGTTGGCGGCGCTTTCCGTCGACTGATAGACATCGGTCGTGATGCGGACGCTCAGCTTGTCGCCCGCTGGCATGCGGAACGTCAAGTAGGCGCGGTCGAGAACGAACTGATTGTCTGTCCGACCGGGCAGTGCCGCCGGCGTTGTGGGTACCTGATAGTTGTAGCTCCCGAAGATCAGCCCCGAAAATGGGGACGGTGCCGGCGCGGCAGCCGACTGCGCGGAAAGTGCATTCCCCGCGAGCAGCACGAAGAGCGTCGCCGTCAGCGAACAGGAGCGAACACGCTTCATGCGCAGGGATGAACGGGTTGGAAGTCCCACGCCTGCCCGCAGCGGTCGGCGTAGCGGCCGGAAGGTTGGCTTCCTCGGTCACGGTCGAGCCACGGACATGTTGCGGTCTTGTAACGACGGCCAGCCAACGGACTACCAGTCTTGGCGTGACCTGATTGTTACAGCGCGTGCGCGCATTCGAGACGAGGAAGGGCCAGCTTCCTTCACTACATGTCGTCATTCTCATCGCGCTCCACCGTGCCGACTCCGGAATTCCGTCCGCGGCCGACAATTGTCGCGCCTGCCCACCCCGCTGCGTCGGCAGGCGCGCCGCGTCGGTTGCCGTCCATTCAGGGAAGCGTCATCGCAGACACGGTCTTTCGAACGATGCTGGTCGCATTCGCCCTCTGCATCCCGATCCTGCTGCTGTTGATCTTCGCGGAAGTCGGGCGCGCGGGATGGCCCGCGCTCCGTCAGTTCGGTGTCGACTTCCTGACGTCGAGCACGTGGGATCCGGTGAAGGGCGAGTTCGGCGCAGCGCCCGCGATCGTCGGAACCGTCCTGACGTCGATCATCGCGCTGGTCCTCGCGACCCCGCTCGCCCTGGGCGGAGCGATCTTCCTCTCCGAGTTCTCACCCACCTGGCTGCGCCAGCCGCTGTCGTTCTTCATCGATCTGCTCGCGGCCGTGCCGAGTGTGGTCTATGGATTGTGGGGCGTGTTCGTGCTGCTGCCGATGCTGCGCACCACGCTCATGCCCTTCCTGCGTGACACGCTGCACCTCGGCGCCACACCCTTCTTCGCCGGGCCGGCGTATGGGCCGAGCGTGCTCGCCGCGGGGCTGATCCTGGCAATAATGGTATTGCCGTACATTGCCGCGGTGTCGCGTGAAGTACTGATGGCGGTGCCGCGCTCACAGCGCGAAGCCGCTCTTGCACTCGGCGCCACGCGCTGGGAGGCCATCACCGGCGCGGTGGTGCCCTACGCGAAGACCGGCATCTTCGGCGGCATCATCCTCGGCCTCGGTCGCGCGCTGGGCGAGACGATGGCGGTGACGATGCTGATCGGCAATCGCCATGAGTTGTCGGCGTCGCTGTTCGCGCCGGGCTACACGATGGCGTCCCTCATCGCGAACGAGTTCTCCGAGGCGACCACCGACATCCATCTGTCGGCGCTGATGGCGGTGGGTTTCGTGCTGCTCGTCCTGACGCTCATCGTGAACGGGATCGCGCGATGGCTCGTGTGGCGCGTGGGCCGCGAGGTGCGCGCGTGAGCACGGCTGTGTCCACCCACGGTGCGCTGGCGCGACCGCGCGCACGCGGCCTCGCGCGACGTCGCGGTGTCAGCATCATCATGGTGACGCTGACCTGCGTCGCCGCGGCGCTCGCCGTCGTTCCGCTCGTCGTCATCCTGTTGTATCTCGCGAAGCAGGGCGCTGGCGCGCTGTCGATCGACTTCTTCACGCACATGCCGAAACCGGTGGGCGAGCCTGGTGGGGGAATGGCGAACGCGATCCTCGGCACGCTCATGCTGATCGCCATCGCGTCGGTCGTTGGGTTGCCGGTGGGTATCGGCGCGGGGCTGTATCTCGCCGAACAGCGCGGTGCGAAGCTCGCCACCATCGTGCGCTTCCTCGCCGACGTGCTCAACGGGCTTCCGTCGATCGTGATGGGAATCTTCGCCTGGCAATTTCTCGTGCGGCCGTTCGGGCACTTCTCGGCCCTCGCGGGTGGAGCGGCGATCGGCGCGATGATGATTCCGCTCGTCACGCGCACGACGGAGGAGATGGTACGCACCGTGCCGCAATCGCTGCGCGAAGCCGCGCTGGCGCTCGGCTATCCACGCTGGCGGACGTCGCTGCAGATCGTGCTCCGAACGGCACTTGGTGGTATCGTCACCGGTGTGCTGGTCGCGGTTGCGCGCGTCGCGGGCGAGACGGCACCGTTGCTCTTCACCGCATTCGGCAACCAGTTCTGGTCCACGAAGGTGACGCAGCCCATCGCTGCACTTCCACTGCAGATCTTCACGTACGCCATCAGCCCGTACGACGAGTGGCACGCGCAGGCGTGGGCCGGTGCGCTCGTGCTCATCGCGCTCGTGCTCGTGATCAGCGTCATCGCCCGGTTCGTCACACGCGGCCGACATGCCGGCGGCAATGACTGAGGCGACGGTCGCAACTCCCGACATCGCCGGTGCAGGCGCCGCGCTCGCGATGCGCGCGGTCAAGCTCAACGCGTGGTTTGGCCAGACACATGCGATTCACGACGTGACGCTGGACTTCCCCACCAACGAAGTCACGGCGATCATCGGCCCTTCCGGCTGCGGAAAGTCCACCCTGCTCCGCTGCCTCAATCGGATGCACGAGACCATCCCGCTGACGCGTGTCGACGGCAGGGTGCACTTTCACGGGCAGGACATCTACGCGGACGGCGTCGACCCCATCGCGTTGCGCCGGCACGTGGGCATGGTGTTCCAGCGACCCACACCCTTTCCGACGATGTCCATTCGCGACAACGTCGCGGCGGGGTTGCGCGTGTTGCCAGGCGAGAAGCCGAATCGCGCGCAGGTGGACGACATCGTGGAGCGCGCGCTTCGCGAGGCGGCGCTGTGGGACGAGGTGAAGGATCGCCTCAAGGCCAGTGCGACGGGCATCTCCGGCGGGCAGCAGCAGCGTGTCTGCATCGCCCGTGCGCTCGCGACGTCGCCCCACGTGCTGTTGCTCGACGAGCCCACCGCGTCGCTCGATCCCATCAGCACGCAGAAGGTCGAGGAGCTCGTCTACGAGCTGCGCAAGACGATGACAGTCATCATCGTGACGCACAACATGCAACAGGCCGCGCGCGTCTCCGATCGCACGGCGTTCATGCTGTCCGGCGATCTCGTGGAGGTCGCGCCGACGGGCGTCGTCTTCACCGCGCCGTCGGATCCGCGGACGGAAGCCTATATCACTGGGCGGTTCGGATGACGTCGGCGCTTCAGGCGCAGCCGTCCGACGCGGTCGGCCACACCGGGCGCATCGACGTCGAGCAATTCAACTTCTGGTATGGACAGAATCAGGCGTTGTTCGACATCGACATGGCGATCGCGCCGCGTGCCGTCACGGCGCTGATCGGACCCTCGGGCTGCGGCAAATCCACGTTCCTGCGGTCGATCAACCGCCTCAACGAGCTCATTCCCGGTGCGCGTCGTCGCGGAGCGATTCGCCTCGACGGCGAGGACATCTACCAAAAGGGAATGGACGTCGTCACGCTGCGCCAGCGCGTGGGGATGGTGTTCCAGCGCTGGAATCCCTTCCCCAAGAGCATCTACGACAACGTCGCGTACGGTCCGCGCATCAACTCCAGCCCCAGGAGCAGTGATCTCGATACGATCGTCGAGTCGGCACTCCGGCGCGCCGCACTGTGGGATGAGGTGAAGGACCGTCTCCGCGACAGCGCACTGGCGCTGTCCGGTGGACAGCAGCAGCGACTCTGCATCGCGCGTGCACTGGCGAACGATCCGGAGGTGCTTCTGCTCGACGAGCCGGCATCGGCGCTCGACCCCATCGCGACGCAGAAGGTCGAGGAGCTCGTCTACGAATTGAAGAGCCAGTTGACCATCGTCATCGTCACGCACAACCTGCAGCAGGCCGCCCGCATCTCGGACCGCACCGCGTTCTTCTATCTCGGCAAGTTGATCGAGATGGGCGACACGCAGCGGCTCTTCACGAGCCCACGCGAGCCGCAAACGGAAGCGTACATCACGGGGAGATTCGGATGAGCAAGGAAGGACCATTTCGCCACTTTCACGATCAACTCACGACGCTCAATCGCCGGCTTCTCGCGATGTCCGAGAAGGCGGAGTCGCTCGTCGAGCTCTCGGTGGACGCGCTACTCAGCCAGGATGCGGGCAAGGCCGAAGCCGTGATCGACGCCGACCGCGAACTGGATTCGATGGAGCTCGAGATCGAGGCGGCCGCGCTCGAGCTGCTCGCGCTGCAGCAGCCGATGGCGCGCGACCTCCGCTTCATCGTCACGACGATCAAGGTCACGAGCGACCTCGAGCGCGTCGGTGACCACGCCGTGAACATCGCGCAGGCGGCGCTCCGCCTCATCTCGCAGCGGACGAACATCACCCCCGATCCCGAGATCGAGGACATGGCGCGCCGCGCGCGCGCGATGCTGAGCGATGCGATCGACGCCTTCCTTCGCGCCGACGGCGTGCTGGGCCGCGACGTCTGCGCGCGCGATGACCAGGTCGACGCGCTCCACGAATCGGTCTTCCGCATCCTGCTCACGCACATGATGGCCGATGCGCGGACGATCAACCCGTCGCTCGAGTACCTCCTCGTCAGCCGGAACCTCGAGCGCGTGGCCGACCTCGCGACGAACATCTCGGAAGACGCTGTCTTCCTTGCCGAGGGGAAGAACATCAAGCATGGCGGAGGTCAGGCTCGCGCCGGGACGTTCACTTCCTGAACCCGGGCCACTCGCCGTTGGCTCGCTTATGGCAACAGTCGTAGGCTCGCGATGCTTTCGCGCGAGTCCGCCAGTAAATTGAGTCGCATGTCCGCTGCCCCGCCTCGCCTCGCTCTCCATTCCCGGCCAACGAAGGGCGCCAACTCGGTGCGGCGCATCGCCGCCATCGACGTCGGTTCCAACTCGGTCCGGCAGATCGTCGCCGACGTCACGGCCGAGGGGGGCATCACCGTCGTCGACGAGATGAAGGCCGCCCCGCGACTCGGCGCCGACGTCGACGAGACCGGCGTGCTCGGCACGCAGGCCATGCAGGCAGCGGCAGAGGCGATCGGGCGAATGGCGACGCTCGCGCGGCAGCTTGGAGCGGGCCGCATTGATGCCGTGGCCACGAGTGCCGTCCGCGACGCCGCGAATTCCAGCGAGTTTCTCGCGCGGGTGCGACAGGAGGCCGGCATCACGCTGCGCGTCATCGATGGCGCGGACGAGGCGCGCCTGTCATATCTCAGCGCACTCGCGCATTTCGATCTCGGCCAGGGCCGGACGGTCGTGATGGACATCGGCGGCGGCTCGCTCGAGCTCGCGATGGCCGCCGACGGTGTGCTCGACAATCTCGTGTCGTTGCCATTCGGCGCGCTGCGCTCCACGGAGCGCTACCTGCGCGACGGCGCGACGCACAAGGCGCTGGCGAAGCTGCGGCGCGACGTCCGTCGCGAACTGCGCGACATCCTGCCCCGTCGCGACTGGCGCGGCGCGCAGCTCATCGGGTCGGGGGGCACGTTCACGAACCTCGCGGGCATTCATCTCTCCCGCCGCGGGATCGTCACCGCGCGCAACGTGCATGCGACGGCGGTGCCGCGCGTCGACGTCGAACACATCCTCGACGCGCTGGCGGCAATGCCTCCCGACGAGCGCCGCACCATGCCGGGCCTCAACCCCGAGCGTGCGGACATCATCGTCGCGGGCATTGCCGTCGCTGCCGAAGTGCTCGCGCGGATCGAGGCAAAGGAAGTCACGGTCTCGCGCTACGGCATTCGCGAGGGACTGCTCCTGCAGGCGGCACGCGTCGTACCCGCGGTCGCAGATCCGGGCGCGGCACGCGAGCGCTCCGTGCGCGAGTTCGCGGGACGTTGTCATTTCGAGGAGCCGCATGCACTGCAGGTGCAACGGCTCGCCCTGCGTCTGTTCGACGCGATTGGCGCAAGGCTCGGCTGTCTTCCGGAAGATCGTGCCGCGCTGTCCGACGCAGCGCTGCTGCACGACACCGGCTACCACATCAACTACGATCGCCACCACAAGCACTCGTACCACCTGATCGTGCATGCCGAGCTACTCGGGATCACACCGGCCGAGCAGGTGGTGATCGCGAATGTGGCGCGATATCATCGCGGCGCGCCGCCGAAGCGCAAGCACCGCAACTTCGGGACGCTGGACAAGCCGCTGCGCGATCAGGTCGAGCGGCTCGCGGCGATCCTGCGCGTCGCCGATGGCTTCGATCGCGGCCACGTGTGTGCCGTCGACACGCTCAAGGTGCGGTGGATGCAGCGGGCCATCCGCATCACGCCCGTTCGGAATCGCGGCGCCAGTCCGCTGCGACTCGAGCTGTGGGGTGCGCATCGCAAGTCGCAGATGCTCGCCAGCATCGCCGGCGTGCCAGTGGAGATCGTGAGCCCCGATGGCTCGGTGTTGTCGTCGAACGATGTTGCCGGAGATGACGAATAGGTTGGCCTGACCAACTCAATCGTCGCCGATCGTCTGTGACAGTGTCGCGCCCAGCGACGTGCGCGGCTGAACCTCCGGCGTCTCACCCCACGAGTGCGCCACGAAGCGCACGTGCGTCGAAATCGCCTCGCCCTCGGGAACGCGCTGCGTCCAGTTGCCTACCGCATCGAGCTCCCACGCCTGCCGGTTGTCCTCGAGACAGGTGCGCAGCAGGCTTCGCAGGCGCGCCTGGAGGCGTGGCGCCTCGACCGGGGCAACCGCTTCCACCCGACGCTGGAAATTGCGCGGCATCCAGTCGGCCGATCCGATGAAGAATTCGTCGGCGCCGGCGTTGCCGAAGTGCCACACGCGGGAATGCTCGAGAAAGCGCCCGATGATGCTGCGCACACGAATCCGCTCGCTCACCCCCGGGATGCCCGGACGCAGGCAGCAGATGCCGCGCACGATAAGATCGATCTCGACACCGGCCTGCGACGCGCGATAGAGCGCGTCGATGACCGTGGCATCGACGAGCGTATTCATCTTCGCCACGATGCAGCCCGAGCCGCCGTTGAGCGCATGACTCTTCTCACGCTCGATGAGCTCGAGGAACCGCTCGTGCATGTTCGCCGGCGCGACGAGCAGCTTGCGGTACAAACGCTGCCGCGAGATACCGGTGAGCGAGTTGAACAGGTCGCTCACATCGGCACCAATCGACGGGCTGCAGGTGAACAACCCCACGTCGGTGTAGAGGCGCGCCGTCTTCGAGTTGTAGTTGCCGCTGCCGATGTGCACGTAGCGACGAATGCCATCGGGCTCGCGACGAACGATCAACGCGGTCTTCGTGTGCGTCTTCAGCAACGCCGAGCCGTAGGCGACGTGCACGCCGTAGTCTTCCAGTGTCCGCGCCCAGGTGATGTTGTTCGCTTCGTCGAACCGCGCCTTGAGCTCGACGAGCACGGCCACCTGCTTGCCGCGCTGCGCCGCCTCCGTGAGCGCGCGCACGATCGCCGTGTCGCCCGACGTGCGATAGAGCGTGAGCTTGATCGCGAGGACGTGTTCGTCCATCGCCGCGCTGTGGAGAAAGCGTTCGACCGTCGCGGGGAACGAGTCGAAGGGATGATGCACGAGCAGGTCGCGCTCGCGAATCACGTCGAAGATGGAGCGATCCGGATCGCGCAGCTCCACCGGCACGCTCGGCACGAACGGCGGATCGCGCAGTTCCGGAATCTCGATTGCACTCAGCTCGATGAGATCGGCGAGGTCGAGCAACGGACCGCCTTCCTCGATGTCCGCCTCGCTGAGCGACGTCTTCGCCGGGAAGTCCGCGTCGCGCAGCTCCTCGAGCAGCAGCGTGCGCAGGTGCAGCGGCATGTCGTCCTGCACCTCGAGCCGAATGACCTCACCGAACCGGCGCTCGAACACCTGCTCCTCGATCGTCGCGAGGAGATCTTCCGGGTCTTCGAGATTGGTGAATTCGAGATCCGAGTAGCGCGTGACCCGGAAGGCGTAGGTGTGCAGGATTTCCATCCCCGGGAACAACGCTTCGAGGTTCTCACCGATCACCTGCTCGAGCGGCACGTATTCGTGTGCCCGCCCAGGCACCCGGTGCCACCGCGTCAGTCGCTTCGGCACCTTGAGCCGCGCGAAGTGCACCGTCCCGTGCTCGGGATGACGCACCTCCACCGCGAGCGACAGCGACAGGTTCGAGACGTTCGGAAAGGGATGCCCGGGATCGACGACGAGCGGTGTGAGCACCGGAAATATCTGGGACTCGAACTGCTCGTCGATCGCACGCCGCTCGTCCTTCGTCAGCTCCTTCATGTCGACGATGCGCACGCGATGCGGCGCCAATTCCTGCTGCAGCTCGTTGAAGCAGCGACGTCGCTCAGCGAGAAGAACGGCCACGCGCTCGCGAATCGCGTCGAGCTGCTCCACTGGCGTGAGACCATCCGGCGTGACGTGCGCCGTGCCCGTCTCCACCTGTCGCCGGAGGCCAGCGACGCGCACCATGAAGAACTCGTCGAGGTTGCTGCTGAAGATCGCGAGAAACTTGAGGCGTTCGAGCAGTGGCACGCGCGGGTCGCTCGCTTCATGCAGCACGCGCGCGTTGAACGCGAGCCAGCTCAGCTCGCGGTTGAGGTACAGCGTCGTCGGTGATTGCGTGTCGGGCATCTCCACTAAGGCTACTTCACCGTCTCGAGCTTGGCCAACAGATCGGAGCGCATCTTGTCGGGCAGTGGCGCATAGTCGAGCGGCGCTTCCATGCCCTGCCCTTCAGCGCCCAGAGCCCACTTGAGGAAGTCGGTGACCTTCTTCCCCTTCGCCGCATCGGCCTGCTTCTCGTAGAGGATGATCCAGGTGAATGACGAAATCGGATACACACCTGCGCCCGATGCATTCACGATGGAGACGCGATAGTCAGTGGTGGCGGGCAGCTTCGCTGCGGCGCCGGCAGCGGCCGCCGTGACCGACGCGATCGACGGCGCGACGAACTCACCAGCCGCGTTCTTCAGGACGGCTGTGGACATCTTGTTCTGGTTCGCATACACCAGCTCGACGTAGCCGATGGCACCCGGCGTCTGCTTCACCTGTCCGGCCACACCCTCGTTGCCCTTGGCGCCGAGTCCGACGGGCCACTGCACTTCCTTGCCCTTGCCGGGCTTGGTGGCCCACGGCGCGCTCACGTTCGCGAGATAATCGGTGAAGACGTAGCTCGTACCCGACCCGTCCGAGCGATGGACGACGAGGATGTCCGTCGCGGGAAGCGTCACGCCTGGGTTCAGCGACGCGATGCGCGCGTCGCTCCACTTGGTGACCTGCCCCTGATAGATCGCCGCGAGGACGTCGCCCGTGAGCTTTATCGGCTGCGTCGCCTCGGCGAGATTGTAGATGACGGCGACGGCGCCGAGCGCCGTCGGGATGTGCAGGACGGTGCCGCCCTTCGCCTTGGCGAGCTCGGCGTCGGACATCGGTGCATCGGTGGCGCCGAAGTCGACGGTCTGCTCGGAGAGCTGGCGAATGCCACCGCCTGATCCGATCGACTGATAGTTGATCTTGACGCCGGTCGCGGTCGCATAGGTGTCGAACCACTTCGAGTACAGCGGATACGGGAAGGTGGCTCCAGCCCCGGTAAGATCAGCGCCGGATGCGGTGCTACTGGCGGGCGTGGCCGACGCGCCGGCGGTCGAGTCGGGCTTCTTTGACGCGTCGCCGCAGGCGGCGACGAAGGCCAGCGCCACGGCGGCAGCGAGAGTGCGGTGCATTTGGTTTCTCCAAGGGGTTTCGATACGCCTTGGAAATCTTGTCGGTCGGGCGCCACGAAGCAGTGCGCAGCGCACGCTGTGACAGAACTGCGACAAAACTGCGGGGCGCCGCGCGAAGCGCAGCTAACGGGGCGGGCCGCCGAGCGGCCCGCCCCTGACGCCTACAGCGTGAATATCCGCGACAGCAGGAAGTAGCTGGCCGCCGCCATCAGCCCCGCCGCCGGGATCGTAAACACCCACGCCCACACGATCTGCCCCGCGATGCCCCAACGCACCGCCGACAAACGATGCGTCGCGCCCACGCCGACGATCGAACCCGTGATCGTGTGCGTCGTGCTCACGGGAATGCCGAAATGCGTCGCAATCTGAATCGCGATCGCTCCGCCCGTCTCCGCCGCGAAGCCGCTGATCGGCCGAAGCTTCGTGATGCGGGAACCCATCGTGTGCACGATGCGCCAGCCACCGAACAGCGTGCCGAGCGAGATCGCCGAGTACGCGCCGATCTCCACCCAGCGCGGAATCGTCTGGAAGTCGGCCACGTACAGGTGGTGAAAGATGCCTGTCTCATTGACGAAGTACGACTTGCTCGCGACGAGCAGCCCGAGGATGATACCCATCGTCTTCTGCGCGTCGTTGCCACCGTGCGAATACGAGAGCAGTGCCGAGCTGAGTAACTGTGCTGGACGAAACACGCGATCCGCCCTGCTACCGCTCATGCGCTGAAAGGTCCAGTAGCACGCCACCATGATCGCGAACCCGGCCGTGAATCCGACGAGCGGCGAGATCACGATGAACGACAGCGTCTGGATCCACTTGGGACCCCACGTGATCGCTGCGAGCCCGGCCTTCGCCATCGCCGAACCGGCGTATCCGCCGATGAGCGCGTGCGATGAGCTCGACGGGATGCCGTACGCCCAGGTGATGATGTTCCAGATGATCGCGCCGAGCAGTGCGCCGAGGATGACGTTCGGGTCGACGATGCTCTGTTCGATCATGCCGCCGCCAACCGCCTTCGCCACGGCGACGCCGCCGGTGAACAGCGCGGCGAAGTTGAAAAAGGCCGCCCACATGACGGCCGCGAGGGGGCTGAGGACGCGCGTACCCACGATCGTGGCGATGGAGTTCGCCGAGTCGTGGAAACCGTTGCTGAAATCGAAGATGAAGGCGATGCCGATGATCGCGATGACGTACCAGACCACGAGATCAGGCTCAGGAGTTCTTGATGGAGATGCTGTGGACGGCGTTCGCGACGCCCATGCACTGATCGATCGCGGTCTCTAGCGACTCGTACACTTCCTTCCACCGGATTACCTCGATGGCGTCCGGCGTGCCGGCGAACAGCGCGCCGACGGCCCCATGATACAGGGCGTCACCCTCCTCCTCGAGCTTCTTGATCTCCGCGGCCTGGATGGCCACCTCGCTCGGCCGCTTGATCGACACCACCGCCTTGGCGATGTGATCGGCCGCGCGAACAATGACGTGCGCCATCTGCTTGGCCGGCTCGCGCACCTCGTTGATGTGGAGCATGACGACCCGTCGCGCCGTACCGTCGAGCCGGTCGATGACGTCATCGAGCCGCGACGCGAGCAGGTGTATGTCCTCGCGGTCGATCGGCGTGATGAAGCTCTTGTCGATGCGCACTCCGATATCGAGCGTGAGCTGGTCGGCGAGATGCTCGACGTCCTTGATCTGCTTCACCAGCTCCGCTGTGCGCTGCGGTGCCGAGAACAGTTGGTCTAACAGCTGTGCCGCAGTACGAAGATGCTCCGCGAGCTTGTTGAACAGGCTGAAGAACTCTTCGTCACGTGGGATGAGGCGGCTCAGCATGAGCGCGGATGGGATCTGAGGAATGTGTAGACCATGTATCACGCAAGTATCGGCGCAGTCACGAAGATACCCACGCACCGAGTGTCCCGCGAGCGGCCAGCTTTCTCGCCGCCAGCGCGGGACTCACGAAGAGCTTGATGAGCGCCAGGCCCGCGAGAAATCCACCGATGTGTGCCCACACCGCCACGCCGCTCGACACATCCGGCCGCACCGACGACAGCTGCGGCAGGCCAGCCAGCACCTGCACGAAGAACCACCAGAGCAGTACGAGCCAGGCGGGAATCGGGATGACCTTGAAGAAGATGATGAAGATGAAGAGCATCCGCACGCGCACCTGCGGATACAGGAGCAGGTACGCTCCCATGATGCCCGAGATCGCGCCCGATGCGCCGACGGTCGGTACGGGCGACGCCGGTTCGACGGCGATATGTGCGGCGGCCGCGACGACGCCGCACAGCAGATAGAAAATCAGGAAGCGGCCGGGGCCCATGCTGTCCTCGATGTCGTCGCCGAACACCCAGAGGAAGAGCATGTTGCCGAGGAGATGCATCCAACCGCCGTGCAGGAAGATCGAGATCACCGGAGTGAAGTTGTTCACCGGCGAGCGGTCGACCACACAGTAGAGCCCGGGAGCCATCGGCAACGCGTAACCGACGGCGGCGCGATGGGTGATCTCGCCCGGCACGAGGCCGAGGTTGCAGACGGACGCCGCCACGTCACCAGGCGAGCCTGCTCCCTGGACGAGGAGCCAGACCGCGACCGTGACGCCGATGATGAGCCAGGTCATCCACGGCTTGTGGAGCCGCGGGTTCTCGTCGCCGACGGGAATCATGCTCGAAAATCTGTCGAAGTGCGCGCCGCTGGCCTACCCCCTGCCGCAGTGACAGGCGCGGCGGAAGTGCGCCACGCTGTCCCACTGCGGCCCGGTAAAGCTCGCTGTTTTCTGCCAGACTGGCGCATGGACCCGGTCCCGTACTTGCCCTTTCAGCCCGCAGTTCGCGGCATGCAGTGCCGCGCCCTCTCCCATTTTCAAAAAGGAAGCAATGGCGGACAAAGTCATCGGCATCGATTTGGGGACGACCAATTCCGTCGTCGCCGTCATGGAGGGTGGCGATCCGGTCGTCATCCCGAACGCCGAAGGTGGACGCACGACCCCCTCGGTCGTCGGCTTCACCAAGGATGGCGAGCGACTCGTCGGAACCGTCGCCAAGCGCCAGGCGGTCACCAACCCGCAGAACACTGTCTTCTCCATCAAGCGCTTCATGGGGCGCAAGATGAGTGAGGTGAGCGAAGAGTCGAAGCGCGTTCCGTACAAGGTCGTGCCCGGCGCCAACGACGTCTCCACCGTCGAAGTCCAGGGCAAGCGCTACACGCCGCCGGAAGTCTCGGCGATGATTCTCCAGAAGATGAAGCAGACCGCCGAGGATTACCTCGGACAGACGGTCACGAAGGCCGTGATCACCGTGCCGGCCTACTTCAACGACTCCCAGCGTCAGGCGACGAAGGACGCCGGCAAGATCGCCGGCCTCGACGTCCTGCGCATCATCAACGAGCCCACGGCGGCAGCGCTCGCCTATGGACTCGACAAGAAGAAGGACGAAAAGGTCGCCGTGTTCGATCTCGGCGGCGGCACCTACGACATCTCCGTCCTCGAGCTCTACGACGTGGACGGCTCGCGCCAGTTCGAAGTGAAGTCGACCAACGGCGACACGCACCTCGGCGGCGACGACTTCGATCAGCGCGTCATGGACTGGATCGTCGGTGAGTTCAAGCGCGATCAGGGCATCGATCTCTCGAAGGACCCGATGGCGCTTCAGCGCCTGAAGGAAGCCGCCGAGAAGGCCAAGATGGAGTTGTCGAGCACCATCTCGACCGACATCAACCTGCCCTTCATCACCGCGGACCAGAGCGGCCCGAAGCACCTGACCTACACGCTGTCGCGTTCCAAGTTCGAGCAGTTGGTGGATGATCTCATCACGCGCACGATCGAGCCCATGCGCAAGGCGCTCAAGGACGCGGGCCTGGAGCCGAAGGACATCGATGAGGTGTTGCTCGTCGGCGGCTCGACGCGCATTCCGAAGATCCAGGAAGAGGTCAAGAAGTTCTTCGGCAAGGATCCCAACAAGGGCGTGAATCCGGACGAAGTCGTCGCCATCGGCGCGGCCGTTCAGGGCGCGGTGCTCACCGGCGAGCAGAAGGACGTATTGCTGCTCGATGTCACTCCGCTGTCCTTGGGTATTGAGACGCTCGGAGGGGTGACAACGGTCCTGATCCCGCGCAACACGACGATCCCGACCAAGAAGTCAGAGACGTTCTCGACGGCGGACGACAACCAGACCACGGTCGAGATTCACGTGCTCCAGGGCGAGCGCGAGCTGGCTCGGGACAACCGGACGATCGGCAAGTTCCAGCTGACGGGCATTCCGCCCGCTCCGCGCGGCATGCCGCAGGTCGAGGTCACGTTCGACATCGACGCCAACGGCATCCTGCACGTCGCCGCGAAGGACAAGGCGACGAACAAGGAGCAGAAGATTCGCGTCGAGGCGTCGAGCGGGCTGTCGGACGCGGACGTCGACAAGATGGTCAAGGAGGCCGAGGCGAACGCCGACGCCGACAAGAAGCGTCGCGAGGAGATCGACACGAGGAATCGCCTCGATTCGATGACCTACGAGGTGGAGAAGAACGCCAAGGAGTGGTCGGACAAGCTCCCGGCGGACCTCAAGACCAAGCTGGACGCCGCGGTGGAGCGCGCCCGGAAGGCGCTTCGCGGCGACGACCTCAACGAGATCAAGGCGGCGCAGGAGGAGTTGAGCAAGTCCTTCGGCGAGGCGGGCCAGTCGTTCTACGCGCAGAGCCAGACGGCAGACCCATCGGCCGGTGGAGACGCTGGCGCGCAGGGCGGCTCACCGCCGCCGGGCGACGGCGGAAATGCCAAACCCGCGGATGACGTGGTTGAAGCCGACTACGAGATCGTGGACGACAAGAAGTAAGTTCGCAGACGGCAGGTTGCATCGGAAACCAGTCGGGCGCCGTACGTGTCTATATGGAACACGGAGCGCCCGATTGAGTGTATCAGGGACGTTGTAACTCGAATCACAGACTCTCTCAGGACAGGTAGAATGGCAACACATTTTTCTCGCGCTCGCCTGGGCGCCGCAGTCGTCACGGCATTCGCGTGCGGACTTCTCTTTGCGTCGAGTTTCGACCTGACGAAGTTTGGCTTTGCACAGGACGGCAAGGGCGCAAAGGTCGCGTCGTCGCAGGTCCAGTCGCTGGCGGAAACCGGCAACGCCTTCGAGGCGATCGCCGACCATGTGACGCCCAGCGTCGTCTCCATTCAGACGCAGCGCGTCCGCACCGCACCGCGAGCCCGCAGTCCGCGCGGCGGACAGCAGCCGGGCATCGAAGAGTTCTTCCGCAACTTCGAGCAGCAGCAGCCGCAGCAACAGGCACAGGAAGCCAGCGGCACCGGCTTCATCGTCTCCAAGGATGGCTTCATCCTCACGAACAACCACGTCGTCGCCGATGCGGACAAGGTGACGGTGACGCTGCTCGACAAGCGGTCCTTTACCGCCAAGGTCATCGGGCGCGACCCCACGACGGACGTCGCGGTGATCAAGATCGATGGCTCCAATCTTCCGGTCGCCGTGCTGGGCGACGACAACGTCGCCCGCGTCGGCCAGTGGGTCGTCGCCATCGGCAATCCGCTCGGCCTCGACTTCACGGTCACCGCCGGCATCATCAGCGCCAAGGGACGTCCGCTCACGGGATTGCTGCAGAACAACTATCAGATCACGGACTTCATCCAGACGGATGCGGCGATCAACCCGGGTAACTCGGGCGGACCGCTCGTCAACATCCGCGGTGAGGTGATCGGCATCAACAGCGCGATCGCCAGCAGCACGGGCTACTACGCCGGATACGGCTTCGCCATTCCGGTGACGCTCGCGAAGCAGGTGATGGACGATCTCATCGCGTTCGGCAAGGTGCGTCGCGCGGTGATCGGCGTGCAGATCGAGAATGCCTCGCCGGAAGACGCCAAGGCGGCTGGTCTCGACAAGGTCACCGGCGTCGTGGTTCGCACGTACAGCTATGGCGCGGATAGCGTGAGCCCGGCGAAGAACGCTGGCATCGAGCCGGCGGACGTCATCATCGCCGCCGACGGGAAGCCCACGGATCGCGTGAGCACGCTGCAGCGCATCGTCCGGAGCCACAAGCCGGGTGAGACGCTGGCGTTCGAAGTCATGCACTTCGGCAAGAAGAAGACGTTCAACGTGAAGCTCGCCGAAGCGCCCGCAGATCCGCAGCTCGTTGCAGCGTCGGCACGCGGTGGTGCAACGGTGGAGCCGACCAGCGCGACCGAGTCGCGCCAGTTCGACAAGATCGGCATCACAGTGGAAGCGATGTCGTCTGAAGTGAGCGGCAAGGTCGATCCCGCGGCACGTCGTGGCCTCGTCGTCAGCGACGTGAACGTCACCGGCCCATCATACCGGAAGTTCGGTGCGGACCAGACGGTGCTGGTCGAGGTGCTCAACCCCGGCCCACGCAAGGCGCTGCATACGGCGGCCGACCTCGACGCCGTGCTGTCACGCATGAAGAGCGGAGACCTCATCACGTTCTCGGTGGCGCTCATTGGTGTCGCGGGAACGCAGGCGATCACCATTCAAGTTCAATAACAATCGTCAGCTCCAGCACAAAAAAGCCCCCGGCGAGTTGCCGGGGGCTTTTTGTTGACCATCGAACGGAGTTACGCCGTCCGCTTGCGACGACGTGCGACGCCGACGACGCCGAGGAGCCCGGTCGCCAGGAGAACCATCGAGGCCGGCTCGGGCGTTGCCGTGAGGGCGAAGGCGTGCTCCATGCCATTGTCGCTATACACGCCGGAACCACCGTCGGCTTCCATTCCAGTCGACGTTCCATTCGCGTCTGTGGTCTCCCAGTAGAACGCGCGATTGTCGAAGTCAGGACCCTGGTGCAGCGCGAGCCAGAAGGTGCCCGGGCCGAGGTTCACCGACCCGATGGACAGGTCGTTCTGCCAGTGCTCGAAATCGTAGACGTCGAGCCCGAGGAACGTGCGGGTGGACGCGGCGGTGCCGCTGTGGAGCAGACTTCCGGGGCCGCCCGACATGTCAGTGTAGATGGCCCAATCGACAGTGACGGTGCCGACGAACGGCGAGACTTCGACATCCCAGAACCGGATGCCGTTGAAGAACGACGCGGTGAGGAAGCTGAAATCCTCCGCCTGAGTGAACGAGGACATCTCGCTTCCATCGACCCCGTTCGGCCCGCCGTTATCGTAGACAATGCCTTGGGCATTCGCCGTCGTGGCAAGACTGAGCGCGACGGCTACTCCGAGCAGATGTCGAACAACTCGCATGAAATACCTTCTGGAGGGGGGACGAAAGCACAAACCGGGTGACACGACGTATTTGTGTGCGGACACGGTACTCCGCAAGCAACGTGCGGGCTACGAGAGGCGTCGCTCGGCGCGGTAACACTTTACGGTATATGACTTTGCCTCTGATGCGCCCCTACGGCGCCGGCCGGAGCCGTTTCAAGACTGTTGCGCCACGACCCCATAGTGCGGCGAGCGCGAGACGGACAAATGGTCCCACGCGGCTAGAGATCCAGGCGACGAACGAGCGGGCCCCTCGACTGCGCTCGGAACGACACCCCAGTGGCGCGCTCACGCCGCTGTCCCACTCGGCGCGGCGGATTTACGTTGCACTCAACGCGAGAGTGGCGAAACTGGCAGACGCACCAGACTTAGGATCTGGCACCGCAAGGTATAGGGGTTCGAGTCCCCTCTCTCGCATTTTTGCCCTGCGTCTCCGGGTCGGGGCTGACTCATGTGGGCAATCTGTAAACCGTTACAGGAACGGGCCAGTGCCGGGCGCTGCCTTGGCGGTGCGACGTTCGCCGGGTACACTCGTCCTAGAGGTGACGATGCCGTCGTGTCACTTACCCACCTCGGTGCAATACACATGAGACGTTTCCTCGCGCTACTCGCCCTCACGGCTCTCAGCGCCTGCAGTCAAGAGATCGACCAGAGCACCCGACCGGAGAACATCGTCGGCGAGTACCACCTGGTCACCTACGGCGGAACGGTCCTGCCCGCCACGGTCCGCTCCGATAGCGTCACCCTCCAGGTGCTCGACGGCACGCTGATCCTGTCCTCCGATGGCGCGTGGTCCGAGGCGCTCAGCGTGAAAGCGATTTTCGGCGGCGTGACACAGGTGCAGGCCTTCACGGGTTCCGGCAGCTGGAACAACATTCGTGAGTTCGCCTACATCTCGTTCTACGACCACGCGAACAACTATCAGTTCTCGGGCACGGCGTCGGGTGCCACCATCGTGCTCACCAACGTGAACGGCGACCAGCTGGTCTATCGGCGGTGACGGATAGATCCTGTTCGCGCATGGGCGCGTAGTTCGGATGGAGATCGCTGCGGGAACATTCGCGATTACCGCGCGTTTGCCCCAGGGTGCCGCATCGGGCGGCACCCATCCCGATCTTCGACGCAGACGACGCGCGAATGGAACAGAGCGACGCAACACACTGCCGGCGGATCGTCCGCGCTTATGCGCGCACCTTCTGGCTGGCGAGCGGCTTCCTGCCCCCCGACAAGCGTCGAGCGGCGTTCGCGCTGTACGCGTTTTGCCGAGTGGCCGATGACATCGTCGACCTGGGCGTGCGCGACGAATCGGCCGGCACGGCGCGACTGCTGCGTGCCTACCGCTGCGAGCTCGACGCCGCGCTCGGAGGACAGCCATCCGGGCCCGTGTTTCGGGAATTGGCGGCGGCCGCAGAGCGGTACCGCGTGCCCCCGGCCGTCCTCGTGGAGCTTTTGGATGGCGTCGCTTGCGACTGCGCGCCCGCGAGCTACGACAGCTGGCACCAGTTGAGCGTCTACTGCGAGGGCGTGGCCAGCAGCGTCGGCGAGATGTGCACCTATGTGTTCGGTGTGTCCGGCGACCGCTCCATCCGGGCGCGCGCCCTGACGCACGCACGAACGCTCGGCGTTGCCATGCAGTTGACGAACATCCTCCGCGACGTCGGCGAAGACGCGCGCAACGGACGATGCTATCTGCCGACGGAAGATCTGACGCGATTCGGTCTCACACGGGACGAGGTGCTTGCGTGCACGCTGGGCGGGGATGAGCGGTGGAACGCATTGATGCGCTTTCAGATCGACCGCGCGCGCGCCCTCTACGCACAGGCAACGCCGGGCATCGCCCTGCTCTCTCCTGATGCGCGGCGTTGCGCCACCGCCTGCGCCGTCGGGTATGCCGGCATCCTGCGCGCGATCGAGAATCTCGGCTACGACACCTTCAGCTCGCGGGCACGCGTCGGCACGATGGCGCGAGCGGGTGTGCTGTGGAGTGCGTGGCGTACACCGCTCACGTCGGTCGTGCAGGATTCCGCGAATCACTCGGTGAACGACGGCACGCTCGTCCGGTGGACGTGAGCACTCGCTTTCCCAATGGACGACGCGATGCGCGCGTCGCCGGCATCGCGCTGATCGGCCATGCACTGTTGCTGCTGCTGTCCGGCATCGCGTTCGCGACGTTCCTCGCGCCACCGGCGCCGGCCTGGCTGGCGACGCCGGCGAACCAGCGCGTGGCGGCATTCATGTTCACCTTCGGCGGCCAGACCACGGTGGTCCTCGGTGCGATCGCCGGCCTGTGTCATGCCGCGAGCCGGCTTGGATGGCGCACCGCGCTCGCCATCTTCGGTGCGGCCTTCAGCATCTCGCTCGCGGCGGAGCTGACGGGAACGACGACGGGTTATCCGTTCGGACCGTACTCGTACACGACGCAACTCGGCGCGCTCATCGGCGGACGCGTGCCGTTCAACATCCCGACGTCGTGGTTCTTCATGCTCTACGCGTCGCTGGCGATCTGTGGACGACTCCTGCACGCGGCCGACAGCAGCGCGAGCAAGTGGCGGTGGGCGATCCTGGCCGCGTTCGTGCTCACGGCGTGGGACGTCTCGATGGATCCGGCGATGGTGGCGACGACGCACTGGCTGTGGCATCTGCCGCCGAGCGACGGGTCACTTGTGCGGACGGTGTTCCTGTCGGGGTTCTTCTACGGAATGCCGTTGACGAACTGGCTCGGGTGGCTGCTCACGGGGTCTGTTGTCGCCCGAGTGATGTTGGCGATCGTGCCGCCGAGCCGGTGGGCGGCTGATGTGTCGCCGACGACGCTGCCGCTGGTGCTCTACGCGGTGAATGGCGTGTTTCCCATCCTCATCTGCGCGGGTCGCGGAATGTGGTGGGCGGTGGTGCTTGGCACGGTGGCCATGGCGGTGCCGCTCGTGCTGGCGATGCGACGGAAGAAACCACGTCCCTCGACTTCGCTCGGGACGACATCCCCGATGCAACTCGGCACGACATCCCACATGCCGCTCGGCACGACATCCTGATCCGTGCACATTGTCGTCATCGGCAGCGGATTCGGCGGGCTGGCCGCCGCGATCAGGCTGCAGCAGCAAGGACATCAGGTCACGATCGTCGAGAAGCTCGACAAGCCTGGTGGGCGCGCGTACGTGTTCGAGCAGGACGGCTTCACCTTCGACGCCGGCCCCACGATCATTACCGCGCCATGGCTCATCCGCGAGCTGTTCGAGCGCAGTGGCAAGCGCACCGAAGACTACGTCGACCTCGTGCGGATCGATCCGTTCTACAACATCCGCTTCGACGACGGGTCGGTCTTCCGGTATACCGGCAATCGCGCTGAAGTCATTGACGAGATAAAGCGGTTTGCGCCGTCCGACGTCGAGGGATATCTCCGGTTCGCCGACGCGACGGAGGCGATCTTCGAGGCGGGAATGGCGTTGATCGACACGCCGTTCGAGCGCATGACGGACATGCTCCGCGTGCTTCCCGACCTGGTGCGGCTGCGCGCCGACCGGTCGGTCGCGTCATTCGTGAACCGGCACATCCGCGATCCACGGCTCCGGCAGGTGTTCAGCTTCCATCCGCTCCTCGTCGGCGGAAATCCCTTCCAGAGCACGTCGATCTACGCGCTGATTCATACGCTCGAGCAGCAGTGGGGCGTCTGGTTCGCGATGGGCGGCACGGGCGCACTGGTGCGCGCGCTCGTGCGACTCTTCACGGAACTCGGTGGAACGTTGCGACTCGGCTGCGAGGTCGACGAGATCACGATCGACACCACCACACGCCGCGCCACCGGCGTGCGACTGGCGAATGGGGAGTCGTTGGCGGCAGATGCAGTCGTCTGCAACGGCGACGTCGCGCAGAGCTACATGCAGCTCGTCCCAGAAACCTTCCGACCGAAGAACTCGAATCGGCGGTACGAGCGGACGCGCTACTCGATGTCGCTGTTCGTCCTCTACTTCGGCACGAACCGCCGCTATGACGACGTGGCGCATCACGAGATCCTGATGGGACCCCGGTACGAGGGTCTGCTGGACGATATCTTCACGAAGAAATCGCTCTCGAGCGACTTCTCCCTCTACCTCCATCGTCCGACGGCGACGGACCCATCGCTCGCACCACCGGGCGGCGACAGCTTTTACGTCCTGTCGCCCGTGCCACATCTGGGTGGAAAAACGGATTGGGCGACGGCAGCGAAGCCGTATCGCGATGCAATCGTCGGGTATCTGGAGGAGCGATACCTGCCGAACCTGTCGCAGCACATCGTCACGGAGCGCATGGTGGACCCGCGATATTTTCGCGATGCGCTCAACAGCTACTTAGGTAGCGCCTTCTCCGTGGAACCGATTCTCACGCAGTCGGCTTGGTTCCGGCCACACAACAGGAGCGAGGATATCGCGAATCTCTACTTCGCTGGTGCGGGAACGCACCCCGGCGCGGGAATTCCGGGGGTCCTCAGCTCGGGGAAGATCGTGGCGGACCTGATCGGGGCAGAGGTGTATATCAGGTCGTCCTGACCTGCCTGTCGTCCGGTTCTCCAGGCCCCTGTCGTCCTGTCATTCTATTAGTTTCAGAGGCATGGATATCCAGATTACCACCAAGAAGAGCGAAGGCGTCGAACGCCTGCTCCAGGTCTCGGTTCCTCTCGCCACGGTGAACGCGGAAGAAGAGAAGACCGCGCGCCGGTACGCCACCTCCGTTCGTCTCCCCGGGTTCCGGCCAGGCAAGGCGCCGGCCGCGATGGTGCGCAAGCGCTTCAAGGACGCCATCCGCCAGCAGGTGCTCGAGACGCTCGTGCAGGAGGCGTTCAAGGAGGTGATGGAGCGCGAGAAGCTCGACGTCGCCGCGCAGC
Source organism: Gemmatimonadaceae bacterium (assembly GCA_039915865.1). Classification (GTDB taxonomy): domain Bacteria; phylum Gemmatimonadota; class Gemmatimonadetes; order Gemmatimonadales; family Gemmatimonadaceae; genus AG11. Next base: position 1,047 of record JBDSML010000222.1, on the reverse strand, counting down.
CACACGTCCACGACGTCAAGTTCGATGAGGGGCAGCCCCTCACGTTCGAGCTTCACCTCGAGGTTCGGCCGACCATCGACCTGAAGCGCACCGAGGGATTCAAGGTGACGCGCACTTCCCAGGTCGTCACCGACGACACCGTAACGGAGCAGATCGAAAAGCTGCGTGACGACAAGGCGTCGTGGGCGCCGGTGGAAGAGCAGCCGCGTGAAGGCGACATGGTGAAGGTGTTGCTCGCCACGCCGGACGGTGCCGACGAAGCGATGCCCGAAGGTCGCCCCTACAATCTCGTGCTCGGCGGCGGTCAGGCGATTCCTGGCGTCGAGGAGCTCGTGATGGAACTCACGCCGGGCGAAACGAAGGAGCGCACGGTCAAGTGGCCGGATGACTTCCCTGACGAGGCGCAGCGCGGCATCGCCAAGAACGTGCGCGTCACGCTGGAAGAGGTGAAGCGGAAATCCGCTCCGGCGCTCGACGACGCGTTCGCGCGCGAAGTGGGCGACTTCGATTCGCTCGACGCGCTCAAGGTCGCGGTGCGCACGGATCTCGAGGAGCATGCGAAGCGCGACGCCGATGCACAGGTGCGCCAGTCGTTGCTCGACAGCGTTGCCGAAGCGAATCCATTCGACGTGCCGCCAAGCTGGGTGTCGCGAATGATCGATGCGTACATGCAGGCGTATCAGATTCCCGAAGAGCAGCGCGAGACGTTCGCCGCCGAGTTTGCGACGGTGGCGGAAAAGCAGGTTCGTCGCGACATGCTGATCGACGCGATCGCCGCGGAGCACAAGCTCACGGCGACGGAGAAGGATGTCGACGATCGAGTGGGCAAGGTGGCCGAGCAGCGCAAGACCGATCCGGGCCAGGTGTACGCGTCGCTGCAGAAGGCGGGGCGTCTTCCCGAGATCGAGCGCAGCATCACGGAAGAAAACGTCTTCGAGTGGTTGACGGCCAGAAACGAAGTCACCAACGGTAACGCACAGTGAGCAACCCCATGGCTACCATCTATCCGCCGTACGTCATCGAGCGCTCCAGCCGGGGCGAGCGCAC
>JBDSML010000200.1:0-33946 GCA_039915865.1 Gemmatimonadaceae bacterium | reverse complement strand
GTGGCTTGGTCAAGCGGATGGAGACGAATGTCATCTCTCCCGTCGACGACCTCGCGCACGTCGATGGTACGGTGTGGACGGCAGTCGTTCCGCTCGTGCTCAGCCAGATCAGGACGGCGCGGACGACGCTCATCTTCGTCAACAACCGCGCGCAATCAGAGAAGGTCGCCGGCCGGTTGAACACGCTGGCCGACGAGGAGATCGCGCAGCCATATCATGGCTCGCTCTCGCGCGAGCGACGCCTCATGCTCGAGGAGCGGCTCAAGGCAGGTGAGCTCCGCGCACTCGTCACGACGAGCTCACTCGAGTTGGGCATCGATGTCGGATCAGTCGATCTCGTCGTCCATCTGCAGAGCCCCAAGCGCGTCGCGTCGGCGTTGCAGCGCGTCGGCCGCGCGGGTCACACACTCGACGCGACGAGCCGGGGCGTCTTCGTGCCCACATTCCGCGACGACGCGATGGAGCAGCTCGCGATCGTCGAGGCGATGCAGGCCGGCGACGTCGAGCCGACGCGCGTGGTGCAGAACGCGCTCGACGTGCTCGCGCAGATCATCGTCGCCATCGTCGCGTCGGAGCCGGAGTGGACGGCGACTGGCCTGTACGAGTTCATCCGGCGCGCCTATCCGTATCATGCCCTCACGCGCGCGGCATTCGACGAAACCCTGGCGATGCTCGCCGGCAAGTACCCCAGCGACGTCGCCGCCGAGTTGGACGCGCGCATCTCGTGGGATCGCGTGAGCGACATGCTGACGCCGGCGCGTGCGTCGCGCATGGTCGCGACGATCTCCGGCGGCACTATTCCCGATCGCGGTCTCTACACGGTGAACCTCGCCGACAAGACTCGGCTCGGTGAGCTGGACGAAGAGTTCGTCCACGAATCGCGCGTGGGTGACGCATTTCAACTCGGCAGCTCCACCTGGCGCATTCGCTCGATCGAACACGATCGCGTGGTCGTGATACCGGCGCCGGGCGCGCCGGCGCGCATGCCCTTCTGGCATGGCGAGTTCATGGCGCGTTCGAATCACTTGACGAAGCGCGTGGGCGAACTGCGTCGCACCCTCGACGCCGCGCGTACGATCGAGGATCTCCGGGAAATCCAGACGCGCTACCACGCCGACGAGCCAACGACGCGCTCACTCGTCGAGTACGTGCAGGCGCAGCGCGCGATCACCGAGATCGTGCCCGACGATACGCAGCTCGTGCTCGAGCATTTCCGCGACGAGGTGGGTTCGATTCGCGTCGTGCTGCACGCGCCCTTTGGGGGCCGGGTGAATGCGCCATGGGGCATGGCGTTGGGTCGACGGATGCGCGAGCGGCTCACCGTCGACGTGCAGGTTCAGACGACCGACGATGGACTGATGGTGCGGCTGCCCGACATGGGCGCGGCTCCGCCGCTCGACGCGATACGTTCGCTCTCGGTGGAGGAAGCTGAGCGGCTCATCCTGGAGGAGGTCGGTGGGTCGTCGCTGTTCGGCGCGCGCTTCCGCATGAATGCCGCACGCGCACTGCTGTTGCCGCGCGGCAATCCTCGGCGACGCATGCCGCTGTGGCTGCAGCGACTGAAGGCGGGCGATCTGCTGGCGGCGGTCGACGAGTATCCGTCGTTCCCGATTCTCGTCGAGACGTATCGCGACGTGCTGCAGGACGCGTTCGACATGGCCGGCTTGCGCGAGGTGCTCGGTCGCATCGCGTCGCATGCAATCACGATCCGCACGGTGGAGACGCAGATTCCGTCGCCGTTCGCGCAGTCGCTGCAGTTCGGCTTCGTGATCGACAACATGTATGGCGACGACAAGCCGCGGGCCGAACAGCGTGCGGCGCTGTTGTCGCTCGACCGTGTGTTGCTCGACGAATTGATGGGTGGCGAGGGCGCGGACGACACCACGCTCAGCATGCTGTCCGAGTTGCTCGCGCGCCGGCGAGGCACGGCTCCCGGCCGGCAGGCGCGCGATGCCGACGAGCTGGCGGTGCTCGTCGATCGGGCGGGCGATCTGACACAGGCAGAACTCGAGGAGCGAGTCGGTCCGTCAGAGCAGTGGTTCAGGGACAATCCCCTGTCGACATTGATTGCCAGCGGTCGTCTGGTCGGTGTGAGCCTACCCACCGACACAGGCAAGGAAGACCGCTTCATCCTGGTGGACGCCTATCCGCGTTACGTGGGAGCGTTCGGCGCAGAAGCACTGGCAACGGTGCGTTCTGGCGCGACGATGGCGTCCGGACAGGCTGTTGATGTCATACCATCGGTGTTGCAGGAGGCCGCCCTGACCCAGAAGGCGGCACGTCGAGAGGTGCTCGCACGGTGGATTTCGCAGGCTGGCCCGGTGTCGGTGGATGAGGTGAGGGGGCGATATGACTTCGACGCCAGGTGGATCGAGCGGCGGTTGGAGGAGTGGGAGCGGAAGGGGGTGCTGGTGCGTGGCGTCTTCGGCGGCGATCGCAGCGTGGCGCGGTGGACGTCGCGCCGGTTGCTCGAGCAGGCGCGTCGACGAGAGCTGGCGCAGGCGCGGAAGCAGATCGAAGCGGTGCCGCTGGACAGGTTTGCGCGATACCTCCAGCGGTGGCAGCATCTGACGCCATCGACCCGGCTCACCGGCAACGACGCGACGGCGATCGCCCTGGCGCAGATGTACGGCCTCGCGCGTCCCGCGGAGGGGTGGGAGCGCGACTACCTGCCGTCGCGCGTCGAGCAGTACGACCCGAATGCGCTTGGTCGCCTGGCGGCGTCGGGAGCGCTCGTGTGGGCGGCGGAGCCGAGGGTCGAGAAGGGGTCGGCGAGTGTGCCGAGGGTGGCGAGGGTGCGCTTTTTCGAGCGAGGGTCTGGGCGACTGTGGATTGGAACGCCGGCTGACGAGAGTGCGCTGAGCGACAATGCGCGGACGGTGCTCGACGTGCTGCGTGGGCAGGGAGCGTCGTTCATCGGTGATCTAATGGCGGCGAGCGGGCTTGGTCCGCAGGTAACGCGTGAGACGCTGCGTGATCTGGTGGCGGCTGGTCTGGTCACGAACGACACCGTTGATGCGTTGCGCGATGTGTTGCGGTGGCGGTCGGTGTTGCCGGTGAAGCGCGGTAACGAGCCCGATCCGACGCGGTGGTTGCCGGCTGACTTCAAGCCATCGGGCAACCGCCCGGTGGTGCAGCGGCGGGTGAATCTGCGACGTCTGCCCAAGTGGCGTCGGCCGGAACAGGAGGATGGTTCGACCGGAGTGTGGGGCGGCCGGTGGTCGCTCGTGCACACGGCGGGGACGATGGGTCCGCCGCGGGACGAACAGGAGCTTGCGGAGCAGATCGCCAGAAAGTGGCTGGAAAGGTACGGTATAGTGTCGCGAGACTGGTGGCGAAGAGAGCGGCCAGCCGTAGGCTGGCGGGAGATATATCACGAGCTCAAGCGGCTCGAATTCCGTGGTGAGGTGCAGCGCGGGTACTTTGTGGCCGGATTGGCGGGGGCGCAGTTCGCGTTGGCCGAGGCGGTGGAGATGTTGCGCTCGTCGGAGGAGGATGTGGTTGTCGCGATGCCGACGTCAGATCCGGCGAACGTGTATTCGCTGCCGTTGGCGATTGGCGTCGAGGCGGATGCGTTGGCGCATCCTCGCGGGACGGGTGCGACGTTGGTGACGGTGGGTGGGAAGATCGTGTTGGCGGCCGAATCGAAGGGGTCGCGGATTCGGGTGGGTGTGGATGCGTCGTCGGACGAGGTGCGGGAGGCGGCGCAGGAGCTTGGTCAGCGTCTGGTGCGTCGCAACGGGCCGGCACGTCGTCGTGATGTGATCGTCGAGACGATCGATGGGGAGCGGGCGGCTGGTTCGCGGTGGGCGGAGGCGTTTCTCGAGGCGGGCTACCGTGGGATGGGCACGGGGCTGCGCTATTTCGCGGCAGTTTGACCAAGGGTGGTTGGCGGAATCAGGCCAGCGGCCTGCGAACGATGATGACAGATGCCGTGGGGCACGAACGGACTTGACGGAAAATGACTGGACACTGCGCCCGAAGTCTCCATAAATCAATAACTATTTATCTGACTCGCTTGGCGACCAACGTCGTCAAATGCGAAAGGATCAATTCTCCAATTCTTTAATTCTTCGATTCTAGCCGCCAGTGCAGCTTTTCTCGAGCGAGAGACCAATCCTGAAAAGACGGCTAGAATTCAAGAATTCAAGGATTAAGAAGTCGGCCGTCAACCAAGGCAAATATCAATAAATACTGATATGCTTGTCGGCCGCTCCTCATCCGAGCCAAGAAATGATGCAACACGCAACAGAATGATTCGCATTTCCCATTGCGCGAAACGTCCCACGATCCACATCAATGAGCCGTGTCCCTGGTAGTGCGTCCCTCACCAGACCAACGCGCCATGCTCAAGTCAATACTCGTTGGGCTGACCGCCCTTTGTGTCATCACTGTGCCAGTCGCCGCTCAGGTTGCAGCCGCATTGCCCATGGGCGCCTTCGGCGAAAAGCCAATGGATCCCGCGCAAATGGCCGCACTATTCGCCAATGCGCAACGGACGATGAAGCCCGCATCCTACGTGCTTTCGCACAAAAGCGATTTGGCTCTGACCGACGACCAGGTGCAACGATTGGAGGTTCTCTCTCGCGCCCAGGATGACTCCGTCATCGTGCGACAGATTCGGATGACGAGCGCCATGCACCGGCGCCTCAAGGAACGCTTGGACAGCGGCACCGCGCCCCAATTCGGATGGGTCGGCTCCGTCGACGAAAAGAAGTTTCGCGACGAAGCGTGCGAGCAAGCTGGGATTTCGACCGAATACGCCATCGGCATGATGCGCGACCGACTCGCCGTCGGCAGTGTCCTCACCGGAACGCAGATCGACCGCCTGCCGCAGCTCGAGGCGAGCGACGCAATGCGAGCGATGAAGCCGAAGACGCCGTGATTTCCCGCCGCCGATACGCGCTGTCGTTGCTTTTCGCGCTCGCCGCCGCCGGTTCGAGCGTCGCTGGCGCACAGCGTACGGCACGGGAAGGATTCGTCATCACGCCGGATTCAGCGTCACTCTACTACCGCGTCATCGGATCCGGCGCGGACACCATCATCGCCATCCACGGCGGCCCAGGCGTCGACCTCGAGAGCATCGCCGGCGACTTCGCCCCACTCGGCGCCAAACACGTGGTGATCTTCTACGACCAGCGCGGCACCGGCAAATCGACGCTGCCACGCGACACGAGCCAGCTCAACGCCACACAACAGGTCGCCGACCTCGACGCCGTACGCCGGCAGTTCGGACTCGCGCATGTCACGCTCGTCGCACACTCGTACGGCCCACTCCTCGCGGCGACATATGCAATCGCACACCCGGACGTCGTGCGGCGCATGGTGTTCTTCGGTCCCGTCCCGCCAAACCGCGGTGCATTCTGGACGCGCTTCGGGAAGAGCCTGACGACGAAACTCGACAGCGCAGCACGCATCCGGATGGCAGCGGCGAATCAAATGCTGTCCGACACGACCGTCGACGCGCGACGAGCTTGCCGAGCCTACTGGGCGGAAGCCATGCGGCCACGGTTGGCGGAACCCGATCGCACGCTCACACTCATCAAGTCCGATTTATGTGCGTCGGCTCCCGCGGGCATTCGCTACGGGCTACGGACGACCAACCGCGTCGTGATGGCGTCCTACGGTGACTGGGATATTCGCGCCGCCCTTCGCGCCGTCGCCGCGCCAACCCTCATCGTCCACGGCGAGGAGGAGTCGATCCCAATGGACCTCGTCGAGGAATGGATCCGCGCACTCCCCCACGCTCGTCTCCTGAAGGTGCCGCGCGCGGCGCACTTCACCTATGCCGAGCGTCCGGAACTCGTTTGGCCAGCCGTCGAATCATTCCTCGCCGAATCGAGCACACCGTAATATATAAAGACATATTTATATCATGCCCCTCTCTCCGCGTTCGTGAATGGCGGTAATCCAATCTCTCGCCTCGGTCAAGAATCCGATTTCTCACGCGCAGAGTGCCGGTACGACCCGCCGCCTGCAGGAACGTATCAATTACAATTTATATAACTTAAAAGATGCCGCGCTGGCAGACGATCGTCGCATCCGCCCTGGATTGGGATCAGGCACACGTCACCCTCGACGCCGCTCTCAAAGGGCTGAAAAAAGCAGATCGCGGCACGCGGCCCAATGGATTCCCGCACTCGGTGTGGGAGCTCGTCGGCCATCTCCGCATCACGCAGCACGACCTGCTCGATTTCATCACGAACCCGAAGTACGTACACGGCCTCAAATGGCCGGACGACTACTGGCCACCCACACAGGCGCCGCCGAGCGACTCGGCGTGGCGCTCGAGCCTGAAGCAGATCGGCGAGGACCGTGACGCGCTGGCAAACTTCGCTACGCGGACGCGAGTCGACATGACGAAGAAGATCCCGCATGGCAGCGGGCAGACGTATTTGAGGACCGTCCTCGTCGCCGCTGACCATGCCTCATATCACATCGGGCAGATCGTCGCCGTTCGTCGCCTACTCGACGTTTGGGGCAAGTAGCGCGCACACGCGCCAAACCGCTGAACAGGGCGAAGAAACCGCGCCCGGCCGCTGCATCCGCCCACTCCCTTCGCAATCTCAGGATATAGCTCACCGGGCCTGGCGGTGGGTCTGACGCGATTGAAACCAAACCTGAGCTGCTCGACTTCATCGAGGAGAGCATTCAGGCCGCCGCGGATACTCACGTCGCAGGGCGAGGGCGTCTCGCGGTCGTACCGGCGCGATGACTTCCCGGCTGGTGCGCTCGTTGGCCTGCCAGTTTCTGCTGGTACGATCGAGGGGCGCGCGCGTGTCATCCTGGGCATGGCGGCGGCCGATCTGGAGCCGGGAGACATCCTCGTCACCGCATACACGGACCCTACGGCTTGCCGGCCGTCGTGGGGGTGGGAGAACGCCACTCGGCTAATCCGGGATGGGCAGCGGATCCGCGTGCACGCAACGGAGGGCTACATCGAGTTCCTGTCCTAGACGATTGGGACGTACCCGATTACGGCGTGCACATGCGCGGCCCGTGGCAGGTGAGGCTCACGAACAGTTCGGAGCGAATGCGCCACCCTTCGTTCGTGCGACGCCACATCGCCAGATAGACGCCGCCGATGTCCTCGATGCCGTTTGCCGTGTGATACCGGCCCATCCAGTGTCCGCGTTCCGCGGCCAATGCGGGCCGAGCCGTGCTCACCGTGATGCTGTCCGGTGTGCGGAGGAAATCGATGAATGTCGTGTCGGCAAAGCTGCGGCGAAACGAAGCGCGCACGCTGTCGCGGCCAACGAGGACGCCACCGTTGCCCGCGGTCACGACGATGTCAGGTGTCATGGTGGTGACGACGGTCTCGAGATCGTGCGCGGAGATCGCCCTGTTCGACCTGGAGCGCACTTCGGTGATCTCGGACTCGGGCGTCGAGAGATTCCCGATGGCCTCGATGGCCTTGGTGACGGTGGAGCAGGACGAAATGAGCGCGAAACCGATGATGCCGAGCGCAATGGTGGGGGTTCGCATGGAGGCTTACGATTCAGTGAAGAACGACTCCAGCACGTCGAAGGCGGTGGCGCAGACGCGTCCATCGCTGTCGAAACTGGGGTCGTATGCCGACAGTGTCAGCGCAGCGACCGTATCGAGCGCTCCCAGCGACCGCATTGCCAGTCGAAGATTCGCGGCAGAGACGCCTCCTTCGCAGGCGTAGTCATTCACGTGGCCGTCTGACGGATCGAGCACATCGAGGTCGAGATGCACATGAATCTGGCGAGGACTGTCGAGCTCCCACCGGATCCGCTCCATCAATTCCGCGCCGATCGACTCCGCGCCCACTCGCCCAATCAGTGAGTCGAGCAGCACTTCCTCCTCGGCCGGATCAAGATCGCGCGTGCCGAGTAGCCAGGCATGCTGCTCGCGGATCGGGACGAAGCCGGGGAGGCGTGCGCACATGCCAGTGAAGCAGCGGCCCGTGAGCGTCGCCAGCGCCATCCCGTCGAGAAAGCCACCGGTGGTGGTCTCCGGGGTGTTGAAGTCGCCGTGCGCGTCGAACCACAGCACGCCGGTTCCCGCGCCCAGCGCCGTGACGGCGCCGAGCGATGCGAAGCAATTCCCCGCGAGGACGACCGGGAATGCGCCTCGACGCTGGGAGTCGCGCACGGACGCAGCGATCAGCGCGGCGAGCTCAAACGCGGTGTGGATCTCGGCGCGCCAGCTCTCGAGCGGAGGATCGACCGTCGTGAGCTCGACGACGTGGCCGAGTCGTTCGAGATGACCCGGGAGCCCAGAGGCTATCAGGTGCTCTGGGCCGGCGCCCATTCGTACGCCACGCTGCGCGGAGTCATAAGGGACCAGAATGAGGTCGATCTTCATTCCGGGTAGTCTGCGCGCGTTTGGCGAAAAAGCGAGATGACCGCGGAAGAGCAGGTCCCTCGACTTCGCTGGGGACGACAAGCACCTTGGCCGTATGTCACTCGCAACCAAGTTCCTCGCCTGCACGTTGCTCGCGCCGCTCGTTCTCTCGGCGCAGCAGCCCGTCCGTTCGCGTCCTGCGTTCGACGTCACCGAGACGACGATCGCCGACATTCACGCCGCGATGCGCGCCGGTTCGCTCAGTTGTCGAGAGCTCGTGAATGCGTACCTGCAGCGGATTGCCGCGTACGACAAGAACGGTCCAGCGATCAACGCGATCATCGTCGTCAACCCGGCAGCGCTCACTGTCGCGGATTCACTCGACCGACGCATGGCTGCCGGCGGCATGACGGGCCCGCTGCACTGCGTCCCGATGATCGTGAAGGACAACTTCGAGACGCTCGATCTGCCGACGACGGCCGGCTCGCTGTCGCTGCAGGGGATGCAGCCGAAGCAGGATGCGTTCATGGTGCGCCGCATCCGTGAGGCGGGCGCGATCGTCCTCGCGAAGTCGAACATGGCGGAGTTCGCGTTCACGCCGTACGAGACGGTGAGCTCGATTCTCCCGGGCTACACGAAAAACCCATACGCGCTGGATCGCGTGACGGCCGGCTCGAGCGGCGGCTCCGCTGCTGCCGTCGCGGCAAACCTCGGCGAATCGGGGCTCGGTACAGATACGGGCAACTCCATCCGCGGCCCGTCGGCACATCAGGCGCTCGTCGGCATTCGGTCGACGATGGGGCTGACGAGTCGAGATGGGGTGGCGCCGCTGAATCTCGCGTCGGATATCGCGGGGCCGATGGCGCGCACCGTCGCCGATGCGGTGGCGATCTTCCAGGTCGTCGCCGGCGAGGACTCGGCCGACAGCGTGACCGCTCGCGCGCGTGGGCGCCGCGCGGCCGACTACACGACCTTCCTCAATCGCGACGCACTCAAGGGCGCGCGAATCGGCGTCCTGCATCAGGCGTACGACCGCGAGACGACCGATCCCGAAGTCGTCCGCGTGCTGATGGCGGCGCTCGACGACATGCGTCGCCAGGGTGCGACGATCGTCGACCCGGTCGCTGTGCCAGGGCTTGACGCTCGGCTCCGTTCGGCCGGCGGCTGCAACCAGTTCAAGTACGACATCAATGCCTGGCTCGCACGACAGGGCGATCGCGCACCGGTGCATTCGCTGGCGGAGGTAATCGCGTCGCGCCGCTTTCATCCGACCATCCAGGCGCGATTGGAGTCGGCGCAGTTGGAGTCACTGCCGCCCGCCAGGCACCCGGGCTGCGCGGCTCGCGACGAGTTTCGCGCATGGCTGCGGACGTCCGTCACCGGGCTGATGGACTCATTGAAGCTCGACGCGCTGGTCTATCCAACGTGGAGCAACCCACCGCGCCTCATCGGCGACCTCAACACTCCGGCCGGCGACAACAGCCAGCTCTTTTCACCGAGTACGGGCTTTCCAGCGATCACGGTGCCGATGGGGTACACGCGCGGCCAGCTGCCGGCCGGACTTCAGCTTCTCGGACGGGCGTGGGGCGAGCCGACGCTCATCGGACTCGCCTATTCGTACGAGCAGGCGACCCGGCACCGTCGTCCGCCGTCGTCCGCACCGCCATTGCGATAGTAAGGGTCGGACGTGAGGGAGTGCCCTTGCACGGGGGAAATCGTCGTAAGGGGAACTCAGTGGAGGGTGGAAACCTGCTTCAGAGCGTCCGGCACGCGCTCTTCGTGCTCCCCGTCATCTTCATCATCGTGTCGCCGCCGACGATGACGGCGCGTGGCGTACCCGCTCCGGCACCGGCGGCTGCCACCGGACGCATCGACGGGCAGGTCCTTCTCTCGACGACCCTCACGTCGCGTCGTCCGCGGTTCCGGATCTATTCGGACCCCGGGCCCGGCTCGCGTCCGCCGGGCCGAGAGGTGGATGAGATGGGGAATGTCGTGTTGTATGTGCAGCGCGCGTCCGTCCCCGATGGTACAGCGCCGGCTCGCGCAACCATGTCGCAGCGCGATGAGCAGTTCGTCCCGCACGTGCTGCCCGTCTACCGTGGTGCGACGGTCGACTTCCCGAACAACGACGACGTCTTTCACAACGTGTTCTCGCTCTCCAGCGCGAAGACGTTCGATCTCGGGCGTTTCCCGAAGGGATCGTCGAAGAGCGACGTGTTCGAGAAGAGCGGCACGGTGCAGGTGTTCTGTCATATCCACTCGGACATGAGCGCCATCGTGCTCGTGCTCGAGAACCCATACTTCGCCATTCCGAACGACGCCGGCCGGTATGTCATCGAAGGTGTGCCGCCGGGCGAGTACACGGTGGTGGGGTGGCACGAGCGCATCAAACCCGTCACGCGCACCGTGCGTGTGACGGCTGGCGAGACGTCGCGGCTCGACTTCAACATCCCGATTCCGCAGCCCGATGATGTTCCCCGCTGAAGCCGCGGCGCCGGTGGCGGCATCCGATCGCAGGCTCTGGCGAACATTCCGGCGGACAGGTCTCAGCGTTCGACTTGCGGTGCTCAGCGCCGTGCTTGCTGCGCTCGTCACCGCGGTGACCTTCATCGCGCTGAGCGTCACGGTTCGCCAGAGTACGTCGGCGGTTTTCGCGGACGAACTCGCGCGGAATGGCCGGACGCTCATCGCACTCCAACGCGACAAGCAGCGACAGCACGTGCTCACCGCATCGCTGCTTGGGGAGAGTCCGACGCTCAAGTCGGCCATCTCGACGTATCGGCTCGAGCAGCAGTCTGCCGACATGGTACGTGCCGACCTCACGCGTACGGTCGAGCGTGAGCTGGCGCGACTCGGCGAGAGTCTGCGTGCCGGTGCGCTGCTCGCGACGGACGAGCGGGGACGCGTGTTCGCGAGCTATGCCGCCGGCGCAACGACGAAGCTGAATGGCACCGATCTGTCGATGCTTCCGGCGGTTCGCAATGCGCTCGATGCGAGTCTCGTCGTCGACGACGATGAGCCGTATCTCTCGGCGCTGGAGGTCGGGGAGGCGATCTATGCGGTTGGTGTCGCTCCGCTGATCGTCGATGGCTATACGATCGGCGCGATCGTGTTCGGCGAGCGTGTGGATTCGAGTGTCGTCACGTCGCTCAAGCGCGCCTTCAACGGCGCTGTCGTCATCTCGGCGGGCTCGCGCATCATCAACACCACGCTGCCGATGGAGCAGGCGCGAATCGCGTCGGTCGATCCAGGGCAGACCGGACAGGCGCTCACGCTCGGGAACGAGGAGTACCTGGCCGCGGTCGTCCCGCTCGGCACGACACAGCGTGGCGCGCCGGTGAAGATCACGATCCTCCAGCCGCTCACGACGACCGTGCGCGTGCTCACGAACTCGCTGCGGTCGGATTTCATCCTGTACGGTGCTCTTGCCGTGATCGTCGCTGCGGTGGGCGCGTGGCTTCTCTCGCGCTCGCTGCTCCGGCCGCTGCGTCGCTTCATCGGCTTCATGCGCACGGGCGCAGAGCGTGAGCGAGTGGACGAGGCGTTCGATGCGGAGGATGCGTCGCAGGAGATTCGCACACTGAACGTGTCGTTCAACCAGTTGATGACGGCACTGGGTGGCAAGCGAGCGGAGCTCGAGCGTCGCGGTTCCGAGCTCGCGGCGGCCAACGAAGTGCTGACGGACGAGATTCGCGAGCGTGAGCGCGTGGAGCACGCGCTGCGCGAGAGCGAGGCGCGCCTTCGCCAGTCGCAGAAGCTCGAGGCGATCGGCACGTTGGCGGGCGGTATCGCGCACGACTTCAACAACATGCTCACCGTCATCTCGGGCTTCACGCAGATGGCGATGAGCCGCCTCGGCAGGGATCACGAGGTTGCTGCGGACCTGAAGCAGGTATCGGATGCCGCGCACAGTGCGGCAGGTCTTACACATCAACTGCTCGCGTTCAGTCGGAAGCAGGTGATGCAGCCGCGTGCACTCGATCCGGAGACCGCGGTCTTCAACATGGAGGGGATGATGCGTCGCCTGCTCGGTCCGGCGATCGAGCTCTGTGTCGAGCACGAGGGTGAATCGGCGCGCATCAAGGCGGATCCCGGCCAGATCGAGCAAGTGCTGCTCAACCTCGTGGTCAACGCGCGCGATGCGATGCCCAATGGCGGCAAGCTGATCGTCCTCACCGGCCATCGTCGCCACGCATCCGGCAGCGAGGGCGTGTTGCTGCAGGTGCGGGACAACGGGGTCGGGATGTCTGCCGCCGTGCGCGACCGCATCTTCGAGCCGTTCTACACGACGAAAGAAGTGGGCAAGGGCACGGGGCTCGGTCTTTCGACGGTGTACGGCATCGTGACGCAGTCGAGTGGGTCGATCGAGGTCGATAGCGCACCTGGTGGAGGCACGACGTTCAGTATCGTCTTCCCGCGGCTATCGGATACGACGCCGTTCGTGATCGAGAGCATCGAAGATGCCGAGCTGCCACAGGGTGTCGAGACGATCCTTGTCGTCGACGACGAAGCGGCGGTGCTCGACTTCGCGCGCCGGACGCTCGACGCCTGCGGATACACGGTGCTCGCTGCGCGGAGTGGCGTCGAGGCGCTGTCGCTCGCACGGAGCAATCCGCGCATCGACGTAGTGCTGACGGACGTCCTGATGCCGCAGCTCAGTGGTCCGCAACTCGTGGAGCGATATCTGGCCAAGTATCCGGCGCCGAGCATCATCTACATGACCGGCTACGTCGATGACGAGACGATGCAGCTCGAGCTGGACGACGACGTCATGCTGCTGCGGAAGCCATTCACTGGGCTCGACCTCGCACGCGCCATTCGCACGGTGCTCGATGTGCGTCGCACTCCGTTCCCGGCAGTGCGCGCGTGAGCGTTCGGTGATGCGTCGAATGCGCTGGGCGCTGGTCGCGCTGGCGTTGTTCGTTGCGCCCGTGCGCAATGTGCATGCGCAGGGCGGATTCCTCGTGCAGGGCGTCACGGACCTCGAGCTCTGGAAGACGGACTCTGCGTCGACGCTGCTGGCGCGCGGCAGTGGGCATCCGGCATTGATCGGACGCGCCGACGTCTGGGCCGCGTATGAGCCGGTGCGCAACCTGGTGCTCTTCGTCGAGGGTTTGGCAGAAACGGGACAGGCGCGCCGTGCAGCGGGCAGCGCTGCGCAATGGAAGCAGTACGGCGTCCGGTATTCACCCTCCGATGCGTTCACCATCGAGGCCGGAGGCATCCGGCAGATCGTCGGGACCTTCTCGGCGCGCCAGTTGTCGGATCGCAATCCCCTCGTCGACACGCCGGATGGATATTCGACGACGTATCCGCGTGGCGTACGAGTAGACGGCGCGGCTGGCATCTTCGACTATCGCGCCGGTGTGTTGTCGCTGCCCCTCTTTCGCGAGGGCTATGTGCCGATTCCGGGCGCCGCCGCGCGTCCCGCGATCGGCGCGGGCATCACGCCATTTCCCGGCGTGCGCTTCGGCATGTCGGCGACACAGGGCCCGTACCTGAACGACGCGTTCTCGCCGGCCCAGCTGCGACTGCAGGATTGGAAGGAATACAAGCAGCGTATCGTCGCAGCCGACTTGCAGCTGAGCCGAGGATACTTCGAGGGACACGCGGAGCTGGCGCACAGTGTGTACGATGTGCCGGGCCGTCCGACGGCGATCAAGGGGCTGCTCTACTATCTCGAGCCCAAGTACACGTTCACCCCGCGGTTCTTCCTGGCGGGGCGGTACGAGCGGAACGACTATCCGTTCATCCGGCCCGTGACCGAGGCATCGCCAATCTGGATCGCCAACCGCGTGGTGCTTCAGGACGTGGAGATCGGTGGCGGCTTTCGTGCGACGGCGACTACGTTGCTCAAGTTGAGCGTGCGTGCCGATCACTGGGCGCCGAACGCGAATCCAAACGCGCCGCACGACAACGGGTATGCGGTGGCGTTGCAGTGGTCGCAGATGCTCGACTTCGTCGAGCTGTTCCGGCGTCGTCAGTAAAGCCCTGTCTCACACCATGATCGACTCACTGTGCGCCTGAAGGAAGTGGTACTCAAGCTCGCGAAAACGACAGGGGTGTTCGCCCTCGTGCGCGACAGCGCATGGCGCCGTCGCCGGCTGCTGATTCTCTGCTACCACGGCGTATCGATGGACGACGAGCACGAGTGGTCGCCCACGCTGTACGTGACGCAGGAACGGCTACGCGAGCGGCTGCGGTCGTTGCGCGACGGTGGCTACACGATCCTTCCGCTGTCCGAGGCGACGCGACGTCTCTACGATGACACGCTTCCGCCACGCAGTGTTGCGCTCACCTTCGATGACGGCGCTGTCGACTTCGAGCGTCGCGCGTTGCCAGTGCTGCGGGAGTTCAATGCACCGGCCACGCTGTATCTCACGACATTCTACTGTGTGTCGCGCCAGCCGGTGTTCGATACGATTCTGTCCTACGTGCTGTGGAAGGGCCGAAGCAGTAGTGCAGATGTTGCGTCCCTGATTGCGTCGGACGCTCCCTTGACGGTGACGAGCGACGCCGGGCGAAAGAAGACGCGCAACGCACTGCATGGCCACGCCGCGCGCGAGCAGATGAGCGCCGAGGAGAAGAACGACTTGGTGGCGCGCCTCGCGCGGATGCTCGGCGTTGACTACGAGGCGATTCTCGATCGTGGAACGTTGCAGATCATGACGCCCGAGACGGTGCGTGCGTTGCCCGCCGACCTGATCGACGTGCAGTTGCATACACATCGTCACCGGACGCCGCGTGATCATGCGTTGTTCGTCCGCGAGATCCGCGACAACGCGAAGATGATTCGTGAGCTGCGCGGCTCGGAGAATCCGCTCGAGCAGTTCTGCTATCCGAGCGGCGACTATGCTGGGGAGTTCTTCGACTGGCTGCGCGAGTGTGATGTCCGCTACGCGACCACATGCGTGCCCGATCTCGCGAGCCGCGAGAGCGATCCGATGCTCGTGCCGCGGTTCATCGACACGATGGTAATGTCCGATACGGTGTTCGAGGCGTGGACGAGCGGTTTCGCGGCACTCCTCCCACGCAAGGCCGAGTATCAGCTCGACACATCCCGGCTCACTACGCCATCGCCGAGAGGACCTCAGCCGTAGAGCGCACGCGCCCCATGGTCGGAAGGATGTGCGTCACGGTGTGCGTGTGCAGCACCTCGGCGCGCGCCGACATCGCGTCGGCGACGAAGATCTGCTCGTAGCCGCGCTCGAACGCTGCGCGGGCCGTCGACTCGACGCCGAGGTTCGTCGCGATGCCGGCGAGGACGATTGTCGTGATGTTCCGACGACGGAGGTGGACCTCGATGTCCGTGCAGTAGAACGCATTCGGCTGATGCTTCGTGACCACGACGTCGCTCGGCTGGCGATCGAGCTCGGGCACCAGGTCGCTGAAGTCAGGTGGTGCGTTGAACGGCGGGCGCGGGTTGTCCGCCTGGGGCCGTGGAAAGAGCATCCCGTTCGGGCCTGGGTCGACATGCACGAGCACCACGAGCGCGCCGCCCTTCCGGAATGCTGCGGCCAGTTCGGCGCCGCGGGCAATGACGTCTGGCGCCGCGTTGGGCGCGAGGTTGCCCGTGGCGATGCCGCGCTGAAGATCAATCAGTACGAGTGCGGTGGACGACGCGTCGATCGCGAGCTCACTCATCAGCTCAATTCTCCCTTGCGTGCCATGCGACTCATGTGTTCCGCCGCCCGAAATGCGAGTGCCTGGATCGTCATCGTCGGTTGACCGCGGCCCGACGTGACGAAGCTGCTGCCGTCGACGATGAAGAGGTTCGGGACGTCGTGAGCGCGATGGTAGCGATCAACCACGGAGCGGCGTGGATCGTTCCCCATGCGGCAGGTGCCGAGGAGGTGGACGGCGGGATAGTAGGTGTCGAGCGGGTAGGCCCAGTGCTTCGCCGCGCCGGCCGCGCCGAGCCATTGCATGGCGCGGTCGAGCATGAACTGGTAGAGCTTCATGTCGTTCGGATGCTCGCTGAACGTCATGCGAATGGCGGGCAGGCCCCAGGCGTCCTTCACGGTGGGGTCGAGCGAGATGCTGTTCGACGCAACCGGCAATGACGTCGTGTGACAGAGCGCGTAGAGGGTGCGTGTGAAGCTGTCGCGGAGTTGATGCTTGTACTCCATGCCCCACGTCGGCGCGTCCATGGGGAGTCCGAACATCGCGAAGGCAATTGGCGGGAACTCGAAGCGAAAGTCGATGCCGGCGCCACCGTCGATGCCGAGCCTTGGATCGAGCTCGTAGAAATCGTGGATGACGCGTGAGTCGACGACGCCCTTGTAGCCATTGATCTCGTGGTCGAACAGCGCACCGGCGAGCGCACCGCCGTTGAACATCAGGTGCGTACCGACCCAGCCACTCGAGTTCGCGAGGCCGTCGGGAAATCGCTTCGAGGCGGAGTTGAGCAGCAGCCGCGGCGTCTCGGCACCGTTGGCGCAGAGGACGACGGCCTTCGCGCGCTGGAAGACTTCGCGACGTCGTGCATCGAGGTACGTCACACCGGTGACGCGGCCGGCGCCATTCACCTCGACCTTGCGGACGTAGCTGAGCGGTCGAATCTCGCAGCGGCCAGTTGCCTCCGCCTCCGGAATCATCGTGACGAGCGTGCTCGACTTGGCGCGCATCTCACAGCCGAATGTCTCGCAGAAGCCGCAGTGTATGCACGCCGAGCGACCGCGATAGGGCTGCGAGAGGATCGCCATCGGTGCGGGAAAGGCGGTCCAGCCGAGCTTTCGCGCGCCGCGCTCGGCGAGAACGCCGGCGGGCTTGATGGGCAGCGGCGGCAGGGGATATGGCTTGCTGCGTGGTGGATCGAAGGGGCTCGCACCGGCGAGACCGGAGACGCCGATCTCCCACTCGACCTTCGTGTAGTACGGCTCGAGCTCGGCGTAGGTGATCGGCCAGTCGTCGCGATCGGCGCCTGCGACTGCGCCCTTCTTGCTATGCTCGACGAAATCGATCTCGTGCAACCGCCAGTAGTTCGCGGTGAAGTGTGCAGTACCGCCGCCGACCATGCGGCCATAGGAGACGACCGGCTGCACCTTCGCGGTGTCGAGCGGACTGGCGCGGAAGGTCGTGGGCGAGACGCGCGGGTCGTTGGTCAGCGCGTGACCCTGCGTGACCTCGAGCTCGTCGTGATGGAAGTCGCCTTCGTGGAGATACGGTCCCTGCTCGAGGACGACGACGCGAAAGCCAGCGCGCGAAAGCTCACGCGCGACGACGCCGCCGGCAGCGCCGGCGCCGACGATGACGAAGTCCACTTCGTCGCGAGGTTGATATCGAACCGAGGCGTGCTCACTCACGACGCTTTGCCTCGGCCAACTGATCGTAGTAGCCGAACGGCGCCTGCCAGGAGAAGCGATCCTCGAAGCCGATCAGCTTCCAGCCGACCTTGCCGGCATTTCCGCCGTAGCTGGGGTTGGCGAACATGCCGGCGATGACAGGTGCGCGGAGGGTCTCGAATGCGCCGCGATTGGTGCGCTCGAACTCGCGCATGACTTCGACTTGCCTCGCTGGCGTGAGCGACGCAAAGCCTGTGGCGCCGGCGCCTGCATCGAGCGCGGCGAGTGCTTTCCCGAAATCGGGCCGTTGGTCCTTCGCGAAACTGGCGAGTCCGTTGTCGGCGAAGTGTGTGACCTTCGCCTCACGCGCGCCGGGCGAGCCGGGTTCGCTCGGAATCACCTGGGAGGCGAATGCGTCGAATGTCGCGGCCTGCTCGGCGGTGAGGATTCCATATCGTTCCGCGCGATGCATCGGCGTGTCGCTCACGACGTGCGAGTGACTCGGCGCGGCAGCGAACCACACCGCGACGCCACCGGCCAAGCCGACGAATCGGCGACGGGAGAGAGAAGAGTCAGGCATCGTGCACGAGTATGGTGTCGCATGGAGGAGAGCGCAAACACTGGTGACAGTGGTTTGCGTGCCGTTGCCGATCTAGAGGACCAGCCGGTACGCCTCCACGCGCACATCGCCACCCTCTGGATGGAAGTCGAACTCTGGCACCCGCTCGAATCCCATTCGCGAATAGAGGATCATCGCGGCAGCCATGTCGCCGGATGTGTGGAGACCGATTGCCGACGCACCGTCGAGGCGCGCACGTCGCAGACACTCGTCCATCAGCAACTGGCCGACACCGAGCCCACGAGCAGACGGGTCGACAGCGAGCATCCGGACTTCCGGCCAGCTCACGCGCTTTGCCACTCCGGCATACGCGTCCGTGGAGGGCGCGAAGAGCAGCACGCTGCCGACGATCACGCCGTCGCGCTCTACCGCGAGTCGGTGTGCGGGTTCCGCCGAATCGAGGGCGGTGTCGATGGCACCGCGAAGGCCGGCCCACGTACCCGGGCTCATCGTTGCTCCGTATTGTTCGAACGAACGCACGGTCAGCGCACGAATCGTCTCGAGCTCCCCTGGCCGCGCGTCGCGCACGATCACGCCAGGCGCCCGATCGTGTGGCGCACTCCAATTCCCAGCGGCCCCGCCGGTACGATGCGCGATGGATTCACCACGGATGGGCTCCCGTTCGAGGAAACGACTCATTCTCATGTCGAGAACAGCGCTGCTATTGCAACGCTGTCACACGACTCTTCGGATCAGCGCGGCCACCGATTGTTCGACCGATCGATATCGGGCATCACCGAGCGCGGATCGACCTCGGCGCGCTGCACCTTCTTCTTCGACAGTACGCGATACGTAAAACGTTGACCCAGGTTCCACATCTCGACCGGCAACTTCACCGTCTCGACAGACCCGTCGTCGTAGGTGAGACGCAACTCCACGGGCATGATCATCGTGCCACGGTTCGACAGCTGAACGTTGGCGTGTCCCGCAGTATCGACGGACACCGACTCCACCGCCTGGTCGAGGCGTGCCGTCGTGAACACCCATCCGCGCCAGAACCAATCGAGGTCCATCCCTGATGCGTCGCGCATGATGCGAAAGAAGTCCGCCGGCGTGGGATGCTTGTATGCCCACGCGCGGATGTACTCGCGAAACGCGGCGTCGAAGCGCTCCTTGCCGAGCACCTCGAAGCGGAGCGTCTGCAGCATGAGGGCAGGCTTCTGGTAACCGACCCACATGAGGTCGCGCACCTCGGTGGGATTGGTGATCAGCGGCTGTTCCTCACCCGGCTTCATGTGCTCGGGCGACATGTGCAGCGCGTTGCCGTTGATGGTGTCGCCGTAGGTCGTGCCCCTGAAGTACTGCGCCGCGTTGTCGAGATCGATGAAGGTGTTGAAGCCCTCGTCCATCCACGGATAGAGCCGTTCGTTGGAGCCGACGATCATCGGAAACCACTCGTGCCCGAACTCGTGCGCGAGGGCCCACTGCTGGATTTCACGCGTCGTGTTGTTGGACACGAACGTGAGCATCGGGTACTCCATCCCGCCGACAGGTCCCTCGACCGTCGTCGCATGTGAGTACGGATAGGGATACCACTGCTCGCTGAAGTGCTTGATGGCGCCGCGCGCCATCGTGTGCGCTTCAGGCCACTTGTCGGCAGCAGCGCGATACAGCGTCTCGATGCGGATGCCGTCGTAATTGCTCGCTTCCCAGATCCAGTTCGGCGCCGCCGCCCACGCGAAATCGCGAACGTTGTGGGCGGAGAAGTGCCAGGTGTACGGGTGGTTGCCGGAGCGTGTGCGGCGTGGATTCCCCGCTTCATCGCGAGTGATGATTGCCACCGCGGTGTCCGACCTGCGCGCAGAGGCAAGCCGGCTGCGCTGCGTCGGCGTCAACACCTGTTCCGGATTGAGCAGCTCACCCGTTGCGGCGATGATGTAGCTCGCCGGCACGGTGAGCGAGACGTCGAAGCTGCCGTACTCGAGGTAGAACTCACCGGCGCCGATATACGGCTCGTGATTCCAGCCGCGCACGTCGTCGTACACGGCCATGCGCGGATACCACTGCGCGACCTCGTACAGCGCGCCGTCGCGACCCATGCGGCCCGCGCCCTGCTCGGGTACGGTGAACGACCAGGCGAACTCCAGGTCGAGCGACGCGCCCGCCGCCAGCGGCTTCACCAGATCGATGCGCATCGTGGTGCCATAGCGCGTGCGCTTGGCGTCGACGCCGTTCACCTTCGCCGACGCGAGCGTCGGGCTGCCAGTGAAGGAGCCGCAGGAGAAGTCGAACGCCGTCTCGCCGAAGACGAGGGGCGGCGCATTCAGGATGCTCGTGATGCTCGTGGGTCCGCAGATGTTCTGCTCGACGTGCAGCCAGAGATACGGCAGCGCATCCGGCGAGTTGTTGACGTAGTGAATCGTCTCCCGGCTCTCGAGCCGGTGTGTCGCCGTATCGAGCGTCGACGTGATGCGATAGTCGACGCGCTGTTGCCAATAGCGTGGGCCCGGACGTCCCGAGCCGGTGCGCTGCTCGTTGGGCGACGAGAGCGCGAGCGGCCGAAAGGGCGAGCTGTCGGCGACGGTGAGATCTCGGCCCTGTGCCGAGAGGGGTGCGGCGACGAACAGAAGCACCGCGCACAAATGACGATACAACAAGAGCAGGCCTATCGGCTTCGCTCGGGACGACAAAGCGGCTCGGGTCGACCGCGCGACGATTCTACTCATCAGCGGTGTCCACGTCGGTGACGAGGCCGTCGGCGGTGAGGTGCACCATCAGCCTGCTTTCGACGCCATGTGCCGTCATCCGATAGTAGAGAATGCGCGCCACCTTGCTGCCATGCCGCTCGATGCCGCGCGCCGAGATGTCCTGCGCGGCGACGAAGATGAGCCGGGTCAGGCCCGTCGCAGGCGCCCATGCGTTGGGTCCGAAGTCCTTGCGGGCACTTTCGGTGATGCCGTGAACCGACCCGAGAGGCGTACCGCCCTGGCCGAGTGCGCGGACAACCGCTTCGACGCGACTGGAGAGCGCGGCGTCGTTGTCCGTCTGCTGCACGAGTTGAGCGAACAACGGACCGATACGTGGGGCAGTCCGCGTGTTCGTCCCCTGCGTTCGCGTGTAGCCGATGACCGCACCTGATGGGTCCCGACTGAACGCAAGCCGGACGTCGCGATCGGCGGACGCAAAGACGTCGTTGCCACGCGGGATGAACTCCTCGTCGGGCAGCCCGTCGACCGACCCATGGAGACGTCCCCCGAGCACGACGAGCGTGGCCATCTGGTTGTTGGCAATCTCATAGCGACCGGCCACGGCGGCCACCCGAGCCTGCGGAACGGCTTCAGCCTTCGGTGGAACGTAGGCGGTGGCATTCGGCCAGCCGTACTTCCTCGCGATGAACGCGGCGATGCGCGGGACCATGCCGGAGTTGTCGTTGGCGTTGATCATGATCGCGACACCCTGACCGGTTTCCGCCGCCGCACTGAGCGACGCGTCGAATCCTTCGTCGCGGCCGTTGTGCGAGAACCAGAGGTTCTCGCCCGTGCCCTGGATGGCCACGCCGAGTGCATAGTTGTCACGCTGTACGGTGAGCATCTGCTTCGCCATCGCCGGCGAAATGATCTTCGACTTGCCGGCATATGCCTGCTGCACGCCGATAGCGAAGCGCGCGAGGTCGGACGGCGTGGTCCAGAGTCCGGCGGCGGCCATCTCCGGATAGACATGCCACCGCTTGTGCACGATGCCGCCATCGGTGTAGTGGCCGGCAGCCGTTGCGGCGGCAAGCGCGCCGCGCGGCGGCTGCTCGTAGCTGCTTAGCGTCATACCCAGCGGCGCGAGCACAGCCTGCTGCATGTAGTCGGGAAAGGTCTGGCCGGTGACGTCGATGATCATCTGCTGCATTACCGTGTAGCCACCGCCAGAATATCTCCACTTCGTACCAGGTGCGATGTCGTTGCGGATGGCTGCCGTGTTGGTCGGTGCCGTGCCATCGAGCACCTGGACGAGCGATGGCACCACCGAATCGGCGTCATACCCCGGGAAACCATGCACGGTGAGACCAGCGGTATGCGAGAGAAGTCCGCGCAATGTCACCGGAGTCGTGGCTGTGAATTCGCTCGCTGGCAGCTTCCATGACTTGAGCGTCGCATTCACGTCGGTGTCGAGCGCGAGCTTGCCCTTCTCGACGAGATGCAGTGCACCGAGTGCCGCAACGGGCTTGCTGATGGAGCCCGCCTGGAAGCGCGTACTCGTGGTGACAGCGTTGTTCACGCCGCGGTCGGTGACGCCGTACGCTCGGGCCGAGACGATCTTGCCGTTCTCGACGATGGCGAGCGAGAGACCTTGAACGTGTCGCATGGCCATCTGCTCGAGGACGAACCTGTCGAGATCGTCGGGTGCCTTCGTGCTGCCGGTGGTGAGCAGCAGCGCGGAGAGCGGAACGAGGAGGCGGGTGGCGAGTCGCATGCGAGTCGCGGGTGAGAGGATGGTCATGGAATGGCCTGCGTCACCACGCTCTGGCGGCCGGAGGCGCGGTACGTGTTGTTGGGACGCCGGGACGACGCGAGAGAATCGAGGCAGCGCACGACGAGTGACGTCCACCCAGTCTGGTGGCTCGCCCCGACGCCGCGGCCCGTGTCGCCATGAAAGTATTCGTGGTACAGCACGAGGTCGCGCCAGTGCGGATCGTTCGCGTAGCGCGGGTCGCCATCATGACAGGGCCGATTCCCTGACGCGTCTGGGAGAAAGATGCGCGACAGACGTGCCGAGAGTTCCTGTGCGACCTGTTTGAGCGTGAGCATCGTGCCCGAGCCGACGGGACACTCGACCGTGAGGTCGTCGCCGTAGAAGTGACCGTATCTCTCGAGCGCCTCGATGAGCAGATAGTTCATGGGAAACCAGATGGGCCCGCGCCAGTTGGAGTTGCCACCGAACAACCCGGTCGTGCTTTCACCCGGGTCGTAGTCGACGCGGAACTCCTCGCCGCCGTGGCGGAAAACGAAGGGATGATCCTTGTGTACCTGCGACACCGAGCGGATGCCGAATGGCGACAGGAACTCCGATTCGTCGAGTGCGTAACGCAGCACACGCACGAGGCGCTCGCGC
Source organism: Gemmatimonadaceae bacterium (assembly GCA_039915865.1). GTDB lineage: Bacteria > Gemmatimonadota > Gemmatimonadetes > Gemmatimonadales > Gemmatimonadaceae > AG11. The sequence goes on along the minus strand of JBDSML010000200.1, from coordinate 10,693 downwards.
GAGGGAATCGCGAGCAGTCGATGTCCGGACTTGCCGTGCGCCGCATCGCCACTCTCCATGTACGCAATGTACCGCCCGAGCTCGGGGCGATTCCGAAGAAACCATTCCATGCGCCGTCGAAAGCCCGGCAGCTTCGCGATCACATCGTCCTCGATGACCTCGCACGCAAACAGTGGCACCAACCCCACGAGCGACCGAATGCGCAGCGGCGTATGCATGTCGTCGGTGTGGAGCTGGTCGTAGTAAAACCCATCGTGCTCGTGCCAGAGACCCGTGCCGCCGAGCGAGTTCATGGCGTCGGTAATGGCGACGAAGTGCTCGAAGAACTTGGACGCGACGTCCTCGTACGCCGGATCCTCACTCGCCAGCTCGAGCGCCATCGACAGCATGGTGTTGCAGTAGAACGCCATCCACGCGGTGCCGTCGGCCTGCGCGAGATGCCCGCCCATGGGTAGCGCCTTCGACCGGTCGAAGACGCCGATGTTGTCGAGGCCGAGGAAGCCGCCGGCGAACAGGTTGTTTCCGTCGAGATCCTTGCGGTTCACCCACCAGGTGAAGTTGATCAGCAACTTCTGGAAGACGCGAGCGAGGAAGACGCGATCGCGCTGTCCACGCGGCGCCGTCATCTTGTAGACGCGCCAGGCGGCCCAGGCGTGCACTGGCGGATTCACGTCGTCGAAGGCGAACTCGTACGCCGCGAGCTGGCCGTTCGGGTGCATGTACCACTCGCGCAGCATCAACACGAGCTGGTCCTTCGCGAACTGCGGATCGATCATCGCCATGGGGAGCATGTGGAATGCGAGATCCCACGCCGCGAACCACGGATACTCCCACTTGTCCGGCATCGAGAGCACGTCGGCATGATAGGCGTGCGACCACTCGGAGTTGCGTCCCAGCCGACGCGTCGCCGGAGGTGCGGGATGCACGGGATCTCCCTCGAGCCATTGCTGCACGGAGTAGTGGTAAAACTGCTTCGACCAGAGCAGTCCCGCATATGCCTGTCGCGCCACTCGCCGCTCCTCGACCGATAGCGGATCGGCGATACACTCGGCGTAGAAGTCGTCGGCCTCTCCAATGCGCTCGGCAAAGACGTCCCCTGCACTCGGCTCGGGAACTCCACTGCTCAACCGCAGGAGGACCACGCGCTCGTCGCCGGCGGGAATCTGCAGGCGGTAATAGGCCGCCGCCTTGGTTCCCGTGTGCTGCGGATTCACCGCCCCGGTTCGTCCACCGACGACGTAGTCGTGAAACGCGTCCTTGACGTACGGCGACGCGTTTGACGAACCAAACAGCTTCAGCGTGTTGCTTTCGTTCTCGGTGAAGAGAAGCGCAGGCTCCTCTCCACCCGACGCCGGCGACAACTCCAGGACGGATGCACCGAGTGTCGCGTGTGCACCGACGATGCGATATGAGCCGTCTGCCGTGAGCGACGGCTTCGCATGGAAGCGCTCGCCCGCGCGGCCCCACGACCAACTGTTGCGATACCAGAGTGTCGGCAGGAGATGCAGCGTCGCGGTGTCCGGTCCTCGATTGGCGACGGTGATCCTGATGTGGATGTCGTCCGGACTCGCCTTCGCATATTCGGCGATGACGTCAAAGTAGCGGCTCTCGTCGAGCATGCCCGTGTCGACGAGTTCGTACTCGCGATCGTGGTGGCCGCGCTGGCGATTCTCGTGGACGAGGCCGGCGTAAGGATAGGCGGACTGCGGATACTTGTAGAGCGCCTTCATGTAGGAGTGTGTCGGCGTGGAGTCGAGGTAGTAGTAACACTCCTTGACGTCCTCGCCGTGATTGCCTTCGGGGCCCGTGAGCCCGAACAGCCGCTCCTTGAGAATGGGGTCGTTGCCGTTCCACAGCGCGAGTGCGAAGGCGAGACGACACTCGCGATCGCAGATGCCGAGCAGGCCGTCTTCGCCCCAGCGGTAGACGCGACTGCGCGCGTGATCATGCGGGAAGAATTCCCAGCAGTCACCATACGCCGAGTAGTCCTCGCGCACGGTTCCCCACTGTCGTTCGGCGAGGTACGGACCCCATCGCTTCCAGTTGCGTGTACGTTGCGCGTCGTCATCGAGACGCTGCTGTTCCGCGTTTGCCGTATTCGTCATGAAGTGCACCAGGTGCGTATCACGGCGTCACTGGCCCGAGGTATCGGTCGAGCCACTCGAGCGACTCGCCCATTCAATGCATGCCACTCCAGTGACGTCGGCGTAGTCGGCATGGGTCTGCTACAGCGCAATCCCACCCGCACCCGCGAACCACTTCTTCCGGAGCATCGCCGTGTCCCGCCCACGCTCTCGTCTCACTGTGCCGATCGTGCTCCTCGTCGCTGCCGTCGCGCTGCCGACGTATCGTGCCGCGGGCCAGAACGTCCTGGACGCCAAGGCCGCCGCCGTGGTCCGCGATGAGTATATGGCCGACCTCGACACGTTGCACGCGAAGATCATGGCACTCGCGATCGCCATTCCGGAAGACAAGTACTCCTGGCGGCCGTCTGTCGGTGTGCGCTCGGTGTCGGAAGTGCTGATGCACGTGGCCACCGAGTACTACTTCTGGGTGCCCGGTTCGGTGGGTGGAACGCCGCCGGCCGACTTCGGCCGGCCGCGCGAGACGATCCCCAAAAAGGAGAAGATCACGGCGAAGAGCGAGGTGCTCGCGGAGCTGAGCAAGTCGTGGGCATACGCCAGGACGCAGGTGACGTCGGTGGATGCGTCAACACTCACGGGCGTCTACAAGCCCTGGGGCACTTCGCTGCCGAAGGCAGCCTTCGGAATGACCGGTGATCTTCACGAGCATCTCGGCCAGCTGATCTCCTACGCGAGATCGGTGGGCGTGAAGCCGCCCTGGAGCAAGTAACAGACGCCCGACGTGAACGTCATCTCCCAGCGGCGGTTCGGATGCGGGCGAAGATCTCTCACTTGTCCGCTGCCGCAACACGTCAGACCGCCGCCTGGCGTGAGGCTTCAGGCCCGCTTCCGACCGCCGGCCACGAGCATCCCGATCCCCACGACCAGCGCAATTGCTCCAGCCACCGGTGAAATCGGCAACGTCTCGCGCTCGTTCACGGTCGCCGTGATGGGGCCAACGCTGACGGTGTCGCGGTGACGCGTATAGGTAATTCCGCCGTAGACGAGCCCGACGATACCGAGGATGATCAGGATGATACCGGCGATGCGCATTAGTGGGCTCCGATGGATGTGCGCTGCGATCTTAACGCCAATGCACGAACTTCATACTGCGCGTGCGCGGCAAACCAGTGCAACCCCAGGTTCGTTCTGGTGCTGCTCGGCACCCTCCCGCGCTCAGCACGGTCAACAGAGCGTGCGCCGAAATCGTCGTCGGCGCTGACCGTGCGCTGACTTCGGTGCCACGGTACTTTCTCGGCATGACGAAACCCACCTGCCTCGCCCTCGCCTGCGTCGCCCTGTTCGCAGTGGCATTGCCCGCACAGACACGACCCGCCGCATACGACACCACACTTTTTCGCGCCATGCAGTGGCGCAATATCGGCCCCTTTCGCGGCGGCCGGTCTGTCGCCGCGGCAGGGGTGACCGGGCAGCCACACGTGTACTACGCCGGCTACACCGGCGGCGGTGTATGGAAGACGGAGAATGCCGGCCACTCGTGGAGAGTCATCAGCGACGGGCCGAGCGGCGCAGGCATGAGTGGATCGATCGGCGCGATTGCGGTGGCCGAGTCGGATCCGAATGTCGTGTATGTGGGGACGGGTGAGCATCCGGTGCGCGGCCAGTCGTCGTCGTACGGCAACGGCGTCTTCAAGAGCACCGACGCCGGCAAGACGTGGTCGCGCATCGGACTCGAGGCGACGAAGCAGATCGCCCAGGTGCGCGTGCACCCGACGAATCCCGACATCGTGTACGTCGCCGCGCAGGGCGACCGGTGGAAAGGCACGGCGGAACGCGGGATCTATCGGAGCATGGATGGCGGCAAGACGTGGACGCTCGTGCTCAAGGGCATCAACCCCACGAGCGGTGCGAGCGACCTGTCGATGGACCCGACGAACCCGCGCATTCTGTACGCCGGATTCTGGGATCACCAGCGTCTGCCGTGGCTGGTGCGCAGCGGAGGTCCGGGCTCAGGCATCTGGAAGTCGACCGACGCAGGCGACACATGGACGCGTCTCACCGAGGGCCTGCCGAAGCTGATGGGCAAGATCGGCGTCGCCGTGTCACCGGCGAATCCCGAGCGTGTGTTCGCCATCGTGGAAGCGGAAAAGGGGGGCCTTTTCCGCAGCGATGATGCAGGCAAGACGTGGCGCCTGCTGAGCGAGGATCGCACGATCCAGACGCGCTCGTGGTACTACATGCACATCACGGCCGATCCGCAGAACGCCGACGTCGTATACGTGATGAACGCGCCGATCACGAAGTCGATCGACGGAGGGCGCACGTTCGCGACGCTGCCGGCCCTCCATGGTGACAACCACCAGCTGTGGATCAACCCGAAGGATTCGCGCTACATGATCAACGCGAACGACGGGGGCGTGTCGGTGTCGCTCGACGCGGGAAAGAGCTGGAGCACGCAGGACAACCAACCCACGGCGCAGTTCTATCATGTCGTCGTGGACGATGTGTATCCGTACCGTCTGTACAGCGGGCAGCAGGATAATTCGTCGGTGATCATCAAGAGCCGCTCCGATGGGCCGAGCATCGGCGAGCGCGATTGGCAGGACGGTCCGGGCTGCGAGAGTGCGAACGTCGGCGTGGACCGCAGGAATCCGCGCTATGTCTACGGCGGCTGCTACGTCGGTATTCTCGAGGAGATGGACATGAGCACCGGGCTCACGCGCTCCATCATGCCGTGGCCGGAGCTTTCCCTGACCGAGCCCACCGACAAGACGCGCTATCGCTTCAACTGGACGTCGCCCGCCGTGGTGTCGCAGCACAACTCGAGCGTCGTCTATCACGGCGGCAACGTGCTCTTCCGCACGCCCGATCGCGGCAAGACCTGGACGCCCATCTCGCCAGACCTCACGCGCAACGACAAGTCGACGCAGGGATTCGGTGGCGCGCCGATCACGAATGAAGGCGCCGGTGGCGAGGTCTACGGCGCCATCGTCCATATCGCCGAGTCGCGGCACGATGCGAATACGATTTATGTGGGGACGGACGATGGGCTCGTGCAACTCACGCGCGATGGCGGGAGGACGTGGACGAACGTGACGCCGGCGGGGGTCGGCGTTGGGCTCGCGAACATGGTCGAGGTGTCGCCACACGATGCGGGCACGGTGTACCTCGCACTGCGCATGGATCGCCGCGGCGACTACGCACCGTACGCGTTCAAGTCCACTGACTACGGCAAGTCGTGGTCGCGCATCGTCAACGGGTTGCGCGAGGGCGAGCCCGTGCGCGTCATCCGCGAGGACCCCGAGCGACGCGGGCTGTTGTTCGCCGGCACGGAGACGGGCGTCTACGTCTCCTACGATGGCGGTGGCAACTGGCAGCCCTTCTCACGCAACCTGCCCATCACGCCGGTCACCGATCTCGCAGTCCGGCATGGTGATCTCTATGCATCCACCGAAGGCCGCGCGTTCTGGGCGCTCGACGACCTGACGCCGCTGCGCCAGATGAACGATCAAGTCGCGAAGGCCGATGTTTTCCTTTTCGCACCTCGTCCCGCTGCGTTCGGCGGCGGACCAGCTGCACCAACAACGACCGCAGGACGTAATCCACCGCCGGGCGCCAATATTCTCTTCGAACTCGCGAAGGCGCCGGACTCGGTACAGGTCGTGAAGCTCGAGATACTCGATGCGTCGGGAAAGCTGCTGCGCGAGTATCCGCGGGTCGTCCCAGGTGCGCCTGCGCCTGCGCCGGCCGCCGCCCCTGGACCGGTGCGCACGATGCCCAACCCGAAGGCGGGACTCAATGCATTTCAGTGGGATCTGCGCGCTGAGCCGCCGACGTCACTGCCGGGCAACATCAACATCTGGGGTGGGCCGGGCGGCGGATACCTGGTGTCGCCGGGGAAGTATCAGGTGCGACTGACCGTCGGCTCGACAGTGCAGACGCAGCCACTCGATGTCCGCGCCGATCCTCGGCTCAACACACCGCCGGCCGAAATCGCGGCGCGCGATTCGTTGACGCGGGCGCTCAACGCGCGGGTCGGCGAGGTTCACGACGCGCTGCTGCGCATCCGCGACGTGAAGGAGCAGGTGTCGAAGTTCGTGGATCGTACGAAGGAGACACCGGCGTCGGCGGCAATTGCGGGGAAGGGGAAGGACATCGTGACGAAGGTGGATTCGCTCGAGCCAAAGCTCTCGACGAAGGCGGCGAACGGGCAGGACGTGATCAACTATCGCAATGGGATCAACGCGCAGTATGCGTTCCTGCTCGGCAACGTCGAGGGGAGCGACATCGTGTCACAGCCTTCGCGTGAGCGGTTCGCCGAGTTGGAGAAGCTGTGGTCAGCCCTGCGGGCGCAGGTCGATACGATCGAGCTGCAGGATGTGCCGGCGTTCAACAAGCTGCTGTTGGATGGTGGGGTGAGTGGGGTGATTCTGAAGGCGCAGAAGCCGAAGATCGTGATGTAGTGGTTGGCGGCAGGATGGCATTCCGCTGTGAACCGTGCCAACCGCGCCATTCCCCTCGCCAGACGTTTTCCCTATGATGGGGGCGCCCGAGTCTTCTTCATCCCGGAGACGCTCGACGTGTCCGAGTTGTACAGCAACTCCCCCGAAGGCTACGAGATTCGTCGCGAGCTCGGCCGAGGCGCGACGGCCGTCGTGTACCTCGCGTACGACGAGAAGCACGATCGCCTCGTCGCGCTCAAGCACCTCCAGTCGGACCTGCTCCTCACCCCGACCCGGTTCCTCGGCGAGATCCACACGATCGCCGGGATGCAGCATCCGCATATCCTGCCCCTGCACGACTCGGGCGTCTGGGACGACGCGCCCTTCTTCGTCATGCCGTACGTCAACGGTGAGACGCTCGAACAGCGCATCCGCCGAGAAGGCGCGCTGCCGATCGCGGACGCGGTTGCCATCGCGGAAGAGGTAGGCGACGCGCTCGAGTACGCGCATCGCAACGGCGTCATCCATCGCGACATCAAGCCGGCGAACATCCTCCTCGCCGACGGCCACGCATATGTTGCGGACTTTGGCATCGCCCACGTGATCTCGCTCGCGAGCGAGATGCGCGTGACGGGAACGGGAATCGCCGTCGGAACTCCGGCGTACATGAGCCCCGAACAAGCTGCCGGCATGAGCGAAGTCGACGGTCGCAGCGATCTCTATTCGCTCGGCTGCGTCCTCTTCGAGATGCTCACCGGTCATCCGCCATTCCCCGGAAAGACGCCGCGCGCGGTGATCGTGCGCCGCGCGTCCGGACCGCCGGACGCGATGCGCACGGTTCGTCCGAAGGTGCCGGACTCGCTGGAGCGGGTCGTCGTTCGGCTCCTGGCGGAAGATCCGGGCGACCGGTTTGCCACCGCGGGCGAGTTCGTGCGCGAGCTCACCGTCGTGGAGCCCGACGTCGAGCCGCGCGAGCCGCGCACCTCGCGCACGCGAGCCGTGTTGATCGCAGCGGGCATCCTCGCCCTCGCGGCGGCAGGAGTGGTCTACGCCAGGGGTGCCGGTGGCGACGCCGCCGTCGATCAGTACACATACGCGGTCTTTCCCTTCCGCCATGTCGGCACGGCGCAGAACAGCTGGCTCAATGGCGACGGATGCGCTCGACTGCTGCACGACGCGATGGCTCGCTGGCAGGGCGTGCGTCTCGTCGACGACATGCGCGTGAGCGACGTGTGGAACCGCCAGCAACCACGCACCGTCGCCGACGCATTCGCCGCCGCGAAGTCACTCCGCGCCGGACAGCTCGCGTGGGGTGAAGTCGTCACCGTCGGCGATTCGCTCGAGATACGCGTCGTTGCGTATGACGTGCTGCGTGCATCGCAGCCGACAAGACAATTCGTGGTTCGCCTGTCGCGCGACACACCGCAGATCGAACGCGTCTTCACCGCCCTCGCCGACTCCATCATCCTCGGCGGAAGGCGCGTGCGCGAAGGTGCGGCAACGGGCACGCGCAATCTCATCGCGCTGGAGAAGTTTCTCGACGGACGCGCCGCGATCGATCGATTCGATCTCCGTCTCGCCGAGCAGTCGTTCAAGGAAGCGCTGGCGACGGACGAGTCGTATGCGCATGCACACTTCTGGCTCGCGCGGACGATGGCATGGGAAGGCGAGGCCGAGCCGTCGGCGTGGACGAGCAACGCGGCGCGCGCCGTCGCACTGTCTGCCACACTGTCGCCACGCGACCGCGCGCATGCGGGAGCACTGCTCGACCTCGCGGAAGGCCGCATGGCGGAAGCCTGCCAGCGCTACCGTACGCTCATCGACACCGATTCGCTCGACTTCTCTGCCTGGTTCGGGCTGGGCGACTGCAACGCACGCGATGCCATCGTCGTTCGCGATGCGAAGAGCGCGAGCGGCTACAGCTTCCGCGGCAGCACGCAGACGGCGATCACCTCGTATCGACGCGCCCTGACGCTCGTCCCGTCGTTTCACATCGCCGAGCGCGGGGTGGCGTTCGCCCGGCTGTCGCGTCGTGTGCTGTTCACCGAGGAGTCGCGACTTCGGCGCGGAGTGGCGGTGGCACCGGACACACAGCGCTTCGCCGCGTTCCCGTCATTCGCCGCGAACACGCTCGCGTTCACACCGCGGCCGTATGCGCAGGCGATCGCGCCGTCCGCGCGGCCAGCAACCGAACGGCAGGCGGTGCTCTGGGGTGCCGAGACGTATCGTCAGTTGACGGCGGATTGGGTGCGCGCATTTCCGGCCAGCGGCGACGCCCAGGAGAATCATGCGCTTGCGCTCGAGGCGGCCAACGGCATTGCCGGATCAGGCGCCGGAATGCCCGCCGCGCTGACGGCAGCGCGCAACTCGCTGCGCGGAACGGTACCTCCATCCGATCGAACGCGACGCGAGGTGCTGCTCGTGCGCTTGCTGCTCAAGGCGGACAGCGTTGCCGCGGCGCGCGCGGTCGCCGATTCTGCGCTGCGCGAATGGTCGTCGCCCACGCCGTATCAAGCGGGCTATCTCGCCGGAATTGCCGCGTTGACGGGTCGTGCGGCGCGCGCCGCCGCACTCAGCGCGCGCGCCGCATCGGACAGCGAGAGCGTCCCCTTCGTGGCGGCGAATGGCAAGCGGGCAACGCTTCCGAGCGAAGTCACCTCCGGCGCATTGCAACTGCAGGCCTACGCGGCACTCGGCGGACCGCGCGACAGTCTACGTGCCACGCTGGCGCGCACGTCGCGGTCGATCAACGCGTGGATTCCGGCGGCGGAACAGGCCGAAGCCCGACAGATGCTCTTTCGCAACACCTTCGGGCTCGCCTACGATCAGCTCGCGCCGCTTGCGTCGTTCACTGTAGCGCCTGATCGCGATCAACGGCTGGCCATGCGCATTGCCGTCGCGAAGCACGACACAGCCTCGGCGCATCGATTCAGTCGCGCGATGATCGCTCGCGCAGCGGAATTCTCGCCGGGCACGATGGGGGTCGACAACTTCTATCACCACGCGATGATGCTGCTCGCCCTGGGCGATACGGCAACGGCGACCGCACAGCTCGACGCAGGACTCGCCGGAATGCCACGCGCACGAATCAGCCTGGTGACGAACATGGCGGTCGCAGCATCGATTGCACCGGCGATGGCGTTGCGCTCCGACCTCGCATGGCAGGCGCGCGATTTCGCGACATTCGACAAATGGGCCCGGCCGGCGGTGATACTGTGGAGCGATGCGGATCCCGAACTGCGTCGCCGCATCGACGTCCTGCGCAGCCGTCAGGGAACGCGCCAACCATGAAGCACGAGCATTCACTTTCCAGGAGACAGCGATGACGCGAGTCGATGATCGGCGCACGACGATGCAGCGGTGGATGCTCCTTTCCATGACCGCCTTGCTGCTGGCCGCGTGCTTCACGAAGGAGTCGAAAGTCGATAGCATCGGTGTCGCCGGTGCCGCGTCGCGCAGCGCCTATCTCGCCGAGGCCACGACCAATTACACCTATGGCGCCGAGCGCCAGCCCGTGCCCGTCGATACGACGCTCATCGATGCGCCTGGCGGAACGCTGCCGAAGATCACGATCTCGACGGCGACGCAGACGAGTGGGACGGGTCGCGTGCCGGGAAATCGCTTCCTCTATCGGTTGAATAGCGATGGCGCATACGCGGGGATGGGAATCGCACCAGGACTGAACTACGTGTGGCGCGACACGAGCGCCGGCCCGGAAGGGCCGTATCGCACACTCATCGTTCCGGCCGACAGCGCGTATCCAATGATGTGGCTCAAGAGGGACACAAGTGTCGCGCAGTACGTACCCGGTCCCGCAGTGGAGCCGCGCCTCGTTCAGAGCGCGAAGGGCTTCGGTGCGTGCGACAACAACTGCTCACCGCACTGTGCGTCGCGCTCGTTCCTGCGAACCTACGCGCCGAGCGATACGCTGCGCATCGCCTACAAGCCCTAGCGTGGGCGACGGCGCGCCGTGATGAGCACCGCCAACTCATCCGGCCGCTGATTGACAAAATCCAGACGCACTCGGCCATCCGGTATCGTGCTCACAGTGGCCGGGATGGAGCTGTTGGTGAGCATCCATCCTGCCGGGAGGACGACGGCATTCGTCGGCCGGCCGAAGCTGCGATCCCATACGAGCTCGTCGCCGACGAGCTTGTAGCGCGCGGT
>JBDSML010000184.1:0-24252 GCA_039915865.1 Gemmatimonadaceae bacterium | reverse complement strand
CTCGGCCTGCTGCACATGGAGATCGTGCAGGAGCGGCTCACGCGCGAGTACGAGCTCGATCTCGTGCAGACCGTGCCGAGCGTGGAGTACAAGGTCTACAAGACCGACGGCACCATGGAGCTCGTCGAGAATCCGGCGTTGATGCCGAACACCGCGGTGATCGATCGCATTGAAGAGCCGTACGTGAAGGCGCGCATCATGGCGCCGTCGGATTACATCGGTCCGATCATGACGCTCGGCACCGAACGGCGCGGCGTCTACAAGAACATGACGTACCTCGACCAGCAGCGCGTCGAGTTCGACTGGGAATTTCCGCTCGGCGAGATCATCCTCGACTTCTTCGATCGCCTGAAGTCGATTTCTCGTGGGTATGCATCACTCGACTATGAGATGCTGGAGTATCGCGCGAGCGATCTCGTGCGGCTCGACATGCTGATCAACGGCGACGCGATCGACGCCTTCAGTGTCATCTGCCATACGGACAAGGCGTACGACTGGGGCCGCAAGATCGCCGACAAGCTCAAGGAGCTCATTCCGCGACAGCTATTCGAAGTGATCATCCAGGCGGCGATCGGCACGAAGGTCATCGCACGCACCACGGTGAAGGCGGTGCGCAAGGACGTGCTCGCGAAGTGCTACGGCGGCGACATCAGCCGCAAGCGCAAGCTCCTCGAGAAGCAGAAGGAGGGAAAGAAGCGCATGAAGCAGGTGGGATCCGTCGAGATTCCACAGGAAGCGTTTCTCGCGGTTCTGCAGGTCGACTAGCACCGCGACCGTGCCGTGACCTCCACGCTCGTCATCCAGACGTCGTTTCTCGGGGACACGGTGCTGACAACGCCGTTGCTCGCACAGCTCGCGCGCCGTGGGCCCGTCGATGTCGTCACGACGCCAGCGTCCGCGACGCTGCTCGCGAACCATCCCGCCGTGCGCCGCATCATCCCGTACGACAAGCGTGGCGTGGACAGTGGGCTGGGCGGGCTGATCTCGCTCGCGCAGAAGCTGCGCGAGGAGAAGTACGACATCGCACTGCTCGCGCAGGGCTCGTGGCGGAGCTCGGCGCTCGCGCTGGTGGCGGGCATCCCGTCACGCGTTGGCTTCGATACGTCGGCGGGCCGGTGGCTCTACACCAAGCGCGTGAAGTACCGCGAAGACCTGCATCACGCGGCGCGCCTGCTCATGCTCGCGCGGCCGAACGGCCGCGAGCCGTCGGTCGACGAGCTGCGTCCGACGCTGCATCCCGGCGACGCTGATCGGTCGGCCGTGGATGCCCTGCTGACGTCAGGCAGTGTGACGGCCGGTGATTCGTTCATCGCCCTCGCGCCAGGCAGCGTGTGGGGGACAAAGCGGTGGCCGTATTACGCGGAGCTCGCGCAACAGCTCGCCGCCACGTCGCGCATCGTGATCGTCGGCGGCGCCGATGACGCGGAGCTCGCCCGCACGATCGTCGCGGCAGTACCCAACGCCATCGACGCAACGGGAAAGCTGTCGCTGCTCGCATCGGCTGATCTCATCGGACGCGCCACCGCCCTCGTGACGAACGACTCGCTGCCTGGGCATCTCGCGTCGGCGATGGCGACGCCGACCGTATCGATCTTCGGGCCCACCGTGCCGGCGTTTGGCTTCGGACCGCTGGCGCCGCGCGCGGTGGTCATCGGCCACACCGGGCTCACGTGTCGCCCCTGCGACCGGCACGGGCCGCAGACCTGTCCACTCGGGCACTTCAAGTGCATGCGCGAGCTCGAGGCGGCCGGAGTGGCCGAACAGGTGCGCTCGCTCGTCTCTCCCGGTAACGTTGACGCATGACCAGTTCCGGGCGCCAGCAATACATCATTGGAGTCGACCTCGGCGGCACGAACATCGTCGCCGGCGCAATGACGGCCGACGGGTCGCGGCATCATGCGATGCGCAGCATCCCGACGAATTCGTCCGTCGGTGATGAAGGCGTCGCCGAGCGAATGATCGGACTGATCGAAGGCGTGATCGTCGATGCCATGGCACAGACGGATGCCGTTCGAACGGATTTCGTCGGCATCGGGATCGGAGCGCCGGGGCCACTGGATCGCGACGAGGGCATCGTCCTCGTCGCGCCGAATCTTGGATGGAAGGACTTTCCGCTACGAAAGCGGATCCAGGACCGGCTGAAACTGCCAACAACGCTCGACAACGACGCGAATTGCGCGACGTTCGGCGAGTGGTGGCAGGGTGCGGCACGCGGCGGGAAGAACGTCGTCGGCATCACGATCGGCACGGGTATCGGCGGCGGGCTCATTCTCAATGGCGCGCTCTATCACGGCTCGTCGGACATGGCGGGCGAGATCGGCCACACGACGATCGACCTCAATGGCCGGCATTGCAAGTGTGGCAATTATGGATGCCTGGAGGCTTACGCCTCGGCTCCGGCAATCGCGACGCGCGCGTGCGAGGTGCTCGTGCGCGAGGAGGGCGAGTCGTCGATTCCTGCGATGGTGAATGGGAAGTTCGACGAGATCACCGCGCAGATCGTGTACGACGCAGCGCAAGCGGGGGATCAGATTGCGAACGAGATCGTGCGCGACACGGCGCGCTATCTCGGTGCGGGCGTGGCGAATCTGCTCAACATCTTCAATCCGGACATCGTGGTCGTGGCGGGCGGCGTGACAGCCGCGGGCGATGCGCTGTTCGTGCCACTGCGTGCGGAGGTGCGACGGCGTGCGTTCAGCCCTGCGGTGCGCGCGGTGAAGATCGTACCGGGCGAGCTGCCAGGGACGGCGGGCGTGGTGGGCGCCGTGGCGAGCTTCAAGCAACAGTATCTCGGCGGCGTATAGCGCTCGTGACAAAGCGCGTTGGGGTCATCGGCACGTTCGTGTGGGACGTCATTCACGGACGAGATGCGCGCAGTGTGCCGGTCGAGGAATGGGGCGGTATCACGTATACGCTCAGCGGACTCGATGCCGGGTTGCCGGACGACTGGGAGATCGTGCCCATTCTCAAGGTGGGATACGATCTCGCGGCGCGCGCACGCGAGTACCTGCACACACTCAGGCATATCGCGGCCGACGCGGCGCTGATCGAGGTGCCGTACCTTGGACATCGCGTCGAGCTTCGCTACCTGGATGACGAGCGTCGCACCGAGCATTTGAGCGGAGAGATTCCCGCGTGGAGTTGGCTCGCCCTCAAGCAGCTCGTCGATGAATCGCGGCTCGATGCGCTCTACATCAACTTCCTGAGCGGCTGGGAGCTCGACCTCGAGACGACCCAACTTCTGCGCCAGCATTTTCAAGGTCCCATTCATTGCGACCTCCATATGAAAGTGATGGCAGTGCAGCCGGATGGACTGCGCACCTTCCGTCCGATCCCGAATGTGGCGGAGTGGTGTGCGTGCTTCGACTTCCTGCAGATGAACGAGGAAGAGATGGCGACGATCGCTCCGGACTCGATGAGTTTGGCGGCGACGGCGCTGGCGGCGGGGGTGTCGTGCCTGCTGGTGACGCTGGGAAAGCGCGGCGCGATCTATGTGGCTAACGCAGGCTTCGATACGATATGTGATCTTCCGCCTCGTGGCGGATTGTCCACCTCGCCGCGAGGTGGCACGGGGGCGCTCGGTGCGGTGCGAACGGCGCTGGTCCCCGCAGTGAATGTCAATGGGTCTGGCGATCCAACAGGCTGCGGCGATGTTTATGGCGCGACCTATTTCTCCCGGATGCTTGCCGGTGATAAGTTAGGCGACGCGATGCTCGCGGCCGCGGTGGCCGCCGCCCGGAATGTCGGACACCGAGGCGCCACGGGACTCGCGGCCCACCTGCGCGGAGAACTCAGCCTCAAGTGACCAGCGTCATCACTGTTCCCCCCTCTCTGGACGACCAGACGTTCGAGCAGGTGGTGGAGCAGCTTGCGTCGGTTCCACACGACGCGAAGCTGCTTGTCGACGCACGGCACACGCGATGGGCGTCGCCCTATGGGCTCACGGCCCTGCTCACGCTCGGGCAGACACGTCCGGAGCGTGCGACGTTCGCGGCACCTGACAACGAGGACACGTCGAGCTATTGGGCGCGCACGGGCTTCTTCAACTACGCGGAGGAGCTGTACGACCTGCGTGGATCCGTGCCCAAGGCGCGTGGCGGTGAATCCAGCGTGTTGCTCGAGATCACCCCCGTCGTGAAGAGCGAGGACGTGCACGAGGTCGTGGGGCGCATCCAGCAGAAGGCGCAGCAGATACTCTCGAAGGAGCTCAACATCGACGCGAAGGCCACCGTCGGCTTCGCGATGACGCTCTCGGAGATCTGCCAGAACATCGTCGAGCATGCCGGGCGCGGCGGTTGGGTCGCGGTGCAGACCTACACCTATCGCAAGCGGCTGGCGAACCGTCGCGTGGTCGTGATCGCGGTGTGCGACGCCGGGCTCGGGTTTCGCCAGTCGCTCGAGAGTGCGCCTGGCCGCGTGCGCAACGATCGCTGGGACGACGCGGCCGCACTGGAAGAGGCTGTCATTCGCGGCGTGAGCCGCTTTCGTGATCCAGGTCGCGGGCAGGGGCTTGCAGGCGTGCGACGTTACATTGGACGTTGGGACGGGAAAGTCAGCGTCCGCAGCGGCACGGCAAAAATCGCGATCGTTCCGAGTTGGGATGACGACCTCCCGCTCGCTGAAAAATTGGCCCCATTTCCGGGGTCGCAAGTGCAAGTCACGATACCTGAGCGGGTCTCCGGGGCCCCGCGATGATGATGCATATCGACGTGAGCTACATGCTACGACAGACATTGTCGTGCGAGCTCTATTCCAATCTTGTCACGCGACCGACCGGCGCTGCCGTGCGGAAGCAGATCGAGGCGTTGCTCGCCGATTCGCGCGAGCGTTCGCTCACCGTGATCGACTTCTCGCATGTCGGGATGATCGATTTCTCCTGCGCCGACGAAGTCGTCGCGAAGCTGCTGCTGCGGTACGTGGCGGCAGAGCGCGAGGAGCTCGAGGCCTACTTCCTCTTCCGTGGCGTCACCGACGATCACTGGGATGCCATCGAGACCGTCCTCGAGCGGCACGGTCTCGCGCTCGTGCTCGAGACCCATGACGGCGCGCGTGTCGTCGGCATGGTGAACGACGGCGAGCGCGTGGCGTGGAACAAGGTCTACGAACTCGGACGCGCGTGCGCGGCCGATCTCGCGATCGCCCTCGGCTCATTGCCGGACGAATGCGCGCGCGTCCTCGACATCCTGCATCGTCGCCGGCTGCTCATGCGCCTTGGCGACGGCTATATCGCGGTGGGAGGGCTGGGGGAGGCGCATGCCTGAGGACGCGCGCAGCAAGGTGCTTCGCGTCGCATCCTTCGTCGGGACGCGCGTGTCGGATCCCGACCGCGGTCCGCAGGTGCGGCTCCATCCGGACGACGCGAGGGTCCGGCTGCTTCAGGATGGCGAGCTCGCGTGGGTCTATGGTCCGCGACGCCAGGAGCTCGCCACCGTGATCCTCGACGAGGCCGTGAAGCGCGGTGACGTCGGCCTTCGCGACGTCGCGGGCGTGTCGGTTTCCGAGGTGGTGCGCGTCGTGAAGCCGGACCTCGACTCGCACACGCGTCGCGGATTCTTCGCCTGAAGCGGCGCGCCTCCCCGCCTATCGTGGCCTCCTCTCGCCGACCGCGTCCGCAGGCACTCGCCACGCTGGCTGTCCACGCGGGCGAAGCGGCACACACGCCGGGAACACCGGTCGTCACGCCAATCAATCAGAGCGCGACGTACGTCCTCGAGCCAGGCAAGACCGACGACCTCCTCTATCCGCGTTACGGTAACACGCCGAATGCGGAGGTCGTGCAAAAGCGACTCGCCGCACTCGAGAAGGCTGAGGCGTGTGTGCTCACGTCGAGCGGAATGGGCGCGACGGCATGCGCGCTGCTCGCCCTGCTCCGACCCGGCGACCACCTGCTCGCGAGCCGCTGGATCTACGGCGGCACGCACAAGCTGCTCACCGACGAATTCGCCACGCTTGGCATCCACGTCACGCTCGTCGACCCGCTCGAGTCGCGCGGATGGCGGAAGCGACTCCGCAAGGAGACGCGCGCGGTGTTCCTCGAGTCGCCCGTCAATCCGACGTGCCGAGTGGTCGACCTGCGGCCCGTGAGCTACCTGACGCAGGAGATCGGACTCGCCCTCGTCGTCGACTCGACCTTCGCGAGCCCGGTGAACTTCCGCCCGCTCGAACACGGCGCGGACGTCGTCATCCATTCGGCGACGAAATACCTGAACGGCCATCACGATGTCCTTGGCGGCGCGGTGCTCGGCACCGCGCCGTACATCGAGGAAGTGCGGCAGAAGATGATCGTGTGGGGCCAGGCGCCCGATCCCTTCGCCTGCTGGCTGCTGGAGCGCGGCCTCAAGACGCTCGACGTCCGCGTGCGTCGGCAGAATGAGAACGCGCTGCGCATCGCGCAGTGGAGCGTTGACCGGAAGGACGTGAAGGCCGTTCACTACCCGGGGCTGGCGACGCACGCCGACCACGCGGTGGCCGCGCAGCAGATGGACGGATTCGGCGGGATGTTGGGTCTCGAGCTGTCGGGCGGAGGTCGCGCGGCCGACCGGTTCATCCGCAAGCTTCGCCTCATTCGCCACGCGCCGAGCCTCGGCGGTGTAGACTCCTTGATAAGCGAGCCACGGCATTCGTCGCACACGCACCTCACGCAGGAGGAGCGTGCGAAAGTCGGCATCCCCGATGGCTTCCTGCGCATCAGCGTAGGGATCGAGGATGTGGACGACCTGATCGCGGACATCGAGCAGGCGCTGCACTGATGAGTGAGATCATTCTGCCCAATTTGCCGGGCGAGCACGAACGACGACGCGTCGAACGGCGTGTGAACGCGGCGATCGGCGAGCTGACCCTCCCCGAGGTTCGTCGGATTCTCATTACCACGATGCTCGGCGTCGTGGTGCTGGGGCTGTTCCTGTGGATGGTGAAGACGGTCGTCATCGCCGCCATCCTCGGGTTGATCATCGGATTCTACATCCGGCCCGTCCACTTGTGGCTCGTGGGAAAGACCGGCAAGCCGACCCTGTCGGCGATCCTCACGCTGCTCGCGGTCATCCTGCCGGTGCTGCTCGTCCTGGCATACAGCTACAGCGAGCTCGCCGACGTGCTGGGCTATGCAAGCCTGCACCAGGAGGAGATCGTCAAGAAGATCGACGCTGCCGTGCAGCGCGTGGTCTTTCTCAAGGGCGCCAAGTCGGCCGCCGCGCTCGGCAACTTCGTGGTGGAGGCCACGGCGTACGGCACGAAGCTCCCACTGGCCATCAAGGGCGCGCTGAAGGACTTCTCCGTCTCGGCGGCGATTTTCCTGTTCACGACTTTCTACATCCTGCTCGAAGCCGACAAGGTCGGTACGTATCTCTCGAGCAAGATTCCGCCGCGGTACGAACAGCTCCGCCGTTCGCTCGAAGTCAACGTGCGCGGCGTGCTGTACGGCGCGATCTACTCGACGCTGCTGACGCAGACGCTCAAGTCGCTCATCATCCTCGGGATGAACCTGGCGTTCCGCGTGCCCCTCGCCGGAGCGCTGGCCGTCGTCTCGTTCATCATCGGCTTCTTCCCGATCGTCGGGTCGTGGAGCGTGTACGTGCCGGTGGCCATCTGGCTGGTCATCTTCCGCGATGCGGTCGGGCCGGCGATCGCGATGATCGTCATCGGCACGCTGGTCAACACCGTCTTCATCTCGACCTATCTTCGCCCGAAGATCGCCGCGGACCGCTCGCGCGTCCTCAACTTCTACTGGATGTTCGTCGCGCTCATCACGGGCGTGTACACTTTCGGTCTCGCGGGCATCCTTCTCGGCCCAATCCTCATCGGCCTGCTGAAGGCGGTGGTGGATACCGTGACCTCGGGCTCGACGTGGAAGCTGATCGAGAGTGAAGAAGAGGCGCTCGAGAGCTAGATGGACGCATGATCCGGTTCACTCACGTCTCGAAGACCTACCCGCGCACCGGCACTGCTGTCGACGACGTCTCGCTCAACATCGGGAAGGGAGAATTCCTCTTCTTCACCGGCCCGAGCGGCGCGGGCAAGACGACGTTGCTGAAGATGGTGTACCTGGAGGAGCGGCCGACGACGGGCGAGGTGCGCGTGAGCGGCACCAGCTCGATCACCGCGACCGATCGCGAAGTGGCGAAGCTGCGTCGCAAGCTCGGCATCGTGTTCCAGGATTTCCGCCTGCTCGACAACCGCACCGCGGAGCAGAACGTCGCGTTCGCGCTCGAGGTCACGGGCGCACCGCAGGCGGTGATCGGCCCGAAGGTCGCGCGCGTGCTCACGCAGGTCGGGCTCTCGGGCAAGGGCACGGCCTATCCGCGCGAGCTGTCGGGCGGCGAGCAGCAACGCGTCGCGATCGCGCGCGCGCTCGTGAACGATCCGTTCGTGCTCATCGCCGACGAGCCGACGGGTAACCTCGACGACCGGGCGACGCGCGGCATCTTCCAGCTGCTGCGCGAGATCAACGCGGGCGGCACGGCGGTCATGATGGCGACGCACAACCTCGAGCTCATTCGCCGGCAGGAATTCCGCACGATCGAGATGAATCGCGGCGGCATCGTGTTCGACTCACACGAACAGGCGGCGCGACAGGCGCGCGACGAATGAAGCGCACGTTGCGCGATGCGCTCATCACGTTCCGTCGCACGCCGTTGCTGAGCATCCTGAGCATCACGACCATCGCCTTCTCGCTGTTCGCGTTCGGGCTGTTCGGACTCGTGGCGCTCAACATTCGCGACGCGCTCGACAGGCTCGAGGATCGCGTCGAGATCCGCGCGTTCGTCGCCGAGGGCACGAGCCCGGAGCAGTTGGCCACGGCGGCGGGGGACATTGCCGGCTACGTCGAAGTGCTGGACGCCAAGATGGTCACGCAGGAACAGGCACTCGTCCGCGCGAAGAAGGAGCTCGGCGACTTCCGCGATGTCTTCGAGGGTGCGGTGCTGCCCGCCTCGATCGACGTCCGGCTCAAGCCGGGCTCGCGCGACCCGGCGACGGTGAAGCGCGTGGCGTCTCGCGTCCGCGCGTTCTCGTTCATCGACGACGTGCGATACGGCGAGGAGTGGATCGAGAAGCTGTATCGACTACGGAACATCGCTGGCATCGCTGGTCTCGTGCTCGGTCTCTCGTTTGCCGCGGTGTCGGTGATCATCATCGGCGCGACGATCCGCATGGCCGTGTTGTCGCGCGCGCAGGAGATCTCGATCATGCGGCTCGTTGGTGCGACGGATTCCTACATCCGCCGGCCGTTCCTCATCGAGGGGATCGCGAAGGGCGTGATGGGCGGCCTGCTCGCGCTGTTGCTCACCTACGTCGCGCGGACGCTGATCGACAAGTACCTGATTCAGACGGTGTTCTTCGATGTGCGGGTGACGTTGCTCGGACTGCTTTTCGGCGCGTTGATCGGGCTGATCGGCAGTTCGCTCTCGGTGGGGAGGCATCTACGTCGCATTTAGTCAGCGGGGTGTCGTCCCGAGCGAAGACGAGGGGCCTGCTCTTTCGGTTCTTCCTGCTGTTGACGCTCGTCGCGCTCCCGTGCGCCCTGCCGGCGCAGGCCGCGGACGCACGCATTCGCGCACAGCGCGACGAGCTCGAGCGCATTCGGCGCGAACGCGCCGACCTCGAGCGACGTATGGCGAACCTTCAGGGCAACGTGCACGACCTGTCCGAGGAAGTCGCCAACCTCGACCGGCAACGCGCTTCGACCGAGCTCGTCCTCAAGACGCTCGACCTGCAGCTCGCCGCGATCACCAACGACGTCGCCGAGACGACCAACCGCATGGCGATGGCGGAGGGCGACCTCGCTTTTCGTCGCAGCGCGCTGCAACGACGGCTGATCGACATCTACAAACGCGGTCCGCTCTACTCCGCCGAAGCGCTGCTCACCGCGCGGTCGTTCGGTGAGCTGATTGCACGGTACAAGTACCTCCACGAGCTCGCGGTGCACGACCGCTCGCTCGTGAAGCGGGTGGAAGTGTTGCGCGACGACATCGCTCGCCAACGCGCCGAACTGCTGAAGCTGCGCGACGCGGTCGAGGAGAACCGGGGCGACAAGCAGCGCGAGGAAGAGCGGCTGGCCATCTTGTCGCGCCTGCGTTCGACGAGCCTGGTGCAGGCACAGAAGTCCACCCAGCAGATCCAGGACCGGCTCGCGCGCATCAGGCAGTCCGAGCAGCGGCTTGGCAGCGTGATCGCGACGATCGAAACAGAACGCAAGCGCACCGAGACCGCGCGTCCCAACGCGCCGCGTACGGCGAGCGCCCTTCGCACGTCGGATCTCGGCAAGCTCGATTGGCCGGTCGATGGCACGGTGCTCTATCGCTTCGGGCGCGTCATCAATCCGAACAACACGACCACCCGATGGAACGGCATCGGCATCGCCGCGCCGATCGGCACGCCGGTGAAGGCCGTGGCCCCAGGGACCGTCGTCAGCGTGCGCCCGCTCGGCACCTATGGGCTGACCGTCGTCGTGAATCACGGTGGCGGCGACTACTCCATCTACTCGTCGCTCAACACGGGCAGCGTGAAGGCAGGCAGCGTGATCAAGCGCGGCGACGTGATCGGCACGGTCGGCGTCTCGGATCCCGACCTCAAGCCTCACCTGCACCTGGAGATTCGCACCGCGCCGTCGCAGCAAGCGGTCGATCCCGAATCGTGGCTGCGCGGATCGCGATAGCATCATGGCCATGACGAAGCGCTGTGGCGTGTGCGGTCGATTCCGCGTTTACGAGCCGGACGACGAGTTCTGCATCGTGTGTGGACACGATGCTCTCGAGGTCGAGTGCACCTGCGGACGAGACTTCGAGTACGCGCCGAGCGAGACGGGTGACATCCACTGCCCTCGCTGCGGGCGTGTGCTGCGTGGAACACCCGCGATCACGGAATGACACCAGCTCGCAAGAAGGTGGCTCGTGCGCTGCCCCCGGCTCCGCTCCTTGGTGCGCACGTCAGTGCGGCCGGCGGTGTGCCCGAGGCACCGGCGCGTGCCGCGGCCATCGGCGCGACGGCGATGCAACTCTTCACCAAGATGGGAAACCGATGGGCGGAGCGAGACTGTCTCGACGAGGAGTGCGCCAACTTTCGCGAACGGTTGGCGACGACGATCGTCAGCGCGACGATGGCGCACGATTCGTATCTCATCAACCTCGCGAGTCCCGATCCGGTGCTGCGCGCGCGGTCGATCGAGTCGTTCACGAAGGAACTCCATCGCTGTCGCGCGCTCGGACTCGACTACCTGGTGTCGCATCCCGGCAATTACATGGACGAGCGTGAAGCAGGCATCGCGCGAAATGCCGACGCGATCAGCGAGGCACTCGCGGCATCGCCGGGGCAGACGATTCTCTGTCTCGAGGCGACCGCCGGCTCGGGCACGTCCCTCGGCGCAACGTTCGAGGAATTGGCGGCGATCATCTCGCTCGTCGACGCACGGTATCGCGACCGACTCGGCATCTGCATCGATACCTGCCACGTGTACTCGGCGGGCTACGATCTCGTGAAGGACTACGACGGCGTGTTCGCCCGTCTCGACGACGCGATGGGTCTGGGGCGCCTCAAGGTGATGCACCTCAACGACTCGAAGACGCCGTTCGATTCGCATCGTGACCGGCATGAGCTGATTGCCGAGGGGTCACTCGGGGAACTGCCCTTCCGGCGAATCATGAACGATGTTCGGCTGGCGAGCGTGCCGAAGGTGATCGAGACGCCGAAGCTCGATGATGCTACCGCGACGGATACGAAGATGCTCGACCGGCTGCGCGGGTATATCGAGTAACGTCGGCAGACGCTCTACAGCAACTGATGCCGCACGATGTCACCCTCGACCGTGTCGCCGTTCACGGCGACGTACACATGGCGGTCCGTCACCGACATCTCCCAGTTGTTGCGCCTGTCGAGGCGTGACACCAGCCCGTCGATGAGCTCGCGGTCGATACCGTAGAACTCCAGCGCAGCGGCACGATGAATCCGCTCGCCGGCGAGCAGCGACACCAGGCGCGCCGCATCGCGATGTGTGTAGACCACCACCCTCGGCGACGCCTTGCTCGCCTTGTGCAGCCGCGCTGCGTCGGGTGCGCCGACTTCGATCCATACCTGCATCGCACCGGTGAGGTCGCGCACGGCGAGCGCCGGAACGTCGGGTTCCGCGATGCCCTTCGAGAAGCCGATGCCCTCGCGATACTCGAGGCAATACGCGAGAACGCGAGAGAGCAGATACTCCTCGGTCTCCGACGGCTGGCAGGCGACGCGAAAGGACAGGGATTCGTAGACCCCCCTATCCACGTCGGCGAGCTGGACGTCGAAGTTGTAGATCGTTGCGGTGAGCGCCATCGGCGGAAGTTCGCCAGTCGCTTCCCGGCGCGCCACCGACCGAGGAGTATGTCTAGGCGTCGAGGTCGATGGCGCGAAGTGCGGTCAGCAGCGGCGTCAGGTCTTCGGCTGCAAGCTCGGGATGATGCATCTCGTCGCTCTCGATGTGGTGGAGGTAGCGCGAGACCTGCACCGACGACGCGCCGCGGGCGAGGAGGCCGTACACCGAGTGCGCATGAGCCAGGTACTCCTCGTGCGTGCCCGACGTGTCGCGGACACGAAGCGGATCCCAGTGCGTGAGCAGCACCTCGGCGATCCTGCGCTCCGCATTTCCTGGTGGCAGCGGCATTCGATCCTCCTGAGAGTGCGAGGAAGAACAGATGGCCGCGCGCTTGCCAAGTCAAGACCGCGTGCCCGGGTGGCTGGACCCTGCGTGCGAAACCTGTCAGATTGATAGCGATGACACCTCACGAAGCTGAGATCCTCGCCAAGGTCGAGGTCCTCGCCGACCTCGAGCCAGTGGTGCACGAGTTGATGGTCGTGCACGAGGCGAAGCGCGTCCTGTGGTTTCCGAGTGAACTCCTCGCGCCGCCGCCGGATACGGATCCTGACGGCTTCATCCGTGAGCTTCGCGCCAAGGCCGATGGCATCAGCCTGCCGGCGCGCGTGGCGCTCGCGCTCAATCTTCTCACGGAAGAGGGGCTCCCGCACTTTCACCGCCTGCTCGCCACCTACCTGGGCGGTGATACGTTCTGGGCGAAGTGGACCAACCTGTGGACCGCCGAGGAAGACCGGCACGGCGCGGTGCTCCACGACTATATGCACGACAGCAAGATCCTCGACAATCCGATTCTCGAGCGCATGCAGTTCGAGTACATCCGGGCGGGATTCGAGCCGGCGTGGGACAAGGATCCTTATCGCGTCTTCGTCTACACCACGCTGCAGGAGCGCGCGACGCAGGTGAGCCACGCCAATACGGGCAAGCTCGCCAGCAGGTGGGAGCCGACGATTGGTACGGTCCTCTCGAACGTCGCCAAGGAAGAGGCGCGTCACTACACCTTTTATCGCACGATCTTCAAGGAAGTGCTCGCGCGCGATCCGAACACGGCGCTCGCGTCGGCGGCGGAGATCATGCCGTCGATCGACATGCCGGGCGTGAACATGCCGAACTTCCGCGAGATGGCCGACGTGATCTGGCGTGCCGGCATTTACGGGCCGAGGGACTACATGGCGATCGTGGAGGAGCAGATCCGCTACTGGGCAATCGACGCCATCGAAGGCCTTGACGAGATCGGGAAGAAGGCCCAGGAAAAGATCATGGCCATCCCGAAGCGTCTGGAGCGCGTGGCCGGCGCGATGGAAACGCGCAGCCGCGCCAAGACGTTCTCCTTCCCGGTCGCATTCGCGCGGGAATTCGACATGTAGCTCGACGCGCGCGGCGGTGTGGCCCTCCCGTGCGCGCGTCGCTCTTGCGCCTCCGACTCGCCGGCTCCAGCTTGTGGCATCCAGTTCAGGTATACCACACTGGTTTCCTCGAAGGGCCGGTCACGTCGCCAGTTCTCCGTGGCGGAGAAGGTCACCGTGCGGCACGTCATCCGAGGTGAATCACCTCGTCGTCGGCCACGCGGGTGCCTGCCGGGACCCCTCATTCGTTCGGAGAATCACCTCGATGCTCAGCCGCTCACTCGTGCTGTCGTTCGCCCTCGCCACAGCGGCCAGTGCACAGGGCACGCGCATCCTCCGCCATCCGACGATCAACGGCAACACCATCGCCTTTGCGTACGCTGGCGACCTGTGGACGACGAGCCGAAACGGCGGCGCGACGCGGCGAATCACATCGACGCCGGAAGTCGAGGGCGATCCGCAGCTCTCGCCCGATGGATCACTGATCGCGTTCAGCCGAACGGCGGGCGGCAATGCCGACGTCTACGTCGTGGCGAGCGCCGGCGGCGAGCCTCGCCGACTCACGTATCATCCTGGCATCGACCGGGTACGCGGCTGGACGCGCGACGGAAAGCGCGTGGTATTCGCGTCCGATCGCACCAGCGTACCGCAGCTCTCGTATCTGCGCCTGTGGACCGTCGCCGCCGAGGGTGGATTCGAGGATGCGCTGCCGATGCCGCGTGCGTTCGCCGGTGACTTCTCACCTGACGGTCGTCGCATCGCGTACGAGGAGATCTCGACCGCCTTCGTGCCCGACTGGTACGAGACGAGCATGTGGCAACGCTACCGTGGTGGTCGCACGCAGCCGGTGCGCATCATGGAGCTCGCGAGCCATGCCGTCGAAAAGCTGCCGTGGCAGAATAGCAACGACCGCAACGCGATGTGGATCGGCACCACGGTGTATTTCCTGTCGGACCGCAATGGTATCGCCAACCTGTTCTCCTACGACGTCGGCACGAAGGCGGTGAAGCAGCTCACGCGACACGACGACTTCGACATCATGAATGCGTCGGCTGACGCGGGCGCCATCGTCTACGAGCAGGCGGGGTACGTCCACCTGTTCGACGTGAAGAGTGCGCAGACCCGGCGGCTGGCGATCGACGTCGTCGGTGACTTTCCATGGGCACGCCCGCAGTTCAAGCGGGTGGCTGCGATGATTCGCGACGCCGCTCTTTCCCCCACCGGAGTGCGCGCCGCATTCGAGGCGCGCGGCGAGATCTTCACCGTTCCCACGGAGAAAGGCGACTCCCGCAACCTGACACAGACGTCGGCGGCGAACGAACATAGCCCGTCATGGTCGCCCGACGGTTCGCAGCTCGCATGGCTGTCCGATTCGGACGGCGTGCATCGCCTCATGATCGGCGAGCAGGCGGGGCTGACCAGGCCGCGCGTCGTCGCTCTTCCGGGCGCAGGCGCGGCGTACTTCACCGACCTCCAGTGGTCGCCTGGCGGCAAGCACGTGACGCTGCAGGACAACCACCTCAACCTGTGGCTGCTCGACGTCGCCAGCGGACGCGCGACGAAGGTCGACGCCGACAACTATGCCACACCCGGCCGTTCATTCGACGCCACATGGTCGCCCGATTCGCGATGGATCGCGTACACGAAGAGCCTCGACAACCACATGCGTGCCGTGTTCATCTACGGCATCGCGGGCGCAAAGCCATTGCAACTGACCGACGCGTTGGCCGACGCCGTGTCGCCAGCGTTCGACGCGGGTGGCAAGTATCTCTACTTCCTCGCGAGCACGGATTACGGCCCGCGGACCGGCTGGGTGGAGATGAGCCAGGTCGACCGGCCCGTTCGTCGCGCGATCTATCTCGCGGTGCTCGGCGCGAATGAACCGTCGCCACTGCTGCCCGAATCGGGCGACGAGCCCGCAGCCGTCGCGACACCGAAGGCGCGGCCGGACTCCGTCACCGTCGTGCGCTTCGATGCAGCTGGTATCGGACAACGGATCCTCAGCCTTCCCGTTGCCGCGGGGGATTTCAGCACGCTCGTCGCCGGCCCGGCGGGATCGTTCTTCTATTCCGAGCCAATGGGTGCTGGTCCCGCCGCGGGACTCCGCGTGCAGCGCTTCCAGCTCAAGGACCGTGCGGCGACGCCGTTCCTCGAGGGCGTTCGTACGTACACCGTGTCGGCGGACAAGAAGAAGCTGCTCTATTCGGCGGGTGGCGGAGGCGCGCCGCGCTGGGGAACAGTCGCGACCGACAAGCCGGCCAAGGTCGGCGACGGAGCGCTCAACGTCGCACAGCTCGAGACATGGGTGGATCCTCACATCGAGTGGGCGGCGATCTTTCGCGAATCGTGGCGCAACCAGCGCGAGTTCTTTTACGATGCGAAGATGCACGGCGCGGACTGGAATGCCGTGTGGGCGAAGTACAGCCCGTTCCTCGCCTACGTGAACCACCGCAACGACCTGGGCTACCTCGTCGCGCAGACAGGCGGTGAGCTCACGGTCGGGCACTCGTATCTCCTCGGCCGCGGTGACGAGCCGGGCGAGGCGCCCGTCAGCGTCGGACTGCTCGGCGCCGACTACACCATCGAGAATGGCCGCTATCGCATCCGCCGCATCTTCACCGGCGAGAACTGGAATCCCGACTTGCGCGCGCCGCTCAGTGCACCCGGGATCCATGTCGTCGAGGGGGATTATCTGCTCGAGGTGAACGGTCGTCCGCTGTCGGCGCCGACGAACGTGTACTCGATGTTCGAGCAGACGGCTGGCCGACAGACCACGATTCGCATCAACAGCACGCCGTCGCTCGAAGGCTCGCGGCTCGTGACGGTGGTTCCGGTGGCCACCGAAGACGGACTGCGCACTCGCGCATGGATCGAGGACAACCGGCGCAAGGTGGATGAGCTGTCGGGCGGACGCCTCGCGTACGTGTGGCTGCCCAACACGTCGACGCTCGGCTACGCCGCATTCACGCGCTACTTCTTCACGCAGCAGAACAAGGAAGGCGCCGTCATCGACGAGCGGTACAATCACGGCGGCATGGTGGCCGACTACATCGTGAACGAGCTTGACCGGAAGCAGATGGGTTACTTCGCCGTGCGCGACGGCAAGCCATGGATGTCGCCGGCGGCGGGCATCTTCGGGCCGAAGGTGATGATCATCAACGAGTCGGCCGGTTCCGGGGGTGATGCCCTGCCCTACATGTTCCGGCAGCGGAAGATCGGTCCGCTCGTGGGGACGCGCACGTGGGGCGGATTGGTTGGAACCACTGGCGTTCCGTCGACGATCGACGGCGGCGGGATCACCGCGCCAAGTCTCGCGTTCTACAGCGACAAGGGGGAATGGGGTATCGAGAACGTCGGCATCTCACCCGATATCGAAGTGGAGTACACGGCGGCAGACGTGATCAAGGGTCACGATCCGCAGTTGGAGCGGGCCGTGACGGAAGCGCTACGTCTTTTGGAGCAGACGCCGAACAAGCGCATGGCGCGTCCGGCACCGATCGATCGGCAGCGTCCCTGAGCGGTGCGAGAGGTGGGAGACGTGCTACCGCTTTTTTGCGGGTAGTACGTCGGGCGCCCAGTCCTGCCAGCTACCACGCTCACCTTGCTTCGCGATGATCTGGGTGAGTCGCTCCGCCGCGTTGTGCCAGTTGGTTTCCGCGGCGCGCTGCGCTGCGTCCGCATCGCCCTTGGCGATGCTGACGGCGATCTTCTCGTGTTCCTTGACGGACGTGGCGACCTGGTCGGCGAGGACGCTCACGTAGAGGCGGGAGTAGCGATCGCTCTGCGGCTTGATGGCGCGATGCAAGGTGAGCAGGCGCGGGCCGACGACGCCGTCGACGTAGCCGTTGTGAAAGTTGTGATCGAGGTCGAAGAAGCGGTCGGCGTCGCCAGGGCGGCGTGCTTCGGCCGCGAGCTCCGCGTTCGTTGCGCGGAGGTTCTTCACGATCTCGCGCCGGCGCGCCGCGGGCAGCAGTGCGGCGGTGCGCGCGGCGAGTCCCTCGAGGTGTCCGACGATGAACATCACTTCGCGCCCGTCGTCCATGGTGAGCGGCGCGACGATGAGCCGGCGTTCGCGGCCGCGTCCGTTGGCGGCAACGAAGCCCTCCTGTTCCAGGCGGTGCAGCGCGCTGCGCACGGGCGTGCGGCTCAGTCCAAGGCGATCTGCAATGAGCCGCTCGGAGATGCGCGAGCCGGGCGGAAGCTGTCCGCTGACGATGACGAGCCGGAGCGCCTGATAGGCGCGAGTGACGTTGTCCAGCTGTTCATCGGCATCCGGAGCGCCAGTGCTGTCGGCGCGGCGTTTACCGGGTGAGCTGGCGGAGCGCGGTGCAGCGGAAGCCATGGTCGGGAAGGTTACCGGCGGTCAAATGTCCGCGCAACCTGCGTCCGTATCCGAGCGCTGAGTGTTTGCTCAATCAGGAACAGCAACTTGTCAGCTTGCAGTTGTCTGCCGTGGCCGCAGCCGCAGCGTTCCTCGAGTGTCACCCGACGTCACGAATCGTATTTTCGGGGATGCCGGAATGGTGACCCGTTGTGGTATACCACTTGTGCGCATAGGTTGGGGCACGCGATAGCTCCGGTCCTTGAACGAGGTCATGATGAAGACGCGACGCGTGCTCACTTCCTGCGCGACGGTGGTGGCGGCGCTGACGCTGTCCATCCTTCCCCGCGCGCTCGGCGGGCAGGAGCCGTATCCCGGTCTCGATGCCTACATCGCCACGTCGCTGCAGGCGTTGCGAGTCCCCGGCGCATCCGTCGCGATCGTGCGCAACGACTCCGTGATCTATCGCAGGGGGTTCGGCGTGCTCGCCGAGGGCAGCCAGACTCCGGTCACCGAGCAGACGCTCTTCGAGATCGGTTCGAGCACCAAGGCGTTCACCGCCACGCTCGTGGCGATGATGGTCTCCGACGGCAAGATGCGCTACGACGATCTGGTCTCGAAGTATCTCCCGGACTTCAAGCTCTACGATCCAGTGGCCAGTGCGCAGGTGACGCTTCGCGACGGGCTCGCGCACCGCAGCGGCATCGGTCGCGGAGAGCTCGTCTGGCTCGACGCCGGCACGTCACGCGAGGATGTCCTGCATCGCGTGCGCTTCCTCAAGCCGGAGTCGCCGTTCCGGTCGCGCTGGTCGTACCAGAACATGATGTATCTCGCCGCCGGCGAGGCCGCGGGGAAGGCAGCGGGCAGCACGTGGGATGATCTCATCCAGCGACGCATCTTCACGCCCCTTGGCATGACGTCGAGCTCCCCGACGTATCGTGGCGTCACGACGTCGAACCTCGCGACAGCGCACGCGATGAACCGGGAGACCATCGAGAAGAAGGCCCGGTTTGACGCCGAGAACATCGCGGGCGCGGGGTCGATCGTGTCGAGTGCGAACGACATGGCGCAGTGGCTGCGCTTCCAGCTCAACGATGGCGTCGTCGCCGGAACGCGGCTGGTGAGCGCCGCCGCGCTGCGCGAGACCCACACGCCGCAGATGCTCATTGGTGCCGCCGGCGGTCCCGGCGCCAGTGACCAGACGTTGTTCAACACCTATGGCATGGGTTGGATCGTGCAGGACTATCGGCACGAGCTGGCGTGGCAGCACGGAGGCAATACGCCGGGCATGACGGCGGCCGTGGGCATGCTGCCGGAGAAGAAGCTCGGTGTGGTCGTCCTCACCAACATGGACCACACACCGCTGGCCGACGCGGTGATGCACTACATCTTCGATCGCCATCTCGGTGCGCCGGTGCGGGACTACGCGCGCGAAGCCGTGGCGCGCGCCAGCGCGCAGCGCCGGCCGGATACGACGGCGGCGCACACGCCAGTGTCCGCGCCGCTGCCCCTCGCGGCCTACGTGGGCACCTACGCGGACAGCCTGTACGGCGAGGCTACGGTCTCCATCGAGAACGGTCGCCTGGTGTTCCGGCGCGGCCTCTCGAGCGGGACGCTCGAGTACTGGAATGCCAGCAACTTTCGCTGGGACAGCAACGCCTCGATCCCCGCGGTGGCGCAGTACATCAAGTTCGAGGTCACGCCGGACGACAAGGTGACCGGCCTCTACTTCGGTCTCGCGCCGGACGTCACGCTTCTTGGCCGCAAGGCCGCGAGTGGCGCCAAGGGCGGCCGGACCGGCGGCTGACCGAGGGACTGCACCGCCGTCCGTCAGGTGGCATACCCGCCTGACGAGCGACCATGTACGCCATTGTGGTATACCATCTCGACGGGTATGTTCGTCCCGCACGCTCGTCGCCACCCGTCATTCTCTTCTCCGATGCCGCCCGCGTGAACCACGAAGCACTCCGTCGCGCCAGCGCGACTTCCGCTCCCGCGCCGTTGCTCGACCTCGAGCCAGCGGACATCTACATTCGACCGGTCTCCTCGCTCACCGAGTTCCGTGCATGCGTGGGCCTGCAAGCCGAGGTGTGGGGTCCCGAGTACACCGATAGCGTCCCCGCGTCGCTCCTGCAGGTCGCCACCTATGTCGGCGGCGTCGTCCTTGGCGCCTTCACCGCCTCCGACGAGCTGGTGGGCTTCCTCTTCGGCCTCACGGGCATCGACGAGAGCGAGATCGTGCACTGGTCACATCTCCTCGGCGTGCGCGACGCGGCGCGGAACCTCGGCGTGGGACGCCTCCTCAAGGAAGCGCAGCGGACCGAGCTCGCGAAGCGCGGCGTGACGCGCATGT
This sequence comes from Gemmatimonadaceae bacterium, assembly GCA_039915865.1. Lineage (GTDB taxonomy): Bacteria > Gemmatimonadota > Gemmatimonadetes > Gemmatimonadales > Gemmatimonadaceae > AG11. The sequence continues at coordinate 3,895 of JBDSML010000184.1, read as the reverse complement.
CGTGGACGTTCGATCCACTCGTCGCGAAAAATGCCTACCTGAACCTCAACCGCCTGGGTGCGCGCGTCGTCGAGTATGTGCCAAACATGTATGGTACGACGACGAGCCCCCTGCACTACGGTATCGCGACCGATCGCCTCATCGTCTCGGTGGACACGCACGCCACCGCGCCCGTCCGCGAGGTCATCGAGCCCGCCCCGGCGCGGCAGCCTGTGTTGTCGCTGGAGATCCAGGATGGCGACGTCGCGCTCGATGTCGCGTCGCCGCCGGAAGCGCTGTGGATCGAGATCCCGAGTGACATTCAGCACGTGATCGAGCAGTCGCCGAGCGCGGGCGTGGCGTGGCGGGAAGCGGTGCGCGAGCATTTTCAGTGGGCGCTGGCGCGCGGCTACGAAGTGACGGCACTGCAGCGAGACCCCGTCGCATCCCGCTCGTTCTATCTCCTCCAGCGCAAGGTGGCGGCATGACCGGCTCCGGAACGTTCCAGATCGACCGCATGATCCTGCGCGAGATCCGCCTCGAGTTGCGCGAGCCGTTCCGCATTTCGTCGGGCACAGTGACGGACCGCCGCATCGCGCTGCTGCAGTTGTTCGACGCCAGTGGCGCCCGGACGTGGTCGGAGTGCGTGGCCTTCCAGCTCCCGAACTACACGTCGGAGACGATCGAGACCGCATGGCTCGCGATCCGGGAGTGGCTCGCACCGCGGATCCTCGGTCGCGAGTTCGTGGGACCGGAAGAGATTCACGCCGTGCTCGAGAAGAACATTCGCGGGCACAACATGGCGAAGGCTGCCGTCGAGATGGGCTGTTGGGGGCTCGCCTCCGTCCTCCGGGACGCGCCGCTCTCCACGCTACTTGGCGGCACACGCGACCGGGTGTCGACGGGCATCTCGCTCGGCATTCAGGCTGAGCCGGCGCTGCTGGTGCAGCGCGCGGAGGCCGCGGTTGCTGCGGGCTATCGCAAGATCAAGGTCAAGATTCAACCCGGGCAAGACCTCGAGTATGTGCGCGCCGTGCGCCAGGCGCTCGGCGACAGCGTGCACATGATGGCGGACGCGAACTCCGCCTACACGCTCAAGGATGTGGAGCATCTCGCGCAACTCGACGAGCTGCGGCTCATCATGCTCGAGCAGCCTCTGGGCGACGATGACCTCGTGCGGCATGCCACGCTGCAACGGCGCATGACGACACCAATCTGCCTCGACGAGTCGATCACGTCGGTCGATCGGGCGGAGGACATGATCACGCTCGGCAGTGGCCGGATCATCAACATCAAGCCCGGGCGCGTCGGCGGGCTGACTGCGTCGAAGGCGATTCACGACGTCGCTCAGCGCGCCGGCATTCCGGTCTGGTGCGGCGGCATGCTCGAAAGTGGGATTGGCCGAGCATACAACGTTGCGCTGGCGTCGCTGCCGAACTTCTCCCTGCCGGGCGATCTCAGCCCGAGCGCGCGCTATTGGGCACAGGACATCGTCTCGCCGGAGTGGACGATGGATGACGAGGGGATGGTCCACGTCCCAACGCGTGCAGGGCTCGGCATCACCGTCGACGAGGATCGCATCGAGGCGCTGACCGTGCATCGCGAGGAACTGCGGGCGCAGCGAACGATGGTCGGTGTGTCGTGAGCAGAGCGGTTTACAGCCACGTCGCGTATCGCGCCCTCGTCTCCGATGCATTGCGTGAACGGCTCATCGGATTGCGGCGTGACCTCCACCAGAATCCCGAGCTGTCATTCGCCGAGCATCGCACGAGTGACGTGCTGGCGCGCGAGCTCGAGGCGCTCGCTCCAGCGCGGCTCGATCGCGTGGCGCGCACGGGATTGATCGCGCGCATTGCGGGTCGCGATCCGAGTGCACCGGTGGTGGCGATTCGCGGCGACATCGACGCGTTGCCGATCCAGGAGGCGACGGGGCTCTCGTTCGCGTCGACGAACGCTGGCGTCATGCACGCCTGCGGACACGACGTCCATGCAACGTGGGCGGTGGGAGCAGCGGCGCTGTTGCGCGAAACGCCGGCGAGCGGTGACGTGCTCGTCGTGCTGCAGCCGGCGGAGGAAATCGGCGAGGGTGCGGCGGCCGTGATGGAGTCGGGACAGCTCGACGACGTGCAGGCGATCTTCGGGGGCCACGTGGACCGCAGGTTTACCGTGGGCCAGGTCGTCGCGCAGGAGGGGCCACTCGCCGCGTCGGCAGATGTCTTCGAGATCGTGCTGACCGGTCGTGGCGCACACGGGGCTCGTCCGCACGAGTCGGCCGATCCCATCGTCTGCATGGCGGCGCTGATCAGCGCGCTGCAGACGATCGTCTCGCGCCGCGTGAATCCCGCGACGCCTGCCGTGGTGACGATCGGCGCGGTGAGCGCAGGGACGGCGTCGAACGTGATCCCCGAGCGCGCCGAGATGCGCGGAACGCTGCGCGCCACCGATCACGCGACGCGGGCACTGCTTCAGACGGAGGTCCGCGATATCTCCACGCACATCGCGGCGGCGCATCGCGTCGTGGCCGAAGTGACGTTCAGCGCCGGCGTGCCGCCGGTGATCAACGATGCGCGCGCATCGGGATGGGCTGCCGATGCAGCGGCCGAGCTGCTCGGTGCGGATGCGGTCGTGCCACTCGGCATCACGAACATGGCCGGGGAGGATTTCGCATGGTACCAGCACCGGATACCCGGCTGCTTTCTGCGCGTCGGCGCGCGTGAGCGGGATGAGCCGGTGATCGCCGCGCACTCGCCGCGATTCGATGTGTCGGAGGACGCGATCTTCGTCGGCGCGGCGGTGCTCGCGGCGTGTGCACGTCGCGCGTCGGCCGAACTGGCCGCGGAGCACGCATGAGCATGCCGCCGTCATCGTCCGGCGACCTGCGTCGCACGCTCGGATTCTGGGACCTGGTGCTCCTTGCGATGGGCACCGTGATCGGCTCGGGGATCTATCTCGTGCCGGGGCTCGTGCTGCGCCAGACGGGATCGCAGACCGGACCCGCGATGATTGTGTGGATCGCGGCGGGGATCCTGTCGCTGCTCGGTGCGCTGACGTATGCGGAGCTTGGCGCGATGAAGCCGGAAGCGGGTGGATTGTACGCGTTCATTCGCGACGCGTTCGGACCGCTGTCGGCGTTTCTCTATGGATGGACGAGCTTCTTCGTCATCGCCAGCGGTTCCGTGGCGACGCTGGCGGTCGCCTTCTCGAACTACTTCGCGCAGATCGTGCCGATCGGACCGGTCGCGGCGCGACTCGTGGCGATCGCCGTCATCGTCGTGACGGCGGTGATCAACATTCGCGGCACGCGTGGGAGTGCGAACGTCCAGAATTTGACGACGGGGTTGAAGGTCGGGTCGCTGCTCCTCATGGGGGTCGCGTTGATTGCGTTCGGACATCCGCCGACGGGCGATGTCGCGCCGATGTGGCCGTCGTCGATCACGCCGTCGCTGCTGACCGGATTCGGCACGGCGATGATCGGCGTCCTCTGGGCGTATGAAGGCTGGCAGTACGTCACCTTCTCGGCGGGCGAGACGATCGATCCGCAGCGGACGTTCCCGCGCGCGATTGCAGCGGCGACGGCGGCACTCGTCGTCACCTATCTGCTCGCGAGCTACGGATACATCGCTGCGCTTGGGCCGACGGCAGCGGCGCAGAGCGATCATGTCGCCGCTGACGCCGTGGGTGTGCTGCTCGGCCCCGTCGCCGGCAAGCTCGTTGGCGCGTTGATTCTCGTCTCGATCTTCAGTGCGGCCAACGGGCTGCTGCTCACTGCGCCGAGGCTGTACTTCGCCATGGCGCGCGATGGCGTGTTCTTCAAGCGTCTCGCGGTCGTGCATCCGCGATTCGGCACGCCGGCCACGGCGATCACGGCGATCGCCGCATGGGCTGCGGTGCTCGCGCTGAGCGGGACGTTCGAGCA
>JBDSML010000172.1:0-53350 GCA_039915865.1 Gemmatimonadaceae bacterium | reverse complement strand
GATCCTGGGCTCCATGAGCTGGTTGCCGAGGCCCTTGGTCTTTGCCGGAAACGCCTTGATGCCTTTCTCGTGCATGGCGTCCATGGCGTCGGCGGCGGCGCGAATGGTGGCTGCCGTTGCCACCGGTGCAGCCGCCGGCGCCACGCTCGCGCTGGCCGCCGCCCCAGCCCCCTTGACCGGCGTGGCCGTGGCGTTCTTGCCGCAGGCGGCAAGCGCGGCGGCGCCAGCCGCGGTAAACGACGCGGTCCGGAGAAAGGCGCGCCGCGACGTCACACCATGTGCGAGGTCGACGGCAGCATCGGGCAACTGGTTGTCTAGGGGCATCGTCGGGATCGTTTGAGTGAGTGGGTGCGGAGTTGAATCTCGTGCTGTCCGCCCCTCCCCTCTGTCGGGGAAACGTCGCTGGCTCACGCGTTGGTCCCTTACGCCGTGTAGGTACTTCTCCCGACACGATCGACGGCCGTGCGGATTCGGACGCTGCACCGCGCGTCCGTATCCTGCCGCAACCATCCTGGAGGCGGCTGTGCCTGCCATCGCGCGCGCCGCCATGCGCGATCGCGCGACGCGACGCGTTCTAGGCGATGCCGAACAACGGCGCTGCGCACTGCTCGGCCGTGGAGGTGGGCGGCGGCACCGCGGCGATCTCCGTGCTCGCGTGATAGAGCAGCACGGGGAGCCGGCTTCCGCGGATGATCTTGTCGGCCAGGCTGCCGATCAGCAGGCGACTGGCTCCGCGACTGTGGGTGGACATGGCGATGAGGTCGGCGCTGGAAGCGCTCGCGAAATCGAGCAGCGCCTGCGCCACGCCGTCGGCGACGAGGACATTCACTTCGACGTCGATGCCGTCGCGCGCGACGATGGAGCGCGCGGCATCGTCGAGCTGGCGCTTTGCATCGTCAACGACTTCGGCGGTGGCGACCGTATCCTGGATCGTTGCCGGATACACCGAGCCCAATATGGGGTCGGCCGCCACGAACGGCACGGGCAGGATGATACGGAGCAGTACGAGTCGTGCACCGTGCAGGCGTGCGAGCGACGCTGCGGCCGCGAGCACGCTCATCGCGTCGCGCGAGCCATCCACCGGCACGAGGATCTTGCGAAAGGGCGCCGGCCCGCCGAGCGGAGTGGCGAGTTCGCTCGCGGGGCGAAGCATGAGGACGGGAATCGACGACCGCCGGATCACGCCGTCGGCCACGCTGCCCAGCCATGCCCGACTGAGTCCCGTTCGTCCATGGGACGTCATGACGATGAGGTCGGCGCCGATTTCCCCCGCACGCGCGACGATGGCGGACACCACGTCGCCGCGCAGTACTGCGTGCGTCGTGGGCACCCCCGCGCTTCTCGCCACCTCGCCCGCGCTGTGGCTCACGTACTGCTCTTCCGTCTCGAGCTGCCGCTCCTGAAGACCGCGCGAACCGCCGTAGTCCGGATACTGGTCGGAATGATGAACCAACACGATGTCGACCGCGGCATTGCACCCGCGCGCCAACTCGGCGGCTCGGCTCAGCGCCTGTTCGCCGAGTGTGGAACGGTCCAGCGGGACCAGCAGTCTGGTGAACATGTCTCCTCCCGTTGTGAGCACTACGCCACGATCAGTTTGTCGTCCGCGGAATTCCGGATGGCGGCGAGCCTCACCCCGACGTCGCCGCCGCGAGTACGCGCGCGAGATCGGACATCGAGAGGATGCCGCTGAGCTGTCCATCCTCGAGCACCAACAGCCGATGGATGCCGGCCTGCCACATCACCTGCGCCGCCTCGCCGACCTCGGCGTCCGGCGCCAGCGAACAAATGGTGCGCGTCATCACCTCATCGACCGTGTGTTCGGTGAAGAGGTCCGCATGCGGCGCGTCGTCCATGTGAAAGGGCTCCGCTTCCTCGTCGTCGTTCCGGGGTTCGCGGTCGACGAAGAAGACCGTCGAGGCCTCGTTCTCGAACGCGTCGCGCGCCTGCGCATCGGCGCCGGCAGCCATGTCGTCGTCTTCGAATCGCCGACCGTCATGCGACGCGACGAACTGGAGGAGGTCGGTGGCCGAGACCACGCCCACCACGTCGTGTCCGGCGAGGACCGGTGCGCCACTGATGTGATGGCGCGCGAACAGGTCGGCGGCCTCTCGCAGCGTAGTCTCGGGCGTCACGGTGAACACGTGTCGCGTCATGACATCGCGAATCTGCAGCATGCGCCCTCCTTCGGGCTCTCGTCGGAAGCGAACTCGGTATGCACGAAGGGTGGCGGGTGACAACGCGCTGCGCCGTCCGTGTTTACCGGGAGCCTGCGTCGGGAGTTTCACCCGGAGTTTCACCCGTCGTCGACGTGCAGGCATTGGTGCAGACGCGTGCCGTTCACCGGACGCCGCACTGCATCACCGTCAGCGTGTGAACGCGGAGGACAGCATGACACCGGCAAGCAGCGTCACTGAACGGCGTGATCGCTTTCGTGCGCAGTCAACGCAGGGACCCATCATCGCCGGAATCGGCCCGGCAGGCGGAGACGGCGTGCTTCGACTCACGCAGGCACTTGCCGCTCGGCAGTCGACCGACGCGCTCGTCGTATCGGTCGTCGACGAGTGGTGGCTTCCGCGCGATCGCGAATGCCACGCATCATGCCGCGTTCCATGATGAAGTGCACCGGCTCGAACACGAGCACGTTCAACGGCCCGAACACCACACCCGCGAACGAGGGCGTGCCCTGTCCGCGCGTGCGGACGAACAGGCGCGACGTGGAGGAATCGACCGGCTGCACCACGAACGCACCCCAGTTCTCCAGCACGATCGCGCGACCGGGTACCACTTCGGTCACGCGCCATCCGAGCGCATTGCCCAGGCGTCCACCGAGGTAGTCGGGCTGTGTCGCGCGCACGAGATCACCGGGCTTGATGTTCTGCCATTCGGCGTGAATGCGATCCGCGTTGCGGATGCGATCGCCCGCGAGACGCTCGAGCCAGTCGTAGCTGTAGAAGCCGCCGCGATCCTGGCCGAGCTGCACCAGCCAGGGCCACACCGAATCGGCAGGCGCCCTGATGGTGATGCCGTGATCGACCGTATACTGCGCGTCGCGAACGATGTCGTCGCCGGGCAGGTGTGCACGACGCTCGTCTGCGGTTGTGCCCCATCGCACGTACAGCGGCCGCACAGCCACCACCGCAGCCGCATACACGAGAAACGACGCGCCGAAGCCCCAGGCGATCCGGTGCAATGCCACATGCCGCAGGTTTCGCACGCCGAGCAGGTCAGCGGCCGTGATGTCCGCCTCGGTACGCAGCTGCCCCCAGTCGAGCACCAGCACGAGCAGGACGACGTCGATCACGGCGCCCACCCCACCGATCAACCGATGGGTGAGCAGCAGCAGCGCGATGGACGACAATGTTCCAGCCACCATCGCCTGCTTCCACCAATGCCGGATCACCGGCACGCGCAGCATGCCCAGGCCGGCCGAGAGATAGCCGAGCAGGGCGACGCTCCAAAGCAACTGCACGAGCCACGCGGGGCCAGCTGACGATGCCCAGATCGCGACGTTCGCATGTGCCAGCGCGTGCGTGATGACCACCAGGCCAAGGATGATGCGTTTCATAGGCGCACGATCGCGCTCTGCAGCTCGCCGAACCATCAGGAATGAGGAGCGACGCAAGTGGGGAGATTCTCCCAGGCTGTCGGGAGAAATCCCTCGGACAATGCGTGTCTTTTCGCGCCGCGTGCGGAGCTTTCCCGACGGCGCATTCGACCGGGCGCGCGGTATCATGCGAGTGACTCGTCACTCTGGCGGAGGTTGCAATGCTCTCCCTCTCTCGCGAAACGACGAATTTCTCCACGTCGCTGCTCGCGCGTGGCATCCTGATGGTGTGCCTCGGGATCATCGCCATCGGCTGGCCTGACGCAGCACTCGTCGGCGCGATGTTCACTGCTGCCGCACTGCTCGCGCTATTCGGCGTATACGAGATAGTCATCGCGTTGCGCACGCGCGGCACCACACCGGGCTGGATGGTGCCCACGTAGTCCGTGCGATGCCCAGCTTCGTCGCGATACGCTGCTCGTAGGTGTCCACTTCGGTGAGACCAACGGACGGCGCCAGCATCGCACCCGACAGAGCATGGGCGCCGAGCGGATCTCCGTGTCACGCGATGATCGTGGAGACGTGCTCGAACTGCGGATCCAGCACGGCGCCGGCGAGAGCCTGCTCTCCGTGGTCCCGCTTGCACCGAAAGACGACGCAATCAGGTGACGCACGACGCGCGAGGCCGCGGATGATTCACCATGTAGTTCCTCGTCGGTCACCTTCACGTTGCGCACAAGCGAGCGCGTCGGCCAGGACGTCAGCCGGGATTTTCCCGCTGTGCGCGAGACCGTACATTGGCCCGATGAAGAATGCCCAATTGGCCGCCGAACATGCATCGATGCACCAGAGCCTTCCCATGGACCTCTTCGCGGGATTGCTCGCCATTGCCGCCGACGCGGTCATCGCGCTGGATCACGAACAACGCATCATCTTCTTCAATGAAGGAGCGGAACGGATCTTCGGATATTCCGCCAGCGAAGTCGGGGGCCAGTTCATCGAGATTCTCCTTCCGGAGCGGTACCGCGCTGCGCATCGCGGACACGTGGCCGGCTTCGGCGCCGCTCATGGTCGGGCCCGGCTCATGGGCGACCGGCAGGAGATCAGCGGCCTGCGCAAGTCGGGCGAGGAGTTCGCAGCTGAAGCGGCCATCGAGCGCATCGAGGTGGACGGCCGAAACGTGTACGCGGCCGTGCTGCGTGACATCAGCGCCCGCCAACGCGCCGAAAATGCCTTGCGTCAGGCGGTCCAGGCGCGCGATGACATGATGGGCATCGTCTCGCACGACCTCCGCAATCCAGCGAACGCGGTGAAGATGCTGGCGCGCAGCATTCTCGAGGGCGATCCCACGCAACCGGTCGCCAGCGTGATGGAGCGCGTGGCAACAATCCGTCAGGCGGCCGACCAGATCGACACGCTCATCCAGGATCTTCTCGACATCACGCGCCTCGAGGCAGGTCGCCTCACGGTCGCGATGGCGCCGGAAGAGGTCTCGGGCGTCGTCGTACAGTGCGTCGACGCCCTGCGTCCCCTAGCCGAAGCGGGGGGTGTCACGCTATCGGTGAAGCCGACGACTGTACCATTGACCGTATTGGCAGATCGAGACCGTCTTTGCCAGTTGCTGTCGAACCTCGTCGGCAACGCGATCAAGTTCACACCGGCCGGCGGCCACGTCTCCCTTGCGGTGACGACGCGCAACGAGAGCGTCGAATTCGAGATCACCGACACGGGTGAGGGAATTCCCCCGGATCACCTGCCCCACGTCTTCGATCGGTTCTACCAGGGCAGCACAGGCCGACGCGGATCGCGACACGGCGCAGGATTAGGCCTGCCGATCTCGCGCGGAATCGTGGAGGCACACGGCGGCCGCATCTGGCTCGAGAATGTGTCGAGCGGCGGCACGACCGTGCGGTTTACGCTGCCACGCGCCAACGCCGACTCGTAGCACCTCGCGGAAAATTCACCGCGCAAAGCGGACAAGTCCCGACACACGCCGTTCCCGTGTGGAGCGATTCTCCGTACATGACTCGACTCCTTCCGTTCCCACGCCGTTTCGCTGCGACCCAACTGGCGACGCTGGCCCTGTGCGCCAGTGCCGTGAGCGCCAGCGCGCAGTCGACCACCGACCTGCCCTTTGCACCGGGAGAGAAGTTCGAGTACGCCGGACGCGTTTACGTCGGCGTGTCGGGACGCGGCACACTGCGCGTCGACGGCCCGAGCCAGCTGCGCGGCACCACGGTGTGGACACTGCACTCCGACATGGAGGGCAAACTCGGCTTCATCCGCGCCAGCGACCGCAGCGCATCGTGGATCGATCCCGTGCACATGTCGGCACTGCGCTATACGTCGCGCGAGCGTCACGTGCTGTCGAAGCACGACGATGACGTCAGCATTTTCGCGAGTGAGAAGCGCTGGTCGACCGAGGGAGGTCTCGAGGGCCCGCTGGTGAGCGACCATCCGCTGGATGAGCTGTCGTTCCTCTATTTCGTGCGCACCCTCCCGCTCGCAGACGAGGCGGAGTTGACGGTCAACCGCCACTTCGACGCCGCGCGCAATCCGACCATCGTACGCGTCGTGGGGCGCGAGGACATCGAGGTCGGCGCAGGACGGTTCCATGCCGTGATCGTCGAGATGCGCGTCCGTGATGCGCGGCGCTACAAGGGCGAAGGCACGATCCGCATCCATCTCTCCGACGACGCATGCCGCCTCATCCTGCGGCTCGAGAGCAACATGCCCGACGCCGGCAAGGCCACGCTCACCCTGACGTCGTATGAAGGCATGCGCTCCACCTGCTCGGCCAAGGTCGAGTGACGCCGGGGGATTCTCCCCACACGGTTCCGCGAGAAGTCCCCGAAACGTTCCTGCTTTCTCCCGGCGGATGCACCACCCCGAAAGAGCGATTCTCCTATCAGGCGTCGATACACGCCGCCCCGATACCGAGAAAATGAACATGCGCCTTTCCGTACTGCACGCTTTCGCCGCCGCTGCCCTCGTCATCCCGACACGCCCCGCACTCGAGACGCTCGTCGTGCAGCCGGAGAGCCGGATCTGGGTCGAAGGCACCTCCTCACTGAAAGCGTTCGCCTGCAAGGCTCCTGAGTTCACGATGACCGTGAAGGCCGAAGGCGCCGGCGCCGTGCCCGCCGTGCTTGCCGGACAGAAGGCGGTTCGCACCGTCGAGCTCACCGTCCCCAGCGCGAAGATGGACTGCGCCAATGGCACGATGAACGAGCACATGCGCAAGGCGATCAAGGCCGACGACAACGCCACGATCAAGTTCACGCTGAGCGGCTACGATGTCGCGGCCAACGCCAAGGGCGCAGCCGGCACCATGCGCGGCGCGCTCAACCTCGGCGGCGCCGAGCATCCCGTCAACGTCTCCGCGGTAGCGACTGACGCCGGTAATGGCGCGCTTCGCGTCGTCGGCAGCTACGAGCTCGCACTCAGCTCGTTCGACCTCAAGGCGCCAACGCTGATGTTCGGCAGCATCAAGGTCGGCGACAAGGTGCAGGTGAAGTTCGACATCGTCCTCAAGAACTGACCGCGCTCCCACCGCTTCGCACACATCGAGAGGAACACCACCATGACTCGCTCCAGCATGAAAGCCATCGCCGCCACCGCGCTGCTGGCCGTCTGCCCGCTGCTCGCGTTCGCGCAGAATGCTCCCTCGTCACCGACGACCGCTGACACGACAGCGACGGTCGCGAAGGCCACCACCAAGCCGAAGGCCGACATGACGGTCGAGGACTCTCTCGTCCTTGCCGCGAAGGCCAAGAAGATCGCACTCCTCTACCGCCCGATCGAGCTCCAGCACTATCGTGCCGCCGACCAGCGCGGGATCAACGTATTCGAGACGCCGAAATACGACACGAACGTCCCCTTCGACGGCGTCAAGCTGTTGTGGGGCGGCGCGTTCACGCAACAGTTCCAGGGATTGCAGCACAAGAACACCGCCGCGCCCAAGATGACCGCCGGCGTCGACGCGAACCAGCTCATCACCATCGGCCACGGCTTCAACAACGCCGTCGCCAACCTCAACCTCGGCGTGCAGCTCGCGCAGGGCATTCGCATCAACGTCACCACGTACGCCTCGGCGCGCCATCACCAGGAGACGTGGATCAAGGACGGCTACTTCCTCATGGACGCGTCGCCGATCGATAACGACTACCTCAACCTGCTGATGCACTTCGTCACGTTGCGCGTCGGGCACTTCGAGGTGAACTACGGCGACCAGCACTTCCGTCGTAGCGACAACGGCAACACGATCTACAATCCGTTCGTCGGCAACCTGCTGATGGACGCCTTCACCACCGAGATCGGTGGCGAAGCGTACTTCCGCAATGAGTCCGGCGTGCTGGCGATGGCCGGCATCACGGCTGGCGAAGTGCATGGCCAGGTGACGGCGCCGGAGAAGCGCTCGCCTGGATTCCTCGGCAAGCTTGGCTTCGATCGCCAGATCGACTCGACCAGGCGTGTCCGCCTCACGGGTTCCATCTATCGCACCGCGCACTCTGCCAGCAACACGCTGTACAGCGGCGATCGTGGTGGCTCACGCTACTACGACGTGCTCGAGAACACGGCATCCACGGAAGTCGCGCAGGCATGGTCGGGCAACGTCCGCCCCGGCATGAGCGACAACATCACCGCCGTCGTCTTCAACCCATTCGTCAAGATCGGCGGTATCGAGTTCTTCGGGAACGTCGAGCAGGCGACCGGCAAGACCGCTGCCGAGTTGACCAATCGCACGTGGAAGCAGTACTCCGGCGAAGCGATCTATCGCTTCCTGCCGCGCGAGCAGTTGTACGTCGGTGCGCGCTACAACACCGCCAGCGGTGGCCTGGTCGGCATCGCCAACGATGTCTCCGTCAATCGCTCGCAGATCGCCGCCGGTTGGTTCGTGACGCCTGCGCTGCTTGCGAAGATCGAGTGGGTGAACCAGAAGTACAACGACTTCCCGGTCACGGACATCCGCAATGGCGGCGCGTTCCGCGGCTTCATGGTCGAAGGCGCGGTGGCATTCTAATGCGCCGGCACGCAGCCACAGTCCTCATGGCGACGGACGGGACCGAGCGCTCCGACGGTGCGCTGCGTGTCGCCGCCGCCCGCGCCAGGGCCACCGGCGCGGAGCTCGAGTTGATGACCGTGATCCAGAGCGAGCCGGTCATCGCTGCGGAGCACATGTACTTCGGAGAGGTCGAGGGACTCCGGCGCTGGACGGTGCGCCGGAGGGAAATCGAGGAGCAGGTCGAACGTGTGCTTGGCCGCGACACGATCGTCTCCATCACGGTGTTCGCCGGCAACCCCGCATACACCATCTCGCGCGTCGCCGTCGAGCGCCGAGCGGCGCTGGTGGTCGTCGGGCTTGGACGCCACGACCTCGCGCACCGCATCTTCACCGACGAGACCGCACTACAGGTGGCTCGCATCGCGCGTGTGCCGGTACTGGCGGTTCCTGCGTCCGCCCTGGTGGCGCCGCGTCATGCGGTGGTCGCCATCGACTTCAGTGACATCGCGACGCGCGCCGCCCAGGAGGCGATCTCCTCCGTCGCGGACGACGGCATCGTCGAGCTGGTGCACGTGCTGTCGCCGATCGACGCCCTCACATCGTCAGGTTCACCGGCCTACGAGTCGTGGGCGACGCAACAGCTCGCAACGGTCGCGAGCCAGCTGTTCGTGCCGCAGGGCGTGACCGTCAGCCAGACGCTGTTGCGCGGTGGAGCGGCCAGCGAGCTGCTCGACTACGCCACGCGAGTCGGCGCCGGCGTCATCTCCACCGGCACGCACGGTCGCGGCTTCGTCGCTCGCACCATTCTCGGCAGCGTGACCACGAAGCTGATGCGCGGCGCCACCTGTGCAATGTTGACGGTGCCGCGCGATCCCCTGCCCGCCCTTGCGCCCACGATCGCCGACGCCGCGGCGGGTGAGTCATTCGAATCGCCGATGGCGTGGAGCCGTCTGCTGTCGGAGTTCAGCAGGCGCAATGTGGGCCGTCGCACCATTCTCGAGGTCGACGACCTCGAGATCGGCGCCCAGGCGCAGGAATACAACTATCCGCTCGTCGGCACGTCGTACAGCGAGCGCGATGGGCGAGTCGACCTCGTGCTCGGCGATCGCATCGCCGGCGGACGCCACCTGTCGCGCAGCATGGGCAGCGTCACCGCCGTCGACGTTCTGACCGATGGCGCGGGTCACGACACCGCACTCCGCGTGCAGCACGGCACGAGTCAGACGCTGTTGACGTTCGCCGCATGAGCGTCGCGCTCCTCGTGCTTCTCTCCGTGGCCATTGCCGGCACGATCACATTCACGGTGTTCGCTCTTGCCTGGCGGAGCGAGCTCCGCCAGCTGGTGACACAGATGGCCACCGACATCGCGCAGCGGCCGCGCGCGATGGGCCGCTTCTTCACCGAGCAGGTCACGCAGCTGCCCGATCCTGTGCAGCGATACTTCGCCTTCGCGCTGAGCCGGGGCCAGCCGCTGGTCCTGGCCGCACATGTCACCTCGCATGGTGAGTTCCGGCTGCGCGCCGAGGGCGGATGGCACCCATTCACGGCGACGCAGCACTACAGTGCGTCCCCACCCGCCTTCGTATGGGACGCCGAGATCGAGATGGCGCCCCTGACCCGCGTACACGTGAGGGACCGCTACTTCCACGGGGAGGGCGCCATTGTGGCGCGGATCGACAGCGTCATTCCCGTCGTCGATAAGCGGGACACGCCCGAGCTTGCGAGCGGCGAACTGCTGCGCTACCTCGCCGAGGCAGTGGTGATGCCCACGGCGCTGTTGCCGAGCAGCGGTGTGCGCTGGTCGGCCGTGGATGGAAACACCGCCCGCGCGACCCTGAGCGATCGCGGTACCACCGTGTCAGCGATCTTTCACTTCGGCACGCGTGGCGAGATCGTACGAGTGTCCACCCATCGCCAACGCGACGTTGGCAGCCGCTCCGAGTTGACGCCGTGGGTGGGACAGTTCCGCGACTATCGCAGCGTGCAGGGCATGATGGTGCCCATGGTCGGCGAAGTTGCCTGGCTCGTGAACGGTGGCGTGATGTCGTACTTCCGCGGCGAGACCACCAACATCACCTTCGAACTCGCCGCATGAACGCGTGATGCCTCACCCGCCTGCGCAGTACGTGCACCCCTTCTCCTGCGCGCGGTTGACTCCCCAGACCCCAGACGGGAGCAGCACCACTCCAGGGATGAGCGCAGCCTTCCACTCCGTCGCCGCCGCCTCCTTGCTCACGCCGGCATTGCCGGCGAGCATCCCGCTGATCACCTGGAGCGCCACCGCGCACGCGCCGATGATCACGTCGCGCTGGAGCAGCCGGTCCACCGACATGTCGTCCGAGAGCAGCAGACCCGGCGCGGGATGCAAGTATGGATTCTTCACTGCCGCGGCCTTCGTCGCCGGGTCGATGATCTTGAACGTCTCCCCGACCTTGATCGCCCCCAGATGTCGTGACCAACGGCGATGGGCATCGCGAAGTGCCTGAGCACGACAACGGCGCCCGCGGTCTGACCCGGCCCCTGTGTCGCGAGAAAGTTGTGCGCGAAGCCGAGTGGGAATCCGTCATTCGCCGTGTACACGTCCGCCAGCTGACGATGCTTCCCCTTCAATCCATCCAGCCACTTCTCCGAATCCGGGCCTGGCTCACTCGCGCCTGCTGCCTCGAGTGACGCCGGACGCGCGAGCATTCCCCCAGCCAATCCGAGCACACCTGCCCCAGCCGCGGCGCGAGCGGCGAGTGGACCAAGAAAGCTTCGGCGCGTGGGTTCGATGGTTGTCGACAAGCTCGTTCCCAGTGCGGCGGCCCACATGATCAGGTCGCGCGCGCGATCGTTGAGTGTCGCAAGGTGATCGTCGATGATCGATTCGATGCGGCGCGGCACCGTGGTCTCGCCCGCGGCGAGGCTGCGCGTCACGGCGAGCGCATACAGCGGATTTCCTCCGCTCGCTGCGGCGACCTGTCCCGCGTCGACATCCGCGTTGACGGATGTGGCCAGTGTCGCGATCTCGGTGTGACTGAGTGGCCCGAGCGACAGTTCGTGCAATTTCCCGGCGCGCCGGAGCGCGCGGATCGCCGTCAGCGCGGCGGCGTTGGTCGCGAGGGTCGCGGTGCGCGCACTGAGACCGATGATGATGCGCGTCTCGCTCGGACCGCGTGCGATGAAATGCAGCAACGCGACAGAGGAGTCGTCGAACCATTGCAGGTCGTCGAGCAGCACGGCGACGCTGTTGCCAGGCGGACTATCCGCCGAAATGAGGCGTCTCGCGGTTTCGAACAGATCCTGCCGGTCGCGCACCCCACCTTCTGCCGACGGAATCGCCACGATGTCCGGCAGCGCGTCGACCCACGGCCCATAGGGGCGAATCATCTCCGCCTCGAACGCCCGGCCACGCAGCACGACACCTCCGTGCGCGCTCACCATGGTGCCAAGCTCGTCGAGCAGGCGCGACTTGCCGATGCCTGGTTCACCCGTGACGAGCACGACATCACACCCCGGTGATGCGCTGCGCTGCGCGACCAGGGCGACGAGTTGCGCGAGCTCGTCGGCGCGCCCGACAAACGATGCGGGGAGCGCCCTGATGACCGTCGAGATGCGCACCGGCTGTTGTCGTCCCGAGCGAAGTGGCGGGACATGCCCTTCCGCCTTCAGGCGAGCACGCTCGACAACGGCACCCGGCTCACGCCCCAACTCGCGTTTCATGATGCGACGGCAGTTCTCGAACTCGTCGCGCGCGTCGCGCACCCGGCCCACTGCGCCCAGCAACTCGATGACCGGCGCGTACGTCGTGTCATCGAACGGATCCACCGTGACGAGCTCGCGCGCGAAGCCGAGCGCCTCGTCGGGCGACGCGGCGAGACGTCGCACGAGGGTCGACAACACGGACTGCCGCAGCGTCCGTGCTCCGTCGCGCTCGGCGGCAAGCCACGACGAGTAGGCGTAGCAGTCCGGCAGGTCGAGTCCGGCGAGCAGTGTGCCGCGCAACATCGGTGCGACGTCGCGCAGGACCTCGATCGACGCCTCGTTCGTCGACGCACCGACCATCTCGCGAACATCGTGGAGGTCGATGGTCGCGCCGTGCGGTTCGAACGGCACATGATCGCGCGACGCGACGAGGCGTTGCGCGTCGCCGTCGTCGAGCATCGCGCGCAACTTGGTGAGGCTCCAGCGCAGCGCCGCGCGCGGATCGTTCGGCCCATCCCAGAACAGGTCGCACAGCCGCTCGCGTCGCTCCCGAGCTCAGGGACCTAGCCAGCCTTCCGCATGGTACGCCAGGTGTCGAGGCAACGCTGCGCGGTCTCGAGCTCCGGGTAGCGGCTGCCTTCCTGCTCCATCAGATAGAACTCCACCCCGCCAACCGATTCAGCAGCGGCGATGATGTCCTTCCACGGCCCCACTCCCTCGCCGAAGAGCACGCGAAATCCCTTCTGGTCAGCGTCGCTGCCAGGCGCCCAATCCTTCAGGTGCAGGCTCCTGATGCGGCCCGGGTTCGCCTTGATCCACGCCACCGGATCCTCTCCGGCTTCGAGACACGTGCCGACGTCGAACTGCAGCACGAACTCGGCAGGTGTATTCGCGGCGAGGACGTCCATCACGCGCTTGCCGCCGTCAATCGTCTTCCACTCGATCAGGTGATTGTGAAAGCCCGCAGACAGTCCGTGCGGCTTGAAGGTCTCGACCGCCGCCGAGAGCTGTCCGCTCACGCGCATCCAGTCGTCGAGCGTCTTCGCCGCCGGCGGCGACGCAAGGATGATGTGGCGCGCGCCGATGATCTGATTGAGCTCGATGGCCTTCGTCATCGTGTTGCCGGGCGTCAACGCGGCGAACGAATTGTGCGTCGAGTAGCAGCGAAGCCCGAGGTCGTCGAGCCGCGCGCGAACCTCCTTCGCGTACGGGAAGGTCCAACCCAGATACGGCGCGTAGAACTCGACAGCCTCGTATCCCATCTGCGACACGGCATTCAGCGTAGCCGGGAGATTGCGCGCCAGCTCACCGCGCACCGCGTAGAGCTCGATGCCGATGGGGTACCTCGATGGCGGGACCGTCTTCTTCGCCGGTGCGCCGGCGTGCGCTGGGGCGACGAGTCCGCTGCCGAGCGATACCGCGGCGACGCCAGCGCCGGAGAGCGCGAGAAACCTGCGACGCGAGAGTGCGGCGTCTCCTTCCTTCATGTCGATTCCCCTGTGAACGGTCGGAGCCGCGGCATCAGCCGAGGAACGTGCGTGCAGTACGCGTCGTACGACGCGCCGAAGCGTTGTCTCAACTGTGGCTCTTCGAACACCGGCATGTAAATGACATTGATCACAAGGAACGCGACGGCCCAGGTCGCGTGCGTTCGCGACAGCAGCAGCAGGGCCTCGCCGGCGCCGTTCCCCTCTCGCACCAGTAGGTTCGATTCTTCAATTCTAGGATTCCAGCCGTCAGTTCCGACGTTCCAGTGTTCCAATGTTCAGAAGCTCAGGCCTGCTCCCACGCTTTCGACCGGCCCAGCGCCCGTGCCCAACCCTCGGACATTCGAGTTCGCGCCGCCGCCTTCATCGCCGGCTTGAACCGCGCGTCCACCTGCCACTGCCGCGCGATGTCCGCCTGATTCTTCCAGAACCCAACCGCCAGCCCCGCCAGATAGGCGGCACCGAGCGCCGTCGTCTCCGCCACCTTCGGCCGCACCACCGGCACGTTCAGCAAGTCCGCCTGTAATTGCATCAGCAGGTCGTTCGCGCTTGCGCCTCCGTCGACGCGGAGCTCCTTCAGCTTGATGCCGGAGTCCGCCTCCATCGCCTCGAGGACGTCCATCACCTGCAGCGCGATTCCCTCGAGCGCCGCGCGCGCGATGTGTGCCCTCGTCGTCCCGCGCGTAATGCCGACGATCGTGCCGCGTGCATACTGGTCCCAGTGCGGCGCACCGAGCCCCGCGAACGCGGGCACGAGGTACACGCCTCCCGTATCAGGCACGCTGGCGGCCAACTCTTCCACCTCCGGCGAGCTGCGGAAGAACTCGAGCCCATCGCGCAGCCACTGTACCACCGCGCCCGCAATGAAGATGCTGCCCTCGAGCGCATACTCGGTGCGGTCACCGATCCGCCACGCCACCGTCGTGAGCAAATTGTTCCTCGACGTCACGGGCGTCGTGCCCGTGTTCATCAGCATGAAGCAACCGGTGCCGTACGTGTTCTTCACCATGCCCGGCTTCGTGCACACCTGGCCGAACAGCGCCGCCTGTTGATCGCCCGCAATGCCGGCAATCGGAATGGATCCGCCAAACAGTGACGTGCGGCCATACACCTCGCTCGATGAACGCACCTCGGGCAGCATCGAGCGGGGTACGCCGAAGATCTTCAGCAGCTCGTCGTCCCATTCGCCCTTCACGATGTTGAACAACATCGTCCGCGACGCGTTGCTCACGTCCGTCACGTGCACCGCGCCACCCGTGAGATTCCACACGAGCCACGAGTCGACCGTCCCGAACGCGAGCTGGCCCGCCTTCGCCTTGGCGCGCGCGCCCTTCACGTGCTCGAGGATCCACTGCACCTTCGTCGCCGAGAAGTAGGCGTCGATCACCAGGCCTGTCTTGCGTCGAATCACGCGATCGAGCTTCCGCGCCCGCAGCTTGTCGCAGATCCCCGCCGTGCGGCGATCCTGCCAGACGATCGCATTGTAGATCGGCGCGCCGGTCGACCGGTCCCACACCACGGTCGTCTCGCGCTGGTTGGTGATGCCGATTGCGGCGACATCCGCCGCGGTCACGTTCGCCTTCGTCAGCGCCTCGGCCGCCACGCCCGCCTGCGTCGACCAGATGTCCCGCGGGTCGTGCTCCACCCAGCCGGGCTTGGGGAAGATCTGCGGAAACTCCTTCTGCGCCACGGAGACGATCGATCCAGCGCGATCGAACACGATCGCGCGCGAGCTCGTCGTGCCCTGATCGAGAGCGAGGATGTACGTCATGCCTTCCACACGAGGTTGTAGAACAGCGCGGCGAGCACGCCGCCGATCGTCGGCCCGATGATGGGAATCCACGCATAGCCCCAATCCGAGCTTCCCTTCCCGTCGATCGGCAACACCGAATGCGCGATCCGCGGACCGAGGTCGCGCGCCGGATTGATCGCATAGCCGGTGGGTCCGCCGAGCGACAACCCGATCGCCCAGATGATCACGCCGACCAGGATCGGGCCAAATCCCTTCGCGAGATCGGAGCCCGGCACGAAGTTGCCCGGCGACAACACCGCCAGCAGGGCGAGGACGAGCGCGAATCCGCCGATCACCTCCGCCATGAAATTCGCGCCCGGCGACCGAATCGCGGGCGTCGTCGAGAAGACGCCAAGCTTGCTCTCGGGATCCGGCGTCGCCTTGAAGTGCGGCAGGTAGGCGAGCCACACGATCACCCCGCCGACGAAGCCACCGGCAATCTGCGCCGCGATGTAGCCGGGAACCTTCGCCCACTCGAAAGTGCCGATCGACGCCAGCGCGATGGTCACCGCCGGATTCAGGTGCGCCCCGCTGATGCTGTTCACGCAATACACGGCGATCGTCACCGCGAACGCCCATCCTGCGGTGATCACGATCCAGCCGGAATTGTTGCCCTTCGTTCGGTTGAGGACGACGTTCGCGACGACGCCGTCGCCGAGTACGATCAGGATCGTGGTACCAAAGAACTCGGCGAGAAGAGGAGACATGTCGGGTGGGGCGGCGCGTGGGTCAGCGGGACCTGCGTGGCGGCTGCCAAAGTATGTCGGCTGGGGCGGCAACCGGCCACCCGCCACCTATCGATTCCGCGATGCGGCGGGCTCGTCGCAGACGGGGACGAGCGACTTCGACCTGGTGCAACGGCCCGTGTCCAACGCACTCTGGATCGACAACCTCTGGCTCCGCGACGACACGATCGTCGGTGGGTATCGTGGGTTCGGCGGCAATGTGTACTTCGTGAGGAAGCGCTAGGCCAAGGCAGTGAGCTTTCATCCGAAGCACGAGCCTTGGCGTGAGCTTCTCTGTCAACGCTTGGACGCGAGTGCCGACATCAGGTACGTCATGTTCGCCGTCCCGTCCATGATCGGCTCATTCGTCGAGTAGTCGCCAAGATCATCGTGATAGACCATGCGCCCACCATTGAACCGCGCATACTCGTCAGGATTGTGCAGGGTGATGCCGCGCAGGTTTTGATAGATCGACCGATACACCGGTCCGTCGAGCAACCCGCCGAGCAGCTTGTCCACGCCCAACCGCACTGATACCGCCGAGTGAGGATCGGTCGCCGACACGCCGTCATGCGGATAGCCGATCACCATCGACACGCCCCATGGATTCGTCCCGAACAGCCAGTCGATTGCCGCTTGCTCGTGACCGCGATAGCGCGTGTCGCCCGTCATGCGACGGTAGAGCATCGCCTGCGTCGCGAATGACGCCATCAGGTTGTTCGAGCACCAGATGAACGGCACACCGATCTTGAAGCCGTTCTCCGCGCGACCCACCACGCCATCCAGTCCACGACGATAGAACTCCGCCATCTGCGCGCGCGTGGCCTTGTCGCCTTTCCCACTCGCCAGACGCCAGATCTCGTAGTGCCCGTTGTTGTGCCACGGAAACCACTGGTAGTGATTCGCCGTGTCGGCGCCCATCCACGGCGTCTTCGGCTCGAGGCGCGCGTAGTCCACCGCCTGCGCGAGCAGGGCCCTGTCCCCGCTCAACGCACTCAGCTCAGCCGCGCCGAGCTCCATGTCGTCCGTCCAGTTGTCCTCTTCATAGAAGTAGGGCGAGCGCCCAGGCGCCGTCTGGCACACACCGGGATTCGCGCGGCCAATGTCATACGCCAGTCGCGCTTTCCGTCGCAGCATCGACGCAAACGCCGAATCGCGCGATGCGAACATCCGCGCACCGATCGCGAACGCCGACGCGTACTTCCCCGCCGTCGACGCAAATCCCGTCGACCGATTCTTTCCCGCGAACAATCCCTGCGGCTTGCCCGTGCACGGGTAGACAGGACGCTCCTTCCCGCGTCCCCACCCATAGTCCGACGAATCGTTGACCGGCAGGTCGAAGAACGTGTGATCCCGATCGTCGGCAAGCTGGTTGAACATCAGCGACGAATCCGGGAACATCCTCGACAGCCAGGCGAGCCCATGTCGCGCTTCGTCGAGCACATCGGCGACGCCGTTCCTGCCTGCGACACCCCTCGCGTCGAACGTGTCGGCGAATGCCCACGGATGATCGCGATACGCCATCATCATCACGTACGTGGCGTACGCCGACGTCGTCACATATTGCAGATAGTCGGACGCATCGGCCCATCCACCCGACACGTTCACGACCTCCCCGGCGCGCGGCGAATCGACGATGATGCCGTCGTGCGTATGCACGGAATCCTTGAACAGCGGATTCCATCCCGAACGCTGTTGTCGCATGTAGTACAGCAGCGTATCCGCCGCGCCATCGTACACCGTCGGCCCGATGCGAATCGCCGGCGAGCTGTCCGTCCCCGCCACGATGCGATAGCGACCTGTCGCCTTCAACGCAGTGAAGTCGAGACGATGCACGCTCACACACGGCCCGAACGCGCCGCCAGGCTCCGCTCGGCGCGGCCCGAACACGACGCGTCCGCGTGCGTCCTTCACCACGAACGTCGCGACGCGCGTGCTGTCGAGCGAGCACGCGATGGCCACCTTCGGCGCATCGGGGAGATAGCCCACCTGGTTGACGCGGATGAACGTCGTCGAATCCGACGTCGCGACGGCGAGCGAGAGAAGCGAAAGAAGGATCATGTACGCGGAAGCCAGAGAGTGAACGCCGAGCCGGCTCCACTCGCGCGTTCGAGCGTCAGGTCGCCGCCGAGCAGGCGGGCCAGGCGACGGCTGATCGCGAGTCCGATGCCGGTGCCGTTCGCGATCGTATGCGCATCCGGCAGGCGATAGAACTCGACGAAGATATCCTCGCGATGCTCCTCCGGAATCCCTCGCCCGGTATCGCGCACCTCGATGGCGTACCACGCGCCCGGTCGCGACTGCGACTTCTGCTCGAGCCGCACATGCACGCTGCCGCCCGCCGGTGTGTACTTGATCGCATTCGAGAGGAGGTTGCCGAGGATCTGGCGCACGCGCTTCGGGTCGGTGAGCACGCTCACGTGCTCCTCCGCACTGTCGATCGACATCTGCAGCCTCGCCGTCTGTGCCGCTGCCTGATAATCGGCGACGACCTCCGGGACCAGGCTGCCGACGTCCGTCGCCGTGCGCGTGATGAGCAGTTGTCCTTCGTCGGCGCGCGACAGCTCGACGAGATCGTTGATCGTATCGAGCGCCGAGAGGACGAGTCGTCGAATGCGCGCGATGCGATCGCGCTGTTCTGCCGTCAATGGGCCGACGACGCCCTCCTCGAGCAGCTGCGCATACCCACTCGCGGCGCCGAGTGGATTCTTGAGGTCGTGCGTGACGCCGCGCATGAGGCCGGCCTTCGCATCCATCGCCCGCGCGAGTGCGAGACGTCCGCGCTCCGCCTCGTTCGCGAAGAAGTACATCCGTCGCCCCGCCCGAAAGATGATCAGCGCCGAGAGGATCATCAGGGGCACGAGGGCGAGCGGGAGCAGCACGTCGTTGTTCGCCAGCGCCTCGATGCGATTGCGCTGCGTTGCCGCGCGCTCGTCGAGCAGGGAGTCGAGTCGCTCCGTCGCCGCCAGCACCTCGGTGGCGATCCGTTCGCGCTCGGCGGCATTGCGGTCCGTGCGGTCCGCTGTGCTGTCGGGGTGGAGCCATCGTTGCGACACCTGCGCGTTCCAGAGGGCCGCGCTCGTCCGCAGCTCGGCAAACCGCGTGATTGCATCGGCGCCCATCTCACGAATGAGCGGCTCCATCTCGCTCTCGGCGTGGAGCTGGTCCTTCAGGCCCCGCGCATAGCGATCCGCCCCGTGGCCAGGTGCGCCATGCGTCGTCTCGACGATGCCGTAGAGCTCCGTGTTCAGCGCCGCCTGGATCTCGCTCAGCAGGACGCGCGCCGGCTCCGTGACGTCCACCAACTGGTGACGGATGACCCGCATCCGTTGGTTGACGACCACCGGTAGCATGGCCAACAGCAGCAGCGACACTACGACGAATGCGAGGGGCACCCACCACGTGCGCTCGAGCGCGCGTGTGGTGGGGGCTGACTCGCGGCCCGTTACGTCCGGCACCGAGGGATCTCTAGCGGCCTCGCGGCATGGCGCGCAGTTGCGTCGGCCTGAACATGCGCCCGCCGGGGCCGACCGAACGACCCATACCACCGCGACCGGCCATCATCCCCCACGCCGTCGCCAGCTGGTCAGGGTTGAGCACGGCGAGGGCGTCGCGCAGATCGAGATGAGCCTGGTTGCGCATCCGCGTCGCGAGCGCGAGCGCGGCCGGAGGCGGACCCTGACGACGCACGCTGTCGCGCGGCGCACCAGGTGGCCCGAGCCGCGCCGGCCGCATCGAGTCCAGGCTCGCACGCATCGCCTGGCGATGCTCGGCGCTCCGTCGCGCGATCGCCGCGAGACGCGTCACCTGCTGATCGGTGAGCTTGAGCTCACCCGTCTGCGCGAGGAACCGGCTGGCGACGTCCATCGACGGACCACCCACCGGTGCGCCCATCATTCCTCCGGGCGGGGGTGACATGGGCGCCCGGCCGGGCGCACCGTTCGGAGCCCCGCGCGGTGGCCGGCCCGCGCCGCGGTCCGGCTGTTGTGCGTGCGCCATCGATGTGACTGCGAACGCGCCAGCAATCGCGAGTGTTGCCGCGAGTCGTGACATACCGGTCCCAGTGAATGAGTGGAAAACGTCCTTCACTGAGAGATACACGAAAAACTGGCCGGCGGTTGGAAGCAACCGCTAGCGTCGCTTCAGCTTCTTGTCCGCCGAGTCGCTGAAGGCCATGTTCTCGCCGTAGAACCCGAACAGCAGGCCGGTACTGGCCTCGACCGCATGGATGGCCTGCATCGACGAATCCATCGACGCCGTCAGCGTCACCGGACGCTCGAGGTATTCCGGCTTCGGTACCACGATGTCGAAGCCATACCACCGCTTGATGCGCGCGAGCGCCGTACGCAGCGGCTGGTTGCTGATCGTGAGCGTGCCGGAGCTCCACGACGTCGCCTCGTCCTGCTCCTCCTGCGTTGCGGCGCGCAGCGGAGCGGCCGAGAGTACCGTGACTGCGGACCCCGCCGGAACCTGCTGGATGTCCGTGCCACGCCGCACTTCCACCGAGCCGTCCTTCACCACGATGGTCACGCCGGAATCGACCGCATACGCGCTCACGGTGAACGACGTCCCCTTCGCGACGATCGTCGCGTTCTTCGCGAACACCTGAAATTCGTTCTTCAGCCCGGGCGCGACCTCGAACGTCGCCGCACCGGCGAGCTTCACGCCGCGCAGCTCGGGACCGAACGCCTTCGGAATCGTGAGCTTCGACTCCGGCGCGATGTTGACCTTGCTGCCGTCCGTGAGATTCACGACGCCGCTGCGTGCGGCCGGCGTCGTCACCTCACGTCCATCAGGGTCGTTCACCGCCTTCGCGACTTTGCCCTTTGCCGCGACAGTATTCATCGCGAAGATGCCGCCGATCACCACCGCAATGACGACCACGGCCGCGACGACCGCGATCCACGCGCCCTTCGCCGACTGGCCGACGTGGCCGATATGTCCGGCCGCCTCGTGACGCGACGCCGCCGCCACCGCCGCGAGTGTGCCCGGACTGTGCTCCTCGCCATGGAGCGCATGCTGGATGTGCTCCCACGACGTCTCGGGATCGACGTCGCCATTCGTGGCGTGCTTCGCGTCCGCAGTACCGTGCGACCCGAATCGATGCGCCGCTGCCCTGCGGCTCAGCGCGCGCGCTGCGGCATGATGCACGTCGTCGACGAGGAACTGATGGAGCTCCTCTGGCGTCTTGAGCTTCGCTCGAGAATCCCAGGCGCGGACGAACGCGCCTTCGACGACCTTCGTCGCCAGCGACACCGCAGCGTCGCCGAGATCGGCGCGCGCCTCGGCGCTCAGCGCGGCGTAGTCCGCGAGAAAAGCTCGTTTGAGTGCGTCCTCGTTTTCGAGCGCAAAGGCTGTCGGCGAGGGCGCGGATGGCGCGTCATCGGCGCGCGGCGGAGTAGGCGTCGTCATGCAATCCCCCAGTCGTGGTGGTGGTTCGACTGTATCGCATCTCGGGCAGTTGCGCGTCGATCATACGTCTCGGGTGCCGTGGGCGCTAGGCGGGCGCCGCGACCGTCGACAGCCTCAACCGCAGGCGACCGCAGCGGGACGGCTCGTGGACGCCTACGGTACGACCACCGCTGTGGCGATCACCCCAGTCAGCCCCGACGCATCGGTCACCGTGAGCGTGACCTGATACGTCCCCGAAGCCGCCCACGTGTTCTTCGACGTCGGGAACGAGTGGCCCTCCCCTGCACGATTCCCCCACGACCACGCATACCGCACGATCCCGTGATCGTCCGTCGACGGGCTCCCATCCACCATGCACTGGTGGGGCACGCCCGTCGCGCACGTGTACGTGAAGTTCGCCACGGGTGCCTGATTCACCGGCGGCGCCGCCGTAATCACGATCGTCACTGCCGCCGACCCCGTCGCATTCTGTGCGTCCTTCGCGGTCAAGGTGATCGAGTGCTGACCGACCGACAGATTCGTCGACGAGAATGACGTTCCCGTACCCAACGCGCCGTCTCGGCTACTCGTCCATGTGAGCGATGCGCCGGTCAACGCGCCATCCTCCGGATCGCTCCCCGTGCCGGCGAACGACACGCTCGTGCCCTGCACGAAGCTCGCTCCATTCGGCGGCGACGTGATCGACGCGGTCGGCGGTTGATTGGCTGTTGGCGTCGGCACCTGCACCGCTTTCGTGACGCTGTTCGTCAGCCCGCCGCCATCGGTGACGGTGAGAGTCACGTTGTAGCTCCCCGCGGGCCACGTGTTCCTCGCCGTCGGTCCGCTGTGGCTCTCACTTCGTCCGTCGCCCCAGTTCCACGTGTATCGCACGACGCCGACATCGTCTGTCGACGTCGATCCATCGAGCGCGCACTGCAGCGTCGGACACGTGAACGTGAACCGCGCGACAGGTGCCTGGTTGGTCGGCGCCGCAGTGACGTCGATCGTCCGCGTCGAAGTGCCCATCGCATTCTGCGCATCCTTCGCCGTGAGCGTAATCGTATGGTGGCCGACCGACAGGTTGCTCTTCACGAACGACGTCCCGGTTCCGATCGCGCCGTCGATGCTGCTCGTCCAGGTGAGTGCGTTGCCTGTCAGCGCACCGTCTTCGGCATCGCTGCCCGTGCCGGCGAACGAGACACTCGTGCCCTGAACCACGGTGCTGCCATTCGCCGGCGACGAGATCGCCGCCGTGGGCGACTGGTTCCCCGTCGGAACCACGCAGGCCTGTGTGCCCGAATCATTCAGCGGATCGCCAGGCACAGGCACGAACTGCCAATCGAAGCTCGTCGGATGCAGCGTGAGCTTCAGGACGCCGAGTGAGCTGTTGGCGCGGAGCTCGCTGTTCGGGCGCGTCACGCCCAGCACGCGCTGCTCCTTGCCGCCCGTGCCCACCACGAACGAACGCACCCCGTGCGCATTGTCGAGCACACCGGTCGACGTCTGCTGCGCGAACCGCTCGTAATTGTGGTCATGCCCGGTGAGCACGACGTCGGCGTTGAAATCGGTGAGCGCCTTCCACAGCGCCTGCGTCGACGCATCGTTGCCGTGCACGCCCGAGCTGAACCGCGGATGATGCCAGTAGGCCAGCGTGCAGACGTTCGAATGCGCCGCGAGATCGGCGCGGAGCCACGCTTCCTGCGCCGAACCGGCTCCGCATCCGCCGATCGACGCGCAATTGCTGTTGAGCGCAATGAGATGCCATGCCCCGACATCGAAGCTGTAGTAGCCCTTGCTCCGATCGCCCGCTCGGCCGGTCTGCACACCGACGCCATTGAAGTAGTCGAAGTAGCCGGAGGCGTTTGGTGTCTGATACTCGTGATTCCCCACCGCCGGATACGTGATCGACTTGTACGCGCCCCACGTCGGTCCGTACAATGTATTGAATTCGGTGAGGGTCCCGTTCTCATACTGGTTGTCGCCGAGCGGCAGCACCGCGTTCGGGTTGATGGCGCCGATGAGTTGGGCCGTCTGCGCATGCTTGCAGGGTGTTCCCGCCGGCGTGTTGTTCCCGCAGACGATGTCGCCCGCGGCGACGATCACCGGATCTGCCGCGATGTGGATCTCGTCTCTCGCCACCGTCGGCGCGAGCACGCGTCCCGTGACGCTCGTTGGGGAATCTGCTCGCGCGCACGCATGGAGCGTGAGCGACGACAGTGAGCACAGGAGGACGCGAGCAAGAGCTTTCGGTTGACGCATGACGCAACGATCTCCGCTGGGGTGGGGTCCGGCGTGACGGGCACAGAGGATTTTTTTGCAGCGGGCGATTGTCGCCCCGAGCGCACGAGGGGCCTGCTCCTGCCCCCGCGCATCACTGGCCGGTCAATGCTTCAATGCTCGACCGATCGCAGTCTCCGCAAGCGGAGCCATCAAATGGTATCCCGCCAGATTCGGATGCACTCCGTCGCCCGAGAGCGACGTCGGCAGACCGCCGCGCGCGTCGGCCATGGCCGCGTGATAGTCGAGATATGTCTCGCCCGTCTCGCTCGCATACCGCTTCAGCCACGCGTTGAGCGCGATGATCTTCGGCGCCGGCTCGAGGCCTGGCTTCCACGGGTAGTCGTAGACCGGCAACACGGAGCTCAACACCACGCGTATGCCATTCGCCTTCGCGACCTGCACCATCGACATGAAGTTGTCCTCGATCATCTCGAGCGTCGATGGGCCGGTATTGCCCGCGATGTCGTTCGTGCCCGCGAGTATCACGACCACCTTGGGCTTGAGCGCCACGACGTCCTGCCGAAAGCGCACGAGCATCTGTGGCGTCGTCTGTCCGCTGATCCCTCGCCCGACGTACGGCTTTCCGGGAAACATCGTTGCGAAGTGCTGCGCCCAGGCATCTGTAATGGAGTTGCCGTAGAACACGACCCGGTTCTCACCCGCCGCCGGTGCAGGGAGCGCGGCATTCGCATCGTGGTAGCGGCGCAAGCCGGCCCAATCGTTGCGCACCCGCTCGAGCGCCGTGGAATCGCGCGCCGCAGCTGTGGTCTGCGCCGACAGGGTGCACGCGCTCACGAGGAGCGCGCACAGGACGACGACGTGCGAAAGTCTGGATCGCATGGAGGTTTGGGTGTTGGTGTGCCGACAACTATGCGACACGACGAAGCAGTCCGACAGATTCTCCCGGCGACTCAATACGTGGAGTAGCGGATCATGATCTTGCCCTTCGCATGCGCGCTGCTGGCACGCCCAACTTACGCATCGCAGAAGCACGCGCGCGAAGCGCGCACAGCGTTACGTCGTTCACGCAGCTACAGGAGCTACGCCGCCACGCCATCCGAGAACGTCTCCAGCTCCTCCGTATGCACGTGCGGATGTTCGGCGCGGAACCGCCGCTCAGCCGGCCGGACGACGATGAAGTACACGCCGAGTGCGCCGAGCGCGCAGGTCGCCATCGTTCCCGTCATCGCGAGTGACGTGCGTCCGTCGAACAGGCCCGCGGCCACCGCGCTGGCGAGCGCGCCCACGAGCATCGTCAGGCCAGTCACCACCGCGCTCGCCACGCCGGCGATCTCCGGCATCGGCTCGAGCGCGCCCTGCACGGCGTTCGCTCGCACGATCGCGTGGAAGATGAAACTGACCACGACGAGCGGAACGAGCAGGTACGCCACCAACACCTTCGATGCAGCAAGCGCGAACAGCACCGATGCGATCGACGCCACCATGACCATGCCGACCGCAATCAACTTCGTGTGCGATACACCGCGTCGATTCAACCGCGCGTTGACGAACGCGCCGAACACGAGCCCGAGTGATGTGAGCGCGAACAGCAGTCCGTACAACCGCTGCGACACACCCATCAGGCCGATGAGAATCAGTGACGAGGCCGACACGTACGCGAACAGGCAGCCGAACAGCAGCGCAACGACCACCGCGTACCCCATCGTCACAGGATGGCGCACGACTCTGATGTAGTTGCCGATCGACCCGCGAAGGGTGAGTGAGCTCGCCGCTCCGAGCGGAGCCGATTCATCGAGATGGCGAAAGGCGAGGATCCAGAGCACGACGCCGCCCGCGGCGAGCGCGCCATAGATCGCGCGCCAGCCTCCAAACGTGGCGATGAACACGCCCAACGTCGGCGCGATCATCGGCGCGAGACCGGCAGAAAGGTTGACATACGACTGCCGCGTGCGCGCCTCGCTGCCCCGGAAGTTGTCACGCACCGTGGCGATCACGAGCACCTGCGCCGTCCCCGCACCTGCGCCCATCAGCAGCCGCCACGTGAGCAGCGCGCCGAGTGATTGCGCGAACGCGCCGAGTGCGCCGAAGACGGCAAACGTCGCGACCCCCATGAGAAGAATCGGCCGACGTCCGTACCGGTCGGATACCGGCGCGACGACGAACGGCCCGAACGCAAAGCCGACCATGAAGACACTCATGGTCAGCGCGGCCGTGGCCGGCGACACTCGGAGCGATGCCGCCATTTCGGCGAGCACCGGCAGACCCATGTCGGTGGCGAACGACGCCAGCGTCACGAGCGAGGCCAACAGCAGGGTGAAGCGAACGGAGTGTGGGTTCAGTCGGGGCATGCGGTCTTCTAAAATTGACGTGTCGTGCCGAGCGTCGTCGAAGGACCTGCTCTTCCGCGCGCCCGACGACGCACACCCTCAATCGTCACCGAGCGCGACCGTAAAATATTACCAGACAACGCTTTACGTAGCCCACCTCTCCCGTTAACCTTCTCCCTTGTCCACGGGTACTGCCCCTTGCCCGTCCCGCCATACAGGAACGTCCCTCGCCCGGCGCCGTTTGCGCCCCTGCCCACGAGACGAATCCGCATGTCCTCAGTCCGATACCTGAACGTGCTCGCCGGCGCGAGCGCCCTGCTTCTCGTTGGCGCGCACTTCGTTCCCGGCACCGACGAGTCGGGCCCGGTACTCACGGCCGCCGTCTCGTTCGTCAGTCCCGTGCCGAGCGCCAAGGATTCCTCCAGGACATCGGGCACCGCGTCAGCGATCGGCAGCGTGACGAAAGTCGCGCTCGATGCCTTCACCGGCACCGTGCGCCCGCTGAGCCGCCCCGAAGCTCTCCAGGACGCGTTCCGCAGTTACTTCGCCTACAAGACGTCGCACCCCGACGAAGTTCGCAAGCCCTACCTCTACTTCGTCGACTACGGCCTGCCCAGCACCTCGGCGCGCGGCTACGTGTTCGACATGGAGTCGCTGCAGATCGTCGACGGTCCGTTCACCGTGGCCCACGGTCGCGGTTCGGCGACCTCCCAATACGGCGTTCCCACGCGCTTCTCGAACGCCAACGGCAGCAACGCGACCTCGCTCGGCCTCTATGTCGCCAAGTCGACGTACGCCTTCCGTGGACATTCCGGTGGCCAGACGTACAGCTCCGTCGGCCTGCGACTGATGGGCGTCTCCAGTGGCTTCAACGACAACGCGCTCGGCCGCGGCGTGGTCGCGCACGGCGCACCGTACGTCACCGCCACCAAGGCTGGACGCAGCGAAGGTTGCCCGGCAATGGAGCCGACGCGCGCCGAGCGCCTGCTGCCCAAGCTCGCGGACGGCGGCATGGTATTTCTCTTCGCGCCGGACGAGAACTGGATGGCGAGCGATCCCTGGCTCGCGTCGAGCAGCGACTGAGTCCCGCTGGTGTCGGTGAGGGCGCACATGACGGCCACGAGGCCGCGCTTCTCGCGAGACGTGCGATGCAGCGAGTCGTGCCGCAACCTCTGATGCGGCACGCGTAGGCCACGTCCCGCTCGCTCCACCGCCCGCGTCGTGGACCTTGGCCCACCTCGACGAGAGTGCGGAACACGAGGTCGTGCATTGACGGTGCGGTCGCGGCGATGGGTATCGCTTGTCGCGATGAGCGCCGTATGCGCTGACCGGCGCGAACACGTGAGCGTCGAACGCGCCGCGATCGAACAGAGCGTTTGGCCCGTGTTGCCCTCACCAGCGACGCGTGCGAGCTTGCCCTGATGGACTGGGAACGATTGCCCCGAGAGCAGTTGCTCGACCTGAAGATCCGCCGGCTCGGACTTCGGCTCGCCGGTACGTGGGTGGAAGCATGCGTCGACGACCTCTATGTCGAGCTCGGGAAGCGAGGCCTAGCGCTCCGTCCGCACGTCTGGCTGTCCGACGAATGGTTCTCGCCCACCAACATCCCGGGCATCGGCATTCCCTTTTACCTCGTGCATCCGCGGCTCATTCGACTGGAGCGGAGCATGATGCTCGAAGCCGAAGGCGCATCCCGCTCCGAGTGCATGCGCATCCTTCGCCATGAGGCAGGGCACGCGATACAGCACGGCTACCGCCTCCATCGCCGGCCCACATACCAACGAGTCTTCGGGAAGTCATCGACGCCATATCCCCT
This sequence comes from Gemmatimonadaceae bacterium, assembly GCA_039915865.1. Lineage (GTDB taxonomy): Bacteria > Gemmatimonadota > Gemmatimonadetes > Gemmatimonadales > Gemmatimonadaceae > AG11. The sequence continues at coordinate 25,335 of JBDSML010000172.1, read as the reverse complement.
CTCGTACAGGCCGAAGCCGGCGAGTCGCAACTTCGTGCAGCACCTGCGCGCGTACTACGCGCAAGCGCATCCCGATGAAGACTTCGCCGAGACGTTCGCCGTGTGGATGCAGCCGAAGGCGCGGTGGAAGCGACAGTACACCGACTGGCCCGCGCTGCATAAGCTCGAGTACGTCGACGGAGTGATGGAAGCGCTGCGCGATGAGCGCGCGCCGGTGAACACGCGCGTACGCATCGCGCCCATCACGAAGCTCGACATGACGCTCCGCGAGTACTACGACGAGAAACGTGCCTTCTATGCCGTCGACTATCCGAGCACGTACGACGCCGAGCTGCGCCGCGTGTTCTCCGATGCCCCCCGCCATGCGAATCGCGAGCTCGCTGCGCGCTTCATCAAGCGTCACCGCGCCGAGATCAGCGGACTGGTGACGCGCTGGACCAACGAGTCCGACTTCACCGTCGACCAGCTGTTGCGCGACATGATCGGGCGCAGCCAGGTGTTGAAGCTCCGCGTCGGCGGTCCGGAGAAGAAGGTCCTCATGGATTTTGCGGGAACGCTCGCCGTGCGTTCGGTCCACTTCCTCTACAGACGACGGGTGTCGATCCCCCTATGAGTCCATCGCGCCGCAAGCTCCGCGTGCTCGTCCTCATCGGACGCGGCTACACGCCGCCTGACGACATTGATGCGTTGAGCGAGCAGGAGCGACACGACTTCAAGACCGAAATCGACATCCTCGCCACGCTCAAGGCCCTCGGCCACGAGGCGCGTCCGCTCGAAGTGCACGAGGAGCTCGCCCCCATTCGCCGGGAAGTCGAGGAGTGGAAGCCGCATGTCGTGCTCAACTTGCTCGAGGCGTTCTTCGACCTCCGCGAGTTCGACCAGCATGTGGTGAGCTACCTCGAGCTGCTCCGCGTGCCGTACACCGGCTGCAATCCCCGCGGTCTGGTACTCGCGCGCGACAAGTCGCTGGCGAAGAAGATCCTCACGTATCACCGGATTCCCGTTCCCAAGTTCGACGTCGTGCATCAGGGCCGTCGCGTCCGTCGCCCCAAGGCACTCGGCTTCCCGCTCATCGTGAAGAGTCTCACCGAGGAGTCGTCGGTTGGCATCGCCCAGGCGAGCGTCGTCTGGAGCGACGAGGAGCTCGACGCGCGTGTGCGCTTCATCCACGAGAGCATCACCGGCGACGCACTCATCGAGGAGTTCATCGACGGACGCGAGATTTATGTCGGAGTGCTCGGCAACAAGCGACTGACGGTCCTCCCCCCGTGGGAATTGTTCTTCGAGAACACGGCGCCGGGCAGCATGGCGATCGCCACGCAGCGCGTGAAGCACAATCTCCAGTACCAATCCAAGCACGGCATCTCCGAGGGACCGGCCAACATCGAGCCCGCGTTGCGCGACAAGCTGATCGCCACGGTGCGCCGTATCTATCGCATCCTGTCGCTCGACGGCTATGCGCGACTCGACTTTCGCCTTCGTGCCGACGGCACGGCATTCTTCATCGAGGCGAACCCGAATCCCGAGATTGCGAGCAAGGAAGAGTTTGCGCAATCCGCACACATGGCCGGCATGAGCTACGAGAAGCTGATCGAGACCATCATCTCGCTTGGTATTCGCCGCGGCGCAATCTGACGGCGTGCACCACCACCACACACACTGACGACGGCAAACTCAAACGGCGAACTCCAACGCCAACGACGTGCTCCAACGACGTGCTCCAACGACGTGCTCTGACCGACGTGCTCTGACCGACGTGCTTGACGACGTGTTTGACGACGTGTCTGACGGCGTGTCTGACGGCGTATGCTGACGGCGTATGCTGACGGCGTATGCTGATTGCGTGTGGTGACGGCGTCGTCCGAAGGCACTCCGATGGACGCGCTCTTGAGACGCCTTTGGAGCACGCCCTTGGAGCACGCTTTTCTAGGACCGGTGTTCGATTGGTGTGTTGATGGGACTATCGGACAGGTGCTCCTGAACGATCACCCATCGTCCGTCTTTGCGCTGGAAGACGGCAGTCCACGCACCGGCGATTACATGCGGCACACCCGCGGGCGTCAGGTGTGGCACGCGATACGTCGTCGTCACGACCGCCGCGTCGGGTGCGAGTACATCGACACGCATTGGGCCCCACGTCCATTTGGGGTTGTGCATGTTCGTGCCGACGTTGTCCCAGAAGGCGCGAATCCCTGCCTCGAGCGTGTCGCGGGACGTGGACACCTGACCGCCGCTGGCGGAGATCACCGGCCCGGCCGGAGGGTAAAGGCTCATGAGTCGCTTGACCGGGTCGCCGGGCTTCGAGAGATCGTAGGCGTTCGTGATGAGCGTCTTGATCGTGTCCGCGATCGCCGCGCGCTGCGCCGGCGGGATGGTGGCCGGCCCCGATGGCGCGCAGGCGCCGGCGGCTCCGGCGACAGAGACGAGACCGATAGCGCGACGCACGCGGCGGACGAGGGGCATGGCTGGCGAAGCTAACCGTCGCGCGGCGTTCGTGCCCATGTCCAGTTGCGGTGACACACGCTGTCGTCCTTTCTGGACAGATTGGCTGGCGTCCGGTTCATTCCGCGGGCTGACGGTTTGGCGCAGTGCATGCAGCGCCTGAACGCGCGCGATCAACATCTCTGGAGGCTCCACATGCGGACGGAAGGCAAAGTCGCTGTGCTCTCGCTGGCCCTCCTGCTTTCGGCTTGCAGCAAACGTCCGGAACCGACGGCGACTCTACCCGCCGACTTGCAAAAGGATCTCGCCGTCGCCTCGGCGTCGGCCAGCCAGCTCGCCGCCGCGCCGCAGAGCTATCAGCGTATGCGGTTCGTGTCGGACATCGAGCGATCACATATGAGCGCACCCGCTGCGAGCCCCAAGGTCGCGAAGCGGCATGAGCACATGACGGCGAGTCAGCATGCCTCGGGTGACCCGATGGTATCGATGGCATCGCACAGCCTCGAGGCGGTCGCCACTCCGGCGGAGACACCCGCCGCCGAGCCGGCCATCGTCGTCGCGGCACGTCCGGCGCCCGAGTCGATGGTGCCGCAGGCGGGCGGGCCACCCGACGTCATCGATGAGGGTCGCGGCATCGGCAGCATCCTTGGCGGAATCATGAGTGGCGTCGTCATTCGCGGCGGTCACGCTGGGCCGGACAAGTGCGATCCGCGCACTGATGCCCGAGCGCGCGGCACCATCGGTGGTCGTCCTGACTTCGGCATGCCATCGCCTGTCGGGCAGCCGATCTTCGGGCGCCGCCGGTAATCCTGAGGTCCCAGCGTCGACGTCTTCGGCCTGCGCCACCTGCTCGGCCCGAAGCGCGACGTCCTGTTTGTGAGGAGATTGGCGATCTCTTCGGACTCGTCACCGACGCCACGAATCGTTCCGCGCGCTCGACTCGTGTCGTTGATGGCGCTCGCGTCGTTGTGACCGAGTTCTCGCGCATGGTGTCGAAGTGGCACGACATCATGTCGCCCCAACCTCCCTGTCCATTGGCGCCATCTCCGCTGCCGCTTCACACCGTCGAGTCGCCGATGTGGAACACGGTTGGCGGCGTGGTATCGCGCGGCAGCGGCGGCGCCGCGCCTTGCGCGCACAGCATCGTCGGCACCGCCGCGAACATCACACAGGACGCGCGGATGGATCGGCTCACGACGGTACCCGCTTGAAACCAGCCTGGGCAAAATGCTCGTCCAATGCGAGCGCTTCCCGGATACCACGTTCCTGCATGACCTCGAAGCTCACAGCATCCGCAAGACTGAGCGACTTGTCCGTGAACCGGCGCAGCCACCGATCAACGGCAGCACGCTCGAGGTCGCGATCGACGAAGACGACATGGTGCGTCGGGTCCTGATACAGGCTGTCGAGAAAGCGCAGACCCTCCTCCGCACCGCGATAGCGGCTCAGCAGGATCTGCATCTCCGCAACCACGAGGTTGGTCGTGAACAGTTGCCGCCCGCCTTCGACCCACTTGGTGTAAAACGCACGCGCTGGCGCGTGCTTCCCCTCCCTGGGGCTCATGGCGGCGAACCAGCCGGAGGTATCGAGGAATGCAGGCTTCACTGACCCTTCTTCGCTGCCCCACGGTAACTCTCCGCGAGCACCGCATCATGATCGACCGCCACCGCTGACGGCCAGGGCCCGGCGCTGCTCTCGGCAAGAAAGCGGAGCATCGGAGCGATCGCACCATGCTGCTCGCGCGCGTAACTCTTGACGCCACGCCGCAGGATTTCCGCCTTGGAAAGGCCGGACTCCTCGGCGAGTCGGTTCAGAAGTGCGCTGTCATCAGGTGCGAGATACACCTGGACCGGCTCGCGCACGAGACCGGAGCGACGTGTGGGTTTTGGCATACATGTATAATATGCGCCCGCTTACATGCACGCGAGTACCTTCTCTTCTCTTCATTCCACGGCCTTCAGCGTATCGGTCGTTGAGCCACCGCCATGTAGAGATCTCCGCCGAACGCCGATGCGCGTCGCCCCATAACCTCCCAGGTTCCGCGATGTCAGTGGATGGCACTGCCCAACAGCGCAACCGCATCACGCGAGTTCACGTCCTGCTCAGCGAGAGTGCGATGACAGGGAGAAACAGGGTCGCACGCGGCATATGTGAAACGGACGGGGTCCGCGCGCGAGGCGCACGCTCCCTACCTCATGATCATGTATCGCCGCCGTTCCGTATCGTCGCACTTCTCGACTGCGTAGCGCAGCGCCGTCCTCGGCATCGTCGGTGCGTGTCGATCGAGAAATGCGCGCTCGGTATCGCCATCGCGGTTGCCGACCTCGCGCAGCATCCACCCGACGGCCTTGTGAATGAGGTCGTGCTCGTCGTGGAGTAGCCGCTCCGCGATGGCGAGCGTCGGCTCGAAGTCGTGATGCTTGATCGTGTGATAGGTCGCGATGATCGCGATGCGTCGCTCCCAGAGGGATGTCGACCTGGCGAGCCGCTCGAGCATGCGCGTCCCCCTCGGGCGGATGTGCGCTCCCACCAGCTCCTCGGCCGATGAGTCGACGAGATCCCAGTTGTTCACGGAGGCGGTGTTCGCGAGATACGCTCGGTGGAGCGTCAGCTGCTCGCGTGGCTCGGCGCGATGATGCGCGTCCACGAACAGCAGAAGCGCGAGGAGACGCTCTTCGTGCCATGGCGAGTGGAGGAGCGCAATCCTGTCGGCGGATGGCAGCGCCCGATGCGCGCCCGCGATCTTGCGCAGTGCGGGAACTCGGATGCCGAGGAACTTGTCGTTGGCGCCGTATTCGCCCGGCGCGGTCTTGAAGAAGCGAGCGGCACCGGCGGCCCGCGCAGGATCGGCAGCGGCGCGGATGGTCGCGCGGAGATCGCGGAGAAGTGATGAAGGCACAGACCCAATATTCACCCCACGCAGTGACCACTCGCCAGACTGGTCGCTGCCAGTCTGATACCGGCTGCGAGTGCGGCCGGCGCAGCGCGAACGATCCGCGTCCCTGAGGCGTTCTTTCAACATTGCTGCGGCCCGCGTATGACTACTACCAGGGAGATAACCACATGGCCACGATCACTGTCGGGCGGGAAAATTCAACTGACATCGAGCTCTACTACGAGGACCACGGCACCGGAAACCCGATCGTCCTGATCCACGGATACCCGCTGAGCGGTGCGTCCTGGGAGAAGCAGACGGCCGCGCTGCTGGCGGCGGGGCATCGTGTCATCACGTACGATCGCCGAGGGTTCGGGAAGTCGAGCCAGCCGACGAGTGGGTACGACTACGACACGTTCACCGACGACCTCCGCAAGGTCATCGAAGAGCTCGAGCTGGATGACTTCTCGCTGGCCGGCTTCTCGATGGGTGGCGGTGAGGTCGTTCGCTACTTCGGAAAGTACGGCTCGAAGGGTGTGCGGAAGGCGGCAATCCTGTCGGGGGTGCCTCCGTATCTGCTCAAGGCACCGGACAACGCCGAGGGCGTTCCTGTCGACGTGTTCAACGGCATCGAGAGCGCGATCGTCGCGGATCGGTACGCGTTCTTTACAGGATTCTTCGGCAACTTCTACAACACCGACGTTGAGTTGGGGAAGCGCATCAGCGACGAGGTCGTGAGGGCCAGCTGGAACGTGGCGGTGGGCTGTTCGGCCACAGCGACACTCGCCTGCGTGGCGTCGTGGTACAGCGACTTCAGGAAGGACGTTGCGCGTGTCGACGTACCGACGCTCGTCATGCATGGCGACGCCGATCGCATCCTGCCCATCACGGCGAGCGGCGCGCGCACCGCGCAGTTGATCAAGAACGCCCAATATGTCGTCGTCAAAGGCGCACCGCACGGCATGCTGTGGACGCATGCCGACGAGGTGAACAGGGAACTCGTGAAATTCCTGGCGTGATCTGCGCCAGGGCGCGTGCATTTGCGCTGCATGAACACAACCGCAAGGAGAACGAACCATGACATCTGCGTCCACGGACAATGAAGAATCGCAGGGCATGCGCTCACGATCGACAGCGGATGGCGTAAGGTGGCGACGACGGCACTGGCGTCCGCGAAGCGGTTCGTCTGGGGCCGACGCGCCCGCATTTCAGTGGTGCGGCGTTGCTGTGACCGCGATGTGCTGCGGCGCGCGAGTCTCCTCGAGGAGTTGGTGAACTGCGGCGATGACGAACTCCGGCGCCTCATCGGGAATGCGATGTCCACTCTTTTCGACGATCACCTGTCTCCCGCGTGTCGAGAGTCTCGCCAGCTTGGGTTGGATCTCGTGCATCCATACCTGCAGATAAGCGACATACTCTCGATCTTCCTCCGTCGGATGCAACGGCATCTCCGTCTTCCCCTGGGTCAACACGATCAGCGGACGATTACCGAATCCCGCAGCGCGCTCTCCCTGCGCGAGACTCTCCGGATTTGACGCGTCGAATTGCGTGGCAATCGCCTTCGGCTGATTTCGCAACGCTCGTACGATTCCGCGGCGGGTGCGTCGCGCCGTGTCGGAGGAGAGCGTCGTCGCCGGTGCCATCAGGCGAAGCAAACCGACGAGGCGAGCCGACTGCCCGGCGATCCAGATGGGACGCCACATCTCCCTTCGGACCGTGTGGCCAAGCATGAATGCCGGCGCGCGAGTGGCTTCATCCTGGTGCGCGGCGTCGACGAGCACCGCGCCGGCGACGTCGTCCGGATACATGCCGTTGAAGACACGAGCGTTCAGCCCGCCCAGCGAGTGCCCGACGAGTATGTACGGAGACGGAATGCCGGCCTTCTGAAGCAGGAGATGAAGGTCAGCGGACGTCGCCGCGCTCGTGCGGGGGAAGGGACCCATGTCACTCCATCCCTCACCTGCGCGGTCGAACCAGCACGCCCGCGTACGCTTCGCGACCTCCGGCTGAATGTGAGACCACGCGTATCCCGGCTCACCGTTGCCTGCGTCGAAGATGACCGCCGGCGTGCCTTCGCCCGAGCAATGGATGTTCATGCTGCGACCGCCGATATCGACCGCAACACCGACGCGCGGTAGACGACGGAGATCGCGACGCTGTCCAAGCTGTTCGTAGATTCCGCCGGCGATGAGCAACAACACGATGACGACGCACAACCACTTTGCGGTGAAGAGGAGCCGCCGGCGCAGCGCGCCGAACATCACGCGACCATACGCGCCGGTTGGCCGCGCCCAAAGCGGAGAAAGAGCAACAGCACGATCGGGAAGCCAATTCCCAGCATCATCGAGAGGATCGACATTCGTGGAAGCACGAGGCCGATCAGCACGAACACCGCCAGACAGGTGACAGCCGCGCCGAGCGCCAACGTTGGTGCTCGCGTCGAGCGCGTTGCCTCGGCGACGCCGGCGGCGAGAAGCAACACGCCCGCGATGACCACCAACGCCACGACGATAATCGAGGCACCGTCGAGTCCAGTTGCCGCGGCCGCTCTCCCCTCGACCAGCCCGTTCACCAGTTCGAACGCACCGATCAGGATCGACAGAATTGCCATCGTCATTCGCATCACGACACCCTCCGTTGAGTGAGTGCTTCGTTGCCACCACGATTGCCACGATTCCATTCGCAACGCCGGTGCACTTCGCGCGACATCCCAGCTGCACTCGGCCCAGAAACGTGCACCGCGCTCCCCGGCGCGCCGTTGATCGCGAAAGAGCACCATCATCTCTCGGCCATACGCTGCGCGGAACTGTGCCGGATACGCGCGCAGCAGCAGCGTGAATACGCGCTCAGCCGCGCTCATGCGGGCCTCACGCCGATCAACTTCTTTTGTCGCGCAACGCGAACGACAGCTTCGAGGCGACGTGCCTCGGCCCTGGCCACGGACAGACCGAACTTCGTTATGCGGTAGTATCGTCGTCGCTCGTCGCCCAACTCGGGGTCTGTTCGCTCAGCGCCCTCTTCGACCAGCCCTTCCTCCAGCAAGCGCTTGAGCGACCCGTACAGCGTTCCCGCGCCGAGCCGCACCGTGTGCTCGCTGCGCTCCGTCACTTCCGTCATGATCGCGTAGCCATGACGCTCGCCATCGACCAGCGCCATCAGGATCTGAAACGTTGCGGGCGTGAGGGGCAGGTACGATTCCGGGGAGCGATTCTTCGCAGCAGGCTTTGCCACCGTCGCCTCGTGTGATGTCGCAGTATTCAGTCGTGTGCTGATATATCGCGTCTCGATATAGTTCGCAATCTATATGATGTCGGCCGCGGCGTGTCAATCCACAGGATTCCGAGGCGAATGTGCCTCGCCATCAGCCAGAATGCGCACTGTAGCGTACAAATTGCATTGGAGAGCGCTCCCACCGCCAAGAGCAGACCATGGACGAAGACGCACCTTTCAATGCGCCGAGCACGCGACGCTCCTTCATTGCGCGCGCTTCGGCGCTGAGTCTCGCGATTCCAGGCATGGGCGCTGCGCTCGTGTCGTGCACCATCGAGACACCGGGCACCGATTCGCTCCGCGCGGGGTCAACGGCTGCACTTCCACCGAGTGCCCAGCAGAACTCCGACAGCCGACTCGATTCGGCCGTGCTCAAGGACGTGAAGCACGGCGTCACATCGACGGCACCGGGCACGAGTCAAGGCACCGTCTTCCATCGAGTGGCGCCCGAGTTGCCCCCAATTCCCGCCGGCAACATCCAGCGACTGCATTGGCATGCGAAGCATTCGGCGGTGCGCATCACCGATGACACCGTCGTGGCAGCGTGGACCTTCGAGGGACAGATGCCGGGCCCTGTCGTTCATACGCGAGTGGGCGACACCGTCGAGTTCACGCTGACCAACGACGTCCACGTCCCGCACTCGATGGACTTTCACGCCGCGCAGATCGATCCCAAGGTTGCCTTTCGGTCGGTGGCGAAGGGTGAATCCGTCTCCTTCACGTTCAAGCCGAAATATGCTGGCGCATTCATGTATCACTGCGGCACCGCGCCCGTCCTCATGCACATCGGCTCGGGGATGCATGGCGCGATCATCGTTTCGCCGTTACAGCCCCTTCCGCCCGCGAGGGAATTCGTTCTCGTCCAGGCCGAGCTGTATCTCGCCGACACCGCTGCCGGCCTGCGTGCGTTCGACTATCAAAAGATGCTCTCGACGTTTCCCGACTTCGTCGTGTTCAACGGCCGTCCGAATCAGTATGCCACTGCTCCCATTCGCGTGAAGGTCGGCGACCGCGTGCGCTTCTGGGTGGTCGACGCCGGCCCAACGCATCCGTGCAATTTTCACGTGGTCGGCGAGCAGTTCGACACCGTCTATCTCGGGGCGCCACCGGGTACACCGCTCCGTGGCGTGCAGACGTGGGATGTTCCACCCGGGGGCGGCATGTGCTTCGAGCTGCAGTGCGACGTCGCCGGCGAGTTTCCGTTCGTGAACCATGGATTCGGGCACGGACAGAAGGGCGGTATCGGCATTCTCGTCGTCGAGCCGTAGTCAAAAGCGCTCGCCGCTTTCCTCCCGCGCCACGCTGCCGACGGCGCGAATGCGCGACCACATCGTCGCGAAGAACGCGACCAATCCGGCAACCTGCATGAGGCCCGCGATGATCACGAGCCATCGAAGCCACAGGTCGTCGCTGCGCGCATGTGCGAGCTCGCCGACGACGCGTGCGGCGGTTCCGGCGGCGATCAGCCAGTATGCCATTCCAGCCACGCGCGGACGGTAACGTGTGTCATCCTTTGCCGGCCGCGGAAACATCCACAACGCGACGCCAAGGATCATCATCATCACGAAACCAACGAGAATGGCATGCGTGTGCGCGCTCCTCACGTACGGCGAGGCGAGGCGGCCGGTGAGCTCGCGCTCGACCAGCATCCATATGCCAATGGCCAGACCGGCGATGAGGAAGAGAATCGCCGTCTTGAGGAACCGCCGTACCAGTGACGTCACGCGATCGGCAACGCGATCGCGGTCTGCCCGGGCCTGGCCGGCACGCGCCTGATGGCGGGGCCGTCGACGGTGCGCCAGATCAGGTAGACGAAAATGTAGGCGCCCAGCGCCGACAGGCCGCCACCGAGGGCAAGAATCATCGTGCCCATACCGGGACGCACCACGCGCTCGACGAATCCGCAGACCATCAGCGCCAGCCCCACATTCGACATCCACCAGTGAGCGCCCGCCGAACGACGATTGTGCAGGGGATGCCCGGTAAAGCGTGGGATGACGTGGTACGCCACGCCATAGATCATCATGGTGACGAATCCCAGCAACACCATGTGCATGTGCGCCGGCAGGTACACGGTCCACACGGGATGCGCCGCCATGGCGACGCCGAGCGTGACGCCAAGTGCGAGCCATGCGAGGCTCGACTTGAGAAACGCGCGGACGAACCACTCCATCACTTACACCCGCACCCGCAGGACTTCGCCTGGAGCGCTTCGATCACCGTCGCGGGATCTACGTGCGCATGGGCGGCAGCCTCGCCGATCGAAGCGCGTCCTCCGCAACAGGTGTCGATGTTGAACGTGTTCAACACGGCGGTGGCGTCGGGCGTCATCGCGATGACCGCGTCCACCGTGTCGTCGGTGGTGATCGTATGTGGGTTTTGGCTCATGGATGAGGATCGCACCCACACGTCGGCGTTACTGTCAGGGGTTGTGCTGAATCTGTGTCGGAGTTTCCCGTACGTTCGCTCTGCGCGGGTTGACTCGTTTCAGCGACGGCTCTATCTCTCGCGATGCCCGACGACGACCCAGGCGTCATGTGGACAATCGGACACTCGACGCGCTCGGCCGACGAGTTTCTCGCTGTTCTCATGGCCTACGAGATCGAATTGGTTGTCGACGTGCGTCGCTTTCCCGGTTCGCGGCGTCTGCCGCAATTCGACTCGGCGACGCTCGCTGACTCGCTCGCGTCGCGCGGCATCGCGTATCGTTGGCTGGTTGAGCTTGGTGGACGCCGCAAGCCGGACCCCGCGTCGCGTAACGTCGCCTGGACGCATCCGGCGTTCCGGGCATACGCCGATCACGTGGACACGACCGAGTTCGCCAGCGGACTCTTTGAGCTGCTCATGCTGGCGGGTGGCCTCCGCACCGTCATCATGTGCGCGGAGGTCCTGTGGTGGCGGTGTCACCGACGCATCATCGCCGATGTGCTGACCTCCATCGGTATCGACGTTGTCGACATCGAAACGAGCACGAGGGCGACATTGCACAGGCTCGCGCCTCCCGCCCGACTCGTTGCAGGGCAACTCTCATATCGAATTCCGAACGACGCATGAACGCGAACTGATGACCCCGCCTACTCGCTCCGCCTCGCAGCAATCAGAGTCCGATGTGCTCGAGGGCATACAACGAAGTGCGTTCGAGTACTTCCTGCGTGAGTCGAACGAGTCCAATGGACTCGTTCGAGACAAGACGCATCCGGACGCGCCCGCAAGCATCGCCGCTGTTGGTCTGGCACTGACCAACTACCCCGTTGGCGTGGAGCGAGGCTTCGTCAGTCGCGCCGAGGCAGCGAAGCGGGTCTTGACGACACTGAACTTCTTCTGGGCGAGCAAGCAGGGACGCGAGCCCGACGCCACTGGACACAAGGGCCTCTACTATCATTTCCTCGACATGGCGACCGGCGCGCGCGCGTGGAAGTCGGAGCTGTCGACCGTCGACTCCGCGCTGTTGTTCGCTGGCATGCTGACCTCCGCGTCGTACTTTGGCGGAGAGATTCGCGATCTCGCCGAGGCGCTTTATGCGCGTGCCGATTGGCGGTGGGCGCAGAACCGCGGTGACACGGTGACTCACGGATGGAAGCCGAAGAGAGGCTTCCTGCCCTATCGATGGGAAGGATACGACGAAGCACTGTTGCTCTACGTGCTCGGGCTCGGCTCACCGACGCATGCGCTGCCGCGCGAGAGCTATGGCGCGTGGGCGTCGACGTATCAGTGGAAGACCGTGTACGACATCGAGCTTCTCTTTGCCGGGCCCCTCTTCACGCATCAGCTCTCACACGTCTGGATCGACTTCCGCCTCATCCAGGATGAGTTCATGCGCGAGCACGGTATCGACTACTTCGAGAACAGCCGGCGCGCCACCTACGTGCAGCAGCAATACGGCATTCGCAATCCCAATGGGTATGCGCACTACGGTGAGTTGTGCTGGGGATTGTCGGCGAGCGAAGGCCCGGGTCGGAGAACGTGCGCCATCGACGGCATCAAGCGACGCTTCTTCGATTACGCGGCGCGCGGCGTGCCTTACGGGCCCGATGACGGGACGATCGCTCCGTGGTCAGTCGTCGCGTCATTGCCGTTCGCGCCGGAGATCACACTGCCAACCATCATGGACTTCACGCGGTGGCAACGCGTCGGCAATCACAAGTACGGATTCAAGGCGGCGTTCAATCCGACCTTCCCCGATCCGGATGGACTGGCCAATGGCTGGGTGTCGCCGTGGCACGTCGGCATCAACGAAGGGCCGATCGTCGCCATGATCGAGAACTACAAGTCCGGACTGGTGTGGCAGTTGATGCGCGAATGTCGTTTTGTCGCTGACGGACTGCGGTCGGCTGGCTTTTCTGGCGGGTGGCTGCAAGGGGAATGAGTAGTGGCTCCCGCGCTCGTTGCTCACTCCGGATGGATCAGATTCACAGCGGCAGTGAACAGCGGACCGAACACGACGTCAGTGCGCTACTACGCAGTGTCCGGCCGTTATTGGTGCCGAACTGCTCGACGACGGCGACCTGCATCCTGGATGACATGGGTGCATTCTCCATTCGACGCGTGGCGATGACCCTCGTTGCATCGTACCGCGGCGACGAAGGCCTGATGTCGGGAATATTCCTCGACAGAAGCCGGAGATTGGCGCAATCTCCCCGATAGTTGTCCATTCCGCCGCTGGTTGCCGCGCGGCGCGGCGGTACGTTCGTTTCATGCGCTACGAAATCGGCAATGCGATTCCGCTCCTCCAACGAACACCTCGCACCCTCGGCATGATGCTGCGCGGCCTGCCCGAGTCCTGGACGGATGCCACCGAGGGGCCGCACACGTGGAGCCCGAGCATGGTCGTCGCTCACCTGCTCTCCGCCGACCAGACCAACTGGATCCCTCGCGCACGCCTCATCCTCGGACGGAACAACTCCCGTGTCCTGCCCGTCTTCGACCATGATGCGCACTTGCGTGACAGGAGAGGCCTGCACGAATTGCTCGACGCTTTCGAGCAGGCGCGCGCGGAGAACATCGCGACCCTCGGCGGATGGCGACTTGGCAACCGCGAGCTCGCGTATACTGCTGAGCATCCCGAGCTGGGCACGGTGACACTGCGCGAGCTGCTCGCGAGCTGGGTTGCTCATGACCTGGCGCACATCTCCCAGATCGCGCGCGTGCTGGCCAAGCAGTATCGGGACGCCGTCGGGCCGTGGCGCGTGTTCCTGCGGATCATGGATCAATGATCAGCGCCGCACGTGCGATGCAGTGGGCGATTGCAATGGTCGCCGCCTGCCTGGTGCGCGCAGACGTCGTCTTCACGGCGCCCGCTGCGCAGCGGGACGCCGTCCCCGACTCGGTCTACGTACGGCAACACTACCTCAAGCGGATTCTCCGCATTCCAATGCGCGACGGGGCGCAGCTGTTCACTGTGGCATACGTGCCGAGAGACGCCGCACCGGCACGGCGCTATCCGATCATCCTGGAGCGCACTCCGTTCTCGGTCGCCCATTACGGCGAGGACGCATACCCCGCCACACTGGGGCCAGACCCCTTCATGCTTCGCGACGGATACATCTTCGTCGTGCAGGAGGTGCGAGGCCGCTACATGTCGGGAGGTACCTTCGAGAACGTCCGGCCTTTGCTGGACGACGCTGCGCGCGCCCGAGACCCACGCGCAACGGATGAGGTGACGGACGCGCACGACACCATCGACTGGCTCCTCGCGCATGTGGATGGGAACAATGGACGCGTCGGGCTGCTGGGCATCAGCTACGGCGGCTTCTACGCCGCAGCGGCGGCGGTGTCACATCATCCGGCCATCGCCGCCATGTCGCTTCAGGCGCCAGTCACCGACTTCTACTTCGAGGACTTCCACCACAACGGCGCGCTCGTGCAGGGTTCCTTCTACGCCTATCCGGTCTTCGGCGTCACGCGTCGCGCACCGACGGCAACACACTGGTGGCTGCCCGCCTATGCACGCGTGGCCGAGCACGGCATGGAGGCTGACTACCGCTACCAGCTTGCACTCGGCCCGCTCGCGAACATCACGCAGCGGTTTTACGGCGACAACACTCTCTGGCGCGACGTCATCGCGCACCCGAACTACGACGCGTTCTGGCAGGCGCGCGCGCTGTTGCCGCACCTGCGCGGCATCGCACATCCCGTGCTGGTGGTGGGCGGCTGGTTCGACGCAGAGAACCTCTACGGAGCGCTCGGCACCTATCGGACGCTCCGTGCGCAGAGTCCAGCCGCACAGCTCACGCTCGTCATGGGCCCGTGGGGTCATCGCGATTGGGGCGCGCGCGACGTCGTGCACTCCGTCCACGGCGACCTGTACTTCGGCGATTCGCTGGAGACGCGCTTTCAGCGCGAAGTGGAAGCTCCGTTCTTCAGGACGCACCTGAAGAGCGGCAACCACGACGACGCCTTGCCAGGGTCACTGCTCTTCGACACTGGACGCAAGCAGTGGGTGGCTGCGAAGGACTGGCCATTGGGCAGCGCGGTGCGGCGCTCCTTCTACTTTCACCGCGACGGTTCGCTCCGTACCTCCGCGCCAACGGAGCCCAGCGCCTTCGTGCCATACACGAGCGACCCGCGGAAGCCGGTGCCAACGCGCTGTGCCGGCGCGACCATCGAGGACGGGCGACTCTATCACTACATGAGCGACGACCAGCGGTGCTTCAGCTCGCGGCCCGATGTGGTGACCTTCGCAACCGACACACTCGAGCGTGACGTGACCTTCAGTGGCTCGATCACGGCGCGCATTGCCCTGAGTACCACAGGCAGTGATGCCGACGTCGTCGTCAAGCTCGTTGACGTCTATCCACCGAATGAGCCGAACCACCCCTTCCAGCGTGACGACACCCTCCATCTTGCCGGATATCAGCAGCTCGTCCGCGGGGAGATCATGCGTGCACGCTTTCGCCGCTCGTTCACCACGCCGGAGCCACTCCGTTCCGGCGAGGTCACGGAGGTTGCGTTCACGCTGCCAGACGTCATGCACACGTTTCGCAAAGGCCACCGCATCATGGTGCAGGTGCAGGGCAGCTGGTTCCCATTGTTCGACCGCAATCCGCAGCGATACGTGCCGAACCTCTACACCGCGAGCGCGCGTGACTTCGTTTCCGCGCAGCAACGGATCTGGGTGAGCGCGAGCGCCGCGAGCCGCATCGAGGCTGACATCCTGCCGTGAGGGTGGTCATGCACCGCGCAGCTCACGCGGCGGGCCGCCCGTTTCGCGCCGCAGCAATCGGCGCAGCGTGGTCGGCTCGGCATAGCCCACGTGGCGCGCAATCGCCTCCACCGACAGTGTCGTGGTCTCCAACAGTTCCACGGCGCGCTCGACGCGCAACCGCTGGAGGAACTGGATGGGCGACAGCCCTGTCGCGCGGGCGACGCGACGTGCGAATGTGCGCGGCGCGAGCCCGGCCGCACTGGCGAGGGCGTCCACCGTGAGGCCCGTTGCCAGCTCGGCCCGTGCCCATCGTTCGGCGCGTGCCACATCAGGATCGGTCGCCGCGAGAAAGGCAAGCGCCATGTACCGCGATTGACTCCGTCGCCCATCGAGCAGGAGAAAGCGCGCGCAGCGCGACGCGAGATCACCGCCGCAGTAACGCGCAATGAGCGCGAGCATCAGGTCGAGTTGCGCCATCGCGGCACCGGCGGTGGTGATGGCGCGATCACCAATCACCATTTCGTCGGCGTCGAGCTGGACATTCGGGTACATCCGCTGGAACAGGGGTGCGAGCCACCACGTCGTCGTTGCCCGTCGCCCATCGAGGATGCCGGTGCTCGCCACGAGGAACACCGCGGAGCACGACGCCGCGACGTGCGCACCGCGCGCGGCGGCACGCTCGATGGCGCGCTGGGCAACGGCCGCATCGCGCCGCGTGAGACGTTCGGTCACCGCCGCCTCGGTCACCGTGACGAGACTCGGTACGATGACGATGTCGGCGTCGCCCTTCGTCGGCGACGGGGGCGAAGGAACAAGGTCGCCCGCGACCGCACGCGCGGTTCGCGCCCCTGAGCCGGCCATGCGCAGCGCGAACGCTGGAGGACGTCCCCTGGCGGCACGCAATCGATTGGCCGTGGCGAGAACATCCACCGTGATGGCGACGCTCGACGGCATTGCCCCGGACAGGACCAGAAGCTCGACGATCTTCATGGCGAAAAACCCCCGAAAGATGGCGCTTTTGACGCTGGCCCCAAAGCTGGTGCCCGGCGATCGTGTGCACAATGACATCGCCATCACTTGCCAGCCACGAAACGCTCTACGACTTCACGAGCCGGTCCGTGCTCCTCGAAGGCGTCGCGAAGACGGTCTACGTGGCGGGGACTGGGCCGGCCATCGTCGTCATGCACGAGATGCCTGGCCTGAGCCCACACGTGCTGCGCTTCGCCCGCTGGGTGCGCGACGCCGGGTTTACCGTCTACCTGCCCTCGCTCTTCGGCCGCGACCTCGCTGTCCCGCGCGCCGAGGAGGGCGCACTCATCTTTCGCCGAGCGTGCGTGAGCGCCGAATTCCGCGCGCTCGGCGCGGGTGCCGCGAGCCCCGTCACGCGCTGGCTCCGTGCGCTCACGCGGCTCGCCCATGACGAATGCGGTGGGCCCGGCGTCGGCGCCATCGGCATGTGCTTCACCGGGAATTTCGCACTGAACATGATGCTGGAGCCGGTGGTGCTTGCGCCGGTGCTCTCACAGCCGGCGCTGCCACTGGACGAACCGGGCGGGCTCGAAAGCGCGCCGGAGGAGTTGCACACCATCCGGACGCGACTCGAGCGCGAGGACCTCACCGTGCTCGCCTACCGCTTCACCGGTGACCGCTTCTGCACAGCCGAACGATTCGCGGCGTACTCGCGCGCGCTCGGCGATCGCTTCGTGAGCCGCGTGCTTCCCGACGAGAGCGCGCAGCTCGAAGGTGCACCACCCTTCTTCGCCGAGCACGTGAACTTTCCGCACAGCGTGGTGACCGTCCACCTGGTGGACCGGGAAGGCGAGCCCACCGTCCGCGCACGTGACGAGATCCTTGCCTTCTTTCGGCGCCGGCTCCTCCAGGGAAGCCCGCGCGCCTGAGTGCCGACAACCCGCCACCCTTGCGTCCCATGCCGAAGAAGTCCGCACCACCAGTTCCTGCCGACGCGTACCCGGTCTCGCTTGCCATGGACACGCTCGCCGTGCATCCGTGGGCAACTGCGTCCGGGCGCCCGCGCGCGCACCGAACCCTGAATGCGCCGTTGTATCTCACGACGCAGTGGGAGGGCGCCGACCTTTCGGAATTGGCGCAGCTGTTCATGAAGAACCCCGATCGCGGCTTCTATACGCGCTTCGGGCACCCCACCGTACGACTGGCGGAGGAGAAGCTCGCGCAACTCGAGGAGGCCGAGGACGCGCTGCTGTTTTCCTCGGGCATGGCGGCGATCACGACCTCCCTGCTTGCCGTGTTGTCCGCCGGCGATCACGTGGTCGCGCATCACGCGCTCTTCGGGCAAACGCTCCAGTTCATGGATCATCTTTCGAGCCGGCTCGGTGTGAACATCACGTTCGTGGACGCCACCGATCCGGCGAACGTGGCGAGCGCGCTCAGGAGTGATACTCGGCTTCTCTACCTCGAAACGCCGTCCAACCCGGTGATCGACATCCTGGACGTGCGGACTCTGGCCGCCCTCGGGCACAGCGCGGGCGCACTGGTGTCCGTCGACACCACGTTCGCGGGACCGGTCGTGCAGCAACCGCTCGCGTTGGGCGCCGACCTGTCGCTGCAGTCGGCAAGCAAGTCGCTGGCTGGGCATGCCGACGTGCTCGCGGGCTGCGTGGCCGGCTCGACGGAGCTCATCGCCCAGATCCGTCGCATGCGCAACCTCACTGGGCCCAGCCTCGATCCGCACGCGAGCTGGTTGCTCATGCGGAGTCTCCAGACGCTTCATCTTCGGGTGCGCGCGCAATCCGCCACGGCGTCACTGGTGGCTGACCAACTGGCCGCGAGCAGCGCCGTCTCCATGGTGCGATATCCGTTTCTTGCCTCGCATCCGGCACACGACGTCGCGCGACAGCAGATGCGCTGCGGGGGCACCATGGTCTCCTTTGCGTTCCACGGGGGGTTGGACGTCACGCGCCGCTTCGTCGCGGCGCTCGCGTGGATCCCGCTCGCGAGTAGCCTGGGGAGTGTGTTCACCACCCTCGAGGTGCCGGAAGATCTCGACTTTGCGCCGGAGGAGATCGGCGAGCGTGCGGCGTCGTTTGCCATGCCGCCCGGCTTCATTCGGCTGTCGGTGGGGGCTGAAGCGCCGGATGATGTCCTGGCCGACATCGCGCGCGGTCTCGCGGCCGTTGCCGAGCGGTGACGGCATCAAGGCTCGGCCTCCTCAACGGTCGCGGGTGGCGCCCTCGACACTCGTTTGTCCACCTGCCAGCGCCAGACGTTCGATCGCGCGCATGCCCTCATCGCCGATGTCGACGCTGAACCGGTTCACGTACAGCGCGATGTGCTGCGCCTGCACCGACGCTGACATCTCCTGCGCGTTCATGCGCACATATTCCCGACTCGCCTCCGGATGATCGAACGCGTACTGCACCGACGCGCGAATCGCTGACTCGGCGGCGGCAACCGTGGCAGCATCGAGATCCGTGCGCGCGCAGATGCCGGCGAGCGGTACGGGAAGACCCGTGTGCTCCGTCCACCAATCGCCGAGGTCCACGGCTTTCGAGAGGCCGTGTTCCATGTATGTGAATCGGCTCTCGTGAATGATGAGGCCAGCGTCCACCTCGCCGTCGCGCACCGCGTCGAGAATGCGGTCGTAGCGGAGCTCGACGACGTCGCCGAGTTCCGGCGCAGCAAGGCGCAGGAGGCTGAAGGCCGTCGTCTCCCGTCCCGGAATCGCGATGCGCCCGCGCACGGCCTCGACGAGCGACATCGGCGTGCGCGTGACCACGAGCGGTCCGACGCCCTCGCCGAGTGCGGCGCCGCTCCGCAGCAGTCGATAGCGATCGCCCACGGCGGCAAACGCACCGACGCTCATCTTCGTGAGATCGAACTCGCCGTCGTGCGCCCGCCGATTGAGTTCCTCGATGTCGAGCAGCACGGGCCGCACGCGAAACGGCGCGTCGACGAGGCCGAACGTCAGCGCGTGGAACGCGAAGGTATCGTTTGGACAGGGCGAGTAGCCGAAGGTCAGTTCACGCATGTCGTGCTCGGGTTGGCGGCCAATCACAAGATACGAGCGAGCTCCGCGACGAGGAGCGGTGTCGCGGTGGTGATGGCCGAGAAGGCCGCATCGAAGTGCCATCTCGCGCGGTCGGTCTCCTCGATGTGGTTGGAGATCGCGCGGACTTCGATCGCCGGCACGCCGGCGAGTCGTGCAGCGCGCAACACGCCGAATCCTTCCATGGCCTCGACGTCGCACCCCGACGTGCCGCCGACGTGCGCACTCGTTCCGATGGTCAGCGCGAGTGCTGCGGGCAACGCCCGTCGTGCGGCGACGATCAATTCCGCTGGCGCCGCGATGGTCGATGGTGCCCACTCCGTCGCGACGGAGAGGTCGCAGTAGCGGGATTCGGTGCCGATGACGAGGGAGGGTGGGGCGAGTGCCGCTTGGCGGCGGCCGCCCGCGATGCCGACGTGCAGCACGAGCAGGGGTCGCTCACGCGCGAGCTCGGCGGCAGTCCTGCAGGCGGCGTCGACGGGGCCGATGCCGCAGGTCAGGGTACGCCATCCGCCCGCTGGGGCGAGCTCACGTTCGGTTGCGGCGACGACGAGGATGCCGATGTGATTGGCCATCGGGTAGAACCTATACACTTGGGCGGACCCATGGCTCGGATCATTCGCACCCAGTTGCTTGCCTGGCCGCTGCCCACTCAGTCGTTCCCGGGCTGCAGAAATCGGCTTGTTTACATAGAATATATAGGCTAGTTTAATTTGCAGATATAGCCTAGTATGATTTGCTTATATGGTATAGTATGATCCTCGGTACAGCACCTGTGAATGCAATGACGGCATATCAGAATCGCGTACTCGACGCTGAACTGGACGAGCTTCTGCCGAGCCTCGCGGCGATCGCAATCGAGGGAGCCAAAGGCGTGGGCAAGACCGCCACGGCCATGCGGCGAGCCGCGTCGATCGTGCAGCTCGATGAGCCGGCGCAACGCGCCATTGCCGAGGCCGACCCAGCGACCACCCTTCAGCGGGAGCCGCCAGTACTCATCGACGAATGGCAGAGGGTGCCCGCTGTCTGGGATGCGGTGCGACGCGCCGTGGATGCAGGTGCACCGCCTGGCCGATACCTCCTGACCGGATCAGCCCTGCCCAGCGAGCGACCGGTTCATTCCGGTGCCGGTCGCATCGTATCCATTCGGATGCGCCCGATGACCCTCACCGAGCGCGGGCTCGGCACGCCGGCAGTCAGCCTGAGCGCATTGCTGACCGGTAGCAAACCGGCCCTCATCGGAAGCACGCGCGTGACGCTCACCGACTATGTCGATGAGATCCTCCGCTCCGGGCTTCCCGCATTCCGGACCCTTCGAGGACGAGCGCTTCGATCGCAGCTGGACAGCTATCTCGCGCGAATCGTCGAGCGCGACTTCAAGGAGCAAGGCATGGTGGTACGTCGTCCCCAGACCCTGCGACGATGGATGACTGCGTACGCTGCCGCGACCTCGACGACGGCCTCGCTCGAAAAGATCCGCGATGCCGCGACGGGGGACGACCGAGACAAGCCCGCGAAGGACACAGGCCTCCACTACCGGGAAATTCTCGAGCGATTGTGGATTGTGGACCCCGTGCCACCGTGGCTCCCCAGCAACAACCATCTTGCGACGCTCGCGCAGGCGCCGAAGCATCAACTGGTGGATCCAGCGCTCGCCGCACGTCTGCTCAATGTCGATGCGGAGGCGTTGCTCGAGGCGTCTCCACTCGATGGGCCGGCCATGATGTTAGCCCCACGGGACGGCACCCTGCTCGGCCGACTCTTCGAGGCGCTCGTCACGCTCGATGTTCGCGTCTTCGCCCAGGCAGCAGAAGCGTTGGTGCACCACCTGAGAACACACGCGGGCCGCCAGGAAGTCGACCTGATCGTTGCGCGGGGCGACCGCAGGGTGTTGGCAATCGAGGTCAAGCTCAGCGCGAACGTGGACGACGACGACGTGAAGCATCTTCGGTGGCTGAAAGCGCAGATCGGCGATGATCTTCTGGACGCGATCGTCGTCACGACGGGGCCGCAGGCCTATCGTCGCCGTGACGGCATTGGGGTCGTCCCTGCAGCGCTGCTAGGGCCGTAACCGCGCGTTGTGCGTCGTCAGGCGCATGATTGCGTCGCCGCCTCAGTGATGGAGATAGGACACATCTTCCATCTTCCGAGCCATGACAAACAACCACTGCCCGTATCGCTCGTCCGCGTTCACCGCTGCGCACCACGGCTGCGCAGCGGCCTCCTTGATCACATCCAGGGGGTCGTAACCCTTGGTCTCGAGGATGAGATGACGCGGTTTACCAGCGGACACGAGGCGGATGATCACGCTGGTATTCACCTGCCGAGCAAGCGTCTGCTCCGCAGCAGCAGAGCCTCGTGGACGTCTGCGTACGTCAGGCTGTCGGATGCGAACCATGAGGTCGACGTCGCTGCCGGCGCGCTCACTCCCCCTTGCGATGGAGCCACGAGGTGAAGTGCGAGTCAGCGACCCTCCAAGAGTTTTCGTTCCCAGTTTTGGGAGCTTAAGCGCGAGGCATTATTGGCCATTCCTTTACTTATTGGCCACAAATTCCTTGATGTGTGGCATATTGGCCAAAATAATGGCCAATTCATGAGGGGACTGGACCAAAGACCTGTTATTGGCCATCGCCACACCAACTTCGAAGACGTTCAAAGCCCAGGAATCCTCAGCAGGGCAAGGATGCCGAGGAGACGCAGATGATCATCAACCACAAGGCGGCGATCGAGAGGAACGTACGATACGCGTCACTGTGTCGGCCCAACGCATGTCGCCCCGGGAGCGCTCTGCCCCACTGACCGTTCACCGGTACACGGAGCCCAGAACAATGAGGACCGCGAGGGCGAGCATGCCAGCGGCCGGCGCGGATTTCCGTAACGGGTCGTGAATCCTGAAGTGCATCGCCAACGCGCCGAGCATGAGCACGCAGATGAGGAGCGCCGCAGGAAGGACCAGCAGGGGGTACCAGATCCCGGCGATGAGCGCGAGCGCCGCGCCCACCTTGAGGACACCGACGACGACGACCATCCATGCGGGCAGGCCGTACGCGGCGAACTCCTCGTGCATGTTTCTCGCGTCGGCACCTCGATATGCAGTGCTTCGGTTGGCGCGTAGCAGCCAGACGTTCAGGAGGCCGAGCGCCGCCACGATCTGGACGATGATGATGAGAGAACCCATCGGAGTTCCCGCCGCGTTTCAGGTGAGCGAACCGTTCCGCATGCCGCATCTATGCCGCGCATGGAAAGAGAATGCAACCCAGCATCACGATTGCGGCCACCCTGTCGGGCGTCACCTTCCTCCTGCCGCGTAAGCGCGTGCGGAACAATCGTGCCTGCCAGTCGTTTACTCGCTGTGCGCGACCTCCGCGCGACGACACCGCCCGACTCCTTGCGATCTTCGCCGATGATGCCACGCCGCAACCTCCGTCGCCGTGCGGGTCTGACCATTCTCGTCACCGCCTTCGCCTCCTTCCTCCTGTCCGTCACGCTGTGGTTCACGGGGAGCCACGAGCAGGGTCTGTTTGTCGGGCTGTGGGTGCCGAGCATCCTCTCGTTCGGATGCCTCGCCCTCCTGATCAGCGGTGACCGACTTGAATAACATTGCCCTGTTCGCCGTCGGCGTCGTGATCACCATTCCAGCGGCGACTGTCGTGATCGGTCTGGTGTTCGCCGCCGGCATCGATGAACGCGCGGAGAAGAAGCGCCTCGCGCGGCGCGAGCCGGTGACGACGCCGTTTGAGCAGGCGGAGTGAAGCGGACGTACCTGGTCGTCGGGCACTCGAGCGGTATCGGACTCGCTCTCACTCGACTGGCGCTGGAGGCGGGCCATGCGGTCGTTGGGCTCTCGCGTCGCGCCTCGGGCATCGCCCAGTCCGGCTTGAGCGAACGACAGGCAGACGTACTCCAGGTCGACCTCGATTCACTCGACCTGCCTGCCGCCCTCGACGGCGTCGCGTACTGTCCGGGAAGCCTGAACCTCAAGTCCTTTGCGGCCCTCCGGGCAGCGGACTTCCTGGACGACTTCCGCGTCTCCGCACTCGGTGCGGTGCGCGTGCTCCAGGCGACAGCGAACGCGCTCAAGGCGGGACGGCAGCCCGGCGTGGTGCTCTTCAGCACCGTCGCGGTGCGTCAGGGCATGCCCTTTCACGCCTCGATCGCGATGGCCAAGGGCGCCGTGGAGGGACTCACGCGCTCCCTCGCGGCGGAATGGGCGCCGCGGATCCGCGTCAATGCCGTGGCGCCCTCGCTGACGAACACGCCGCTCACCGCGCGCCTGCTCGCAAGCGAGGAGCGAGTGCAGGGGAGTCGGGACCGTCACCCGCTGCGCCAGATCGGGCAGCCCGACGACGTCGCGGCGGCGGCGCTGTTCCTCCTCGGCGACCAGTCGCGGTGGATCACGGGCCAGGTCTGGGGAGTGGACGGAGGCATGTCCACACTGCGCGCTTGAAGCCGTAGCGCGCGGCGCAGTGAGTGAACCGCCCCCGGATTGCCGGAGGCTCCCAATCGTGAGAGGATGGGAGCATGGCAAAACAACAACGGTATCTCCTGAGGTGAAGGAGCGGGCCGTCCGGCTGCAGTGGGTCGCGTGGTTCAACACCTGCCGGCTCATGGAGCCGCTCGGCTACCTACCCCCGGCGGAGTACGAAGAGCAGTTTGATAATCTGACCGCCGCTCCAGCAACAGCAGGAGCACTCAACTAACTGAGTCTCCGACAATCCCGGGGCGGTTCAGTATACAACGATGGGGTCTGCGCGTGTCGCGCAGACCCCATCGTAGAATCAGCTACATCGATTACTCACGCGCCGTAGCATTTTTTTCGACGTCAGCAACAATTGTCGTGTCGCAGTCGTCACAAAATACCTGTCGCGCCACACTGATCGCCTACTGCACCGCGTTGATCATGTCGAAGATCGGCAGGTACATGGCGACCACCATGCCACCGACCACCACGCCGAGGAACACGATCATCACCGGCTCCATCAACGACAGCAAGTTGGAGACGGCTGCATCCACCTCTTCATCATAGAAGTCGGCGATCTTCGACAACATCTCATCGAGTCCGCCGGTCTGTTCTCCAACGGCGATCATCGAGATGACCATCGGCGGAAACACATTCGACTTCTGCAATGGCGCCGAGATCGTTTCACCACCGGCGATCGAGGTCCGCGACTCCATGATCGCATCCGAGATCACTCGATTACCCGCCGTCTTCGCCGTGATCTCCAACCCATCGAGAATCGACACGCCCGATCCAATCAGCGTGCCGAGCGTACGCGTGAATCGCGACACGGCCGACTTGCGGAGCACGTCGCCGAGGACGGGCGCCTTGAGCATCAGCTTGTCGATCATCAGCTTGCCGTCACTCGTCGCGTAGTACTTCTTGAGGAAGATCACGCCGGCAACGACCGCCGCCACGGTAACCAAGCCGCCGATGCCGCGCAGGAACTTCGACATCTCGATGACGACGCGCGTCGGGAGTGGCAGTGGCAGGCCCACGCTCGCGAACATCTTCTCGAACACGGGAATGACGAAGATGAGCAGCACGCTGATGGCGATGAACGCGACGCTCGAGATGACGCC
>JBDSML010000156.1:0-12838 GCA_039915865.1 Gemmatimonadaceae bacterium | reverse complement strand
TCATCTTCATCGACGAGCTGGACGAGCAGGTCCAGCAGCTGAACGACGATCTCCTGGCACTCGAACGCACGCCCGACGATGCGGAGCGGCTGCGCGCCGTCTTCCGCGTGATGCACACGCTCAAGGGTGCATCGCGCGCGGCCGGCCTGCCGCTCGTCGAAGAACTGTGTCACGCGCTCGAGAACGAGTTGAGCCGGGTGCGCGATGGGAGCGCCCGGCTCGGACCGGCGCAGATCGCGCTGCTCTTCGAGGCGGCCGACGCGCTTGCCGAGACGCGCGACACACTGCGAACGGACAAGACGGTTCCGGAGGCGACGCTTTCGAGTGTGCTGCATCACGCGCGAGGGCGCGGCAGTGCTGCACCGCTCGTGCGTCCGCACGTGCGCACGCCCGTCGCGCCCGTGCCCGTCGTCGCGCCGGTGGTTGCGTCACCCCCCCCGGCCGTGCCTGCACCGGAGGTCGTGGCCGTCGTTCCAGAGCGCGTCGAGGATGCGCGGCTCGGCCACGTGCGCGTGAGTCTGCAACAGGTCGACGCCATCGCCGGCGCGGCCGGTGAGATCGCCGGTATCGCCGCCTCGCTTGGTGAACGTGCCGAAGCGCTCGCCGCACTGCGTGCACGTCGTCGAGCCTCGCGTGTGCGCGGCGTCAGCGACGATGGGCTCGATCAGGAACTCACGCAGTTGCTTCGCCGTGCGGACGAAGACGCGCGGACCCTCACCGGTGTCTCCGGCCGACTGGGCGTCTCGGCGCGACATCTGCGTCAGCGGCCCTTCGGTGAGCTCACCGAGACGCTGCCACGCGTCGCGCGCGACGTCGCGAAGGACAGCGGCAAGCAGGTGCGTGTCGTGGTCGTCGGCAGTGAGATCGAAGCCGATCGCGTCGTGCTCGAGGCGTTGCGCGAACCGTTGCTGCATCTCGTGCGTAATGCGGTCGATCATGGCATCGAGCCGGCCGCCGATCGCACCGCGGCGGGAAAGAATGCCGAAGGGGAACTCCGCATCGAAGGCTCGCTGCGCGGCGATCGCCTGCAGGTCACCATTGCCGACGACGGACGTGGCATCGACCTCGACGCCGTGCGGCGCGGACTCGAACGCCGTGGACGGCCTGTCCCGAGCGATCCGGATCTGCTCGCGCGCACGATCTTCGATGAAGGGTTCTCCACGCGGGAAGCGGCAACGACGCTCTCCGGTCGAGGGGTGGGCATGGGCATCGTGCGCGCAGCGGCCGAGCGAATGGGGGGCACGGTGGAGGTGAGCTCGGTGCGGAAGCAGGGCACGACGATCACCATCGACGTTCCGATCAGCATCGCGACGATGCGTGTCGTGCTCGTGGAGGTCGGCGGTGTGACCCTCGGTGTGCCGAGCGCGTTCGTGGTGCGCGTGGAGCGCGCGGATCCGCGCAAGTTCGCGCGCGTCGACGGACGTCCGATGCTCGTCATGCACGAACGCCCGATTCCGGTGACGACGCTCGCCACGCTGCTTGGCCCACCGTTCGAGGAGCCGCCCTCTGCCGCCATGCTGCAGTTCGTCATCCTCGAGAGCGGCGCGCAGCGAATTGCCGTCGTCGTCGACGACCTCGTGGACGAGCGCGAGCTCGTCCTGCGTCCGCTGGAACACGCCGGCATCGCCGCGACCAACGCCACGGTCGGAACGGCACTTCTCGGAACCGGTGTCGTCGTCCTCGTGCTGAGCGTACCCGCGCTCCTCGCCAACACCGATGGCCACCGTGGATCGATGTCCGCATCGCTGGCGAATGCAGGCGAGGCGCCGCGTGCACCCGCACGTATTCTCGTCGTCGACGACTCGATCACCTCGCGCACGCTCGAGCAAAGCGTGCTGTCCGCGGCCGGCTACGACGTCATCACCGCCGTCGACGGCGCAGAAGCGTGGCGCACCATCGAACGGCAGGAAGTCGCACTCGTCGTCAGCGACGTCGAGATGCCGCATCTCGATGGCTTCGGCCTGTGCGAGCGCATTCGCGCCAACGCGCGCACCGCGCTGCTCCCCGTGATCCTCGTGACCTCACTGGACGAGCCGGCCCAGCGCGCGCGCGGGCTCGAGGCCGGCGCAGACGCATACATCACGAAGTCGAGCTTCGACCAGGACACCCTGCTCGACACCGTTCGCATGTTGATTGGACGCTCTCCGACCAACGCCTGATGATTCGCATCCTCGTCGCCGACGACTCGGCCACTTCGCGCGCACTGCTCGTCGGACTCTTTGCCTCCGAGCCGGACTTCACCGTCGTGGGCGAAGCGAAGAATGGCCAGCAGGCCGTCGAGATGGCCGAACAGCTCGCGCCCGATCTCATCACCATGGACGTCCAGATGCCCGTGATGGACGGGCTCGAGGCGACCAAGCAGATCATGGTGCGCTCGCCTCGGCCCATCATCATCGTGTCGAGCACGGCGCGCGAGCACGAGGTGAAACTCTCGCTCGAAGCCACACGCGCCGGCGCGCTCATGGTGCTGCCCAAGCCCGAAGGTCCGGGGTCGCCCGGCTTCGCCTTCGACCGACGACAGATCGTCAGCATGGCACGGGCAATGTCGCAGGTGAAGGTCGTGCGTCGCCACGGAGCCGCGACCCCGTCCACCTCCGCGCACCCGATCACCGGCCCGCGCGCGCAGATGGGCGGGCCCACCCGCGCTCTGCAAACACAGGGCGTCATTCGGCTCATCGCCATCGCCGCATCGACCGGCGGTCCGGCGGCCATCCAGACGATTCTCTCCGAGTTACCGCGCTCCTTTCCCGTGCCGATTCTCGTCGTGCAGCACATCGCGCGCGGGTTCACGACAGGACTCGCCCACTGGCTCGACGGCGACACCGCGCTCAACGTCCGCGTCGCCGAGCTCAACGAGCTCGCCATGCCGGGCGCCGTCTACATCGCACCAGACAATCGCCACATCGGCTGCCGTACCGATGGCGCTGGCGCCATTCGCATCGTGCTTGATGACTCGCCCGCCGAGGGCGCCTTTCGTCCCTCGGCATCCTATCTCTTCCGTTCGGTCGCCCAGTCGCTCGGTCCGAATGCGGTGTCGGTGATCCTCACCGGCATGGGCGACGACGGCATCAGCGGCCTGCGCGCCGTCAAGGCTGCCGGCGGCAAGGTCATCGCGCAGGACGAAGCGTCGTCGGTCATCTACGGCATGCCGCGCGAAGCGGCGCGCGCCGGCGTCGTGAATGTGGTGCTCCCGCTCAACGGCATCGCGCGCCGGCTCACGGAGTGGACCGCATGACGGACAGGAAGCCGCGCATTCTCGTCGTCGAAGACAGCGCGACCCAGGCCGCTGCCCTCGCCGAGCTCCTCGAGCGCAACGGTTTCGACACCGTCATCGCGCGTCGCGCCGAACGCGCGCTCGAGATCCTCGACACGGAGGCCGTCGATCTCGTGCTCAGCGACGTCGTGATGCCGGGTATGGACGGGTATGATCTCACCAAGCGCATTCGCGCGCTCGACACGCTCAGCGAGCTGCCGGTGGTGCTGCTCACCAGTCTCACCGATCCGCTGGCGATCGTCCGCGGTCTCGAGTCCGGCGCGGATCACTACGTCACCAAGCCGTACGACCCGACAAGCCTGCTGGCACGAGTGCACGCCGTGCTCGAGAAGGCCGACGAACCGCGCCTCCATCCCAAGCCATTTACCGTCGATCTCCTCGGCACGCCGTTCACGATCAGCGCGACGAAGGAGCAGATCCTCGAGCTGCTGGTGTCGAGCTACTCGGACCTCGTGCGCACGAGCGAAGCCGTTCGCGACGCCGAGCGGCGCGCGCGCTTCCTTGCCGAGGCGACGGAGCTGCTCTCGTCCTCGCTCGACGTCCATCACGTGCTGCGCGATCTCGCTCGGCTCGTCGTTGCACGTATCGCCGAGGTCTGCGCCGCGGACCTGCTCGGTCCGGACGGCATGACGCAGCGTATCGAGATCGCCCATGGCTTTTCGTCAGTGGCGCCGGTGGCCGACGGGGCGCCGCAGACGTACACGGCGGCCATCTCACCGATTGCGCAGCGGGCGGTGGATGACAGCGCGCTGCAGCTCGTGCCGCTGGCCGACGACGTCGCGCTCACGGACGTCGCGCGCGATCCCGCACTGCTGGCGGAGTTGCGCCGCGAGGGGCCGTATGCGCTGCTCGTCGTGCCGCTCATCGCCCGGCGGCGCGTGCTGGGTTTTCTCCAGTTCCTCAGTGCTGACGTGGAGCGGCTCTCGGCGCCGGAGTCGCTGCTGTTGGTGGAGGATCTCGCGCGGCGGGCGGCGCTCGCCGTCGACAACGCGCTGTTGTACGGCGAGGCCCAGCGAGCGACGCAAGCGCGCGATGACGTGCTCGCGATCGTCTCGCATGACCTGCGTAATCCGCTCAACACGATTCACATGAGCACTTCCTTCCTGCTCGATGTGCTCGAATCGCCGGGCGAGACTGCGCCGCCGATCATTCCACAGCTCCAGCTGATTCGGCGCGCGACGGCCCGCGGCAACGCGCTCATTCAGGACCTGCTCGACGTCTCACGCATCGACTCGGGTACGCTCGCTGTCGAGGCGACGCTCACCAGCGCGACGGCGTTGCTCAACGACGCGGTGCTCGAGCTCGAGCCACTGGTCACCTCCAAGGGCCTGCGCTTCGAGCACGAATGGAAGGGCGACGACGCCGAGGTGCCGGCCGACCGCGGACGCATCGCGCAGGTCTTCTCGAATCTCGTCGGCAACGCCATCAAGTTCACACCGAAGGGCGGGCTCGTACGGCTGACCGGCAAGCGGAACAAAAACCACATCGAGTTCGTCATCTCGGACAACGGAGCCGGCATCGCTGCGGATCACATGCCGCACCTGTTCAATCGCTTCTGGAAGGCGACGAAGGCCTCGCGCTCCGGCGCCGGACTTGGCCTCTTCATCGTCAAGGGCATCGTCGAGAGCCACGGCGGTTCCGTGAGCGTGGAAAGCGAGCCCGAGAAGGGCACGACCTTCTGTTTCAGCCTTCCCGGCGCCTCGGACGCGCCTTGGCGGCCGGATGAATCGATCGCACCGCATCAATAGGCGCTGATCTCTTTTGCTGGACACGGCTAGTTCCTTGCGTACGCTTGAGTACACCCGCCTCGCCGGCCGTTGGCCCGATTGCCCCTGACAGAGCTACAGCCCTGTCATCTCCAATTGATCCTCCGTAGACCGCCTCGCGCTCGAACGGCACGATCATCTGGACCAGGGAAACGATGGCCCCCACCCGCACCAATCCGATCGATACGGCCGACCCGAGCGTCGAAGTCCGTCACGCCGAAGCTCTGCTAAAGACCGGCGCCCTCCAGAGCGCGATCTTCAACAGCGCGAACTTCTCGAGCATCGCCACGGACGCCAGCGGCGTCATCCAGATCTTCAACGTCGGCGCCGAACGCATGCTCGGCTACACCGCCGTGGAGGTCGTGAACAAGATCACTCCCGCCGACATCTCCGATCCGCAGGAAGTCATCGCACGCGCCCGGGAGTTGAGTCTCGAGCTGGGTACCCCGATTACGCCAGGCTTCGAAGCGCTCGTCTTCAAGGCCTCGCGCGGTATCGAAGACATCTATGAGCTGACGTACATCCGGAAGGATCGATCGCGCTTTCCGGCGGTCGTCTCCGTGACGGCACTTCGCGATGCGGAAGACGCCATCATCGGCTACCTCCTCATCGGCACCGACAACACCGCGCGGAAACGTGCCGAGGAGGCGCTCCTCAAGGCGGGCGCGCTGCAGAGCGCGATCTTCAACAGCGCGAACTTCTCCAGTATCGCGACCGATGCCAAGGGCGTCATCCAGATCTTCAACGTCGGCGCCGAACGGATGCTCGGCTACACGGCCACGGAGGTGATGAACAAGATCACACCGGCCGACATCTCGGACCCGCAGGAAGTGATCGCACGCGCCCAGGCACTGAGCGCGGAGCTGGGGACGTCGATCACGCCGGGCTTCGAGGCGCTCGTGTTCAAGGCGTCGCGCGGCATCGAGGACATCTATGAGTTGACGTACATCAGGAAGGACGGCAGTCGCTTTCCCGCCGTGGTGTCGGTCACCGCGCTGCGCGACGAACAGGATGCGATCATCGGTTACCTCCTCATCGGCACGGACAACACCGCGCGCAAGCAGGTCGAGGAAGAGCGGATGAAGCTCGACCAGCGGCTGCGCGACCAGCACTTCTACACACGCTCGCTGCTCGAGTCGAACATCGATGCCGTGGTGACCACCGATCCGCGCGGCATCATCACCGACATCAACAAGCAGATGGAGGCGCTCACCGGCTGCACGCGCGACGAGTTGATCGGCGCACCCTTCAAGAACTACTTCACCGACTCGATGCGCGCCGAGGCGGGGATCAATCGCGTCCTCGGCGAAGGCAAGGTCACGAACTACGAGCTCACCGCGCGCGCCCGCGACGGCGCGCTGACGGTCGTGTCCTACAACGCGACGACCTTCCACGACCGCGATCGCCGGCTGCAAGGCGTGTTCGCGTCAGCGCGCGACATGACGGAGCTCAAGCGCATCGAACAGGCGCTCCAGCAGAAGAACATCGAGCTGGAAGACGCCAGCCGCATGAAGTCCGAGTTCCTCGCCAACATGTCGCACGAGCTGCGCACACCGCTCAACGCCATCATCGGCTTCTCCGAGGTGTTGAAGGACGGCATGCTCGGCGAGCTGACCGACCAGCAGCGTGGCTTCATCAGCGACATTTTCGGGAGCGGCAAGCACCTGCTCTCGCTCATCAACGACATCCTCGATCTCTCCAAGGTGGAAGCCGGCAAGATGATGCTCGATGTCGAGCCGGTGAACGTGGCGTCGCTGTTCGCCAACAGTATCTCCATCATCAGGGAAAAGGCGGCGGCGCGGCGCGTTCGCGTGAGCATGGACGTGTCGCCGGAGATGGGTCCCATTCAGGCCGACGCCCGCAAGGTGAAGCAGATCGTGTACAACCTGCTCTCGAATGCGGTGAAGTTCGCCGTCGAAGGCGGTGAGGTCACGCTGCGCGCCAACCGCGTCCGACGCGCCGAAGTGGGCAGGATCTCCGGCAGCGCCACCGGTCGAAACTTCCCCCTGGCCGACAGCGACTTCGCGGATTTTCTCAGGATCAGCGTCACCGACAACGGCATCGGCATCTCCCGTGACGGACTCGATCGCCTGTTCAAGCCGTTCAGTCAGATCGACAGCGGACTGGCGCGCAAGTTCGAAGGCACGGGCCTCGGCCTCGCGATGGTCAAGCTGCTCGCCGAGCTGCACGGAGGCGCCGTAGCGGTGGAGAGTTCGGTGGGAGAAGGTTCCGACTTCACTGTGTGGCTCCCGTTCAGGAGGGCAAACGATGTCACGAATACGCCGGTGACGCCGTCGATCATCGTCCCCATGCCGGTGGTGCCCGGTTCGCGCACCGCCCTCGTCGTGGAGGACGACGAAAAGTCCGCGGGGCTGATTCGCGTGCAGCTGGAGGCCGAGGGCTTCACGGTCTTGCATGCCGCGACCGCCGAGTCGGCGTTACAGCTCGCCGCACTGCAGCCGCTGTCCCTCATCACGCTCGACATCATGCTGCCCAACATGGATGGCTGGGAATTTCTCAGCCGGATCAAGCAGATCCCCGAGTTGAGCCACGTTCCGGTGGTCATCGTCTCCATCGTCGCTGACCCCGCCAAGGGTTTCGCGCTCGGTGCATCGGTGGTGATGCAGAAGCCGATCTCCCGGCAGGAGCTGTACGACGCGCTCGCGGGACTCGGCCTGTTTCCCCTGTCGCAGGGCAAGGCGCTCAAGGTTCTCGTCGTCGACGACGATCCGAAGGCGGTGGAGTTGATCGCCGTCCGCATCCTCGGCCTCGCGAGCACCGTGCTGCGTGCGTACGGTGGTCGCGAAGCCATCGACGCGGCCAGGCGCGAGCTGCCCGACCTGATCGTGCTCGACCTGATGATGCCCGATGTCAACGGCTTCGACGTCGTCTCCGCGCTGCAGGACCGGCCCGACACCGCGGCCATTCCCATTCTCGTCGTCACGGCAAAGGAGATCACGCCGGCGGATCGGGCGAAGCTCAATGGCTACGTCATGATGATCATGGAGAAGGCCGACTTCGATCGCGATCGCTTCGTCGGCGAAGTGCGGCGCGCGATGTCGGGCCGTCAGGTGATCGCCTGACCATGGCCACCGTGCTCGTCGTCGAGGACAACCCCGCGAACATGACGCTGGCGAAATTCCTGCTCGAGTCGGCAGGCCACAGCGTGCTGTGCGCCGTCGACGCCGAGGCGGGCCTCACCCTCGCGCGCGCCGAGCAGCCCAACCTCATCCTCATGGACATCCAGCTGCCCGGCATGGACGGCCTCGAGGCGACCGCAATCCTCAAGCGGGACCACAGCACGCGCGCCATCCCCGTCATCGCGCTCACGGCGCTCGCCATGAAGGGCGACGAAGAGCGCATCCGCGCCGCCGGCTGTGACGGCTACATCGCAAAACCGCTCGCGTACCGCGAATTTCTCGCGACGATCGCGGCGCGACTCGCCCAATCATGAACACCTACGCCGGCATCGTCGGGACGGAGGCGCGCGTGCTCATCGTGGATGATGAGCGGGTCAATCGCGAGCTGCTGCAGCTGCTCCTCCGGCCCGAAGGGTACACGCTCTCGACTGCATCGAGCGGCGAGGCTGCCCTGGCTGCCATCGCGGTGCGCCATCCCGATCTCGTCCTCGTCGACGTCATGATGCCCGGCATGGACGGCTTCGAATTCACCACGCGCCTCAAGGACGACCCGGCGACGAGCAACATCCCCGTCATCATCCTGACGGCGCTCGACGATCACGACGCACGGATGCTCGGCCTCACCGCGGGCGCGGAGGAGTTTATCAGCAAGCCGGTGGACCGCGCCGAGCTGTGCGTGCGTGTGCGAAACCTGCTCCGCCTCAAGGCGTTCAGCGATGCGCACGACCGCCATCGCCAGGCACTCGAGCGCGATGTCGTCGAGCGGACTGTCGACTTGCGTCACGAAGCCGACCGCGCCCAGCGCTACCTCGACGCCGCGCAGGTCATCCTGCTCGCGTTGGACACCGATGGAAACGTCGTGCTGGTCAATCGATATGCGTGCACCATGCTCGGATGGTCGCCCGATGAGTTGGTCGGACGCAACTGGGTGGACACGTGTGTCGTGCCGCGCCTGCGCACGCACGTCCATGACCAGACGGGACTGTTGCACGCTGCGAGCGGCAGTGTCTCGGAAGACATCGTCGTCTCGCGGTCAGGCGTGGAGCGCCGCATCGCGTGGCGCTGCACAGTCGTGCGCGATGACGCCGGGACCGCCACGGGCACGTTCTGCTCCGGCACCGACATCACCGAGCGGCATCAGGCGATCGCGGCATTGCAGACTGCTGAAGACCGCACGCGCTTCGCGCTGAAAAACGCGAGCGTCGGCACATGGGAAATGGACTACCTGGCCGGCGTCGTACGATGGTCGGACATCCTCGAGGAGCAGCACGGCCTCGCGCCCGGTACGTTCGGCGGCAACTTCGCGGCGTTCATCGAGTGCATCCATCCCGACGATCGCGCTGTCGTGCGAGAGACGATCGACGCCGCGGCAAAGTCCGGCGACGACTTCTCGCTCGACTATCGCGCCATGCGCGGTGACGGCACTGTGCGCTGGCTGTGCGGCACCGGCCGCTTCCAGGTCGGCGCCGACGGCAATACGGTGCGTGGCGTCGGCATCTCGCAGGATATCACCGCTCGCCACGTCCTCGAGGGCCAGTATCGGCAGGCGCAGAAGATGGATGCGATCGGCCAGCTTGCCTCGGGCGTCGCCCACGACTTCAACAATCTGCTCGCCGTCATCCTCGGCTTCGCGGAGCTGATGGCACTCGACGTCGACGATGCCGACCTCCACGGCGTCGAGCTGTCGGAGATCATCAAGGCTGCCACGCGTGCAACCGCGCTCACGAAACATCTCCTCGCGTTCAGTCGCCAACAGGTCTTCGAGTCCGCGCCGCTCGACGTCAACTCGCTCATCCTCGAAATGAAGGGCATGCTGGGCATGCTCACCGGCAATGGCGTCAACATCCTGCTCGATCTTGCGCCCACGGTGTCGCCGTCCATCGCCGATCGGGGCCAGCTCGAACAGGTCGTGATGAACCTCGTCGTCAACGCGCGTGATGCCATGCCCGACGGCGGCAACCTCACGATCGAGACGACCGACGTGGATCTGGAGAGCGATGACTCGCACGGCGAGCCGATCGTGGAAGGTCAGTACGTCATGATTGCCATCACGGACACGGGGGCCGGCATGAGCCCCGAGGTGCAGCGTCGCCTGTTCGAACCGTTTTTCACCACGAAGGCGATGGGAACCGGCACCGGGCTTGGCCTGTCCACGGCCTATGGTATCGTGAAGCAGAGCAAGGGCTACATCTGGGTCCAGAGCGAAGTCGGTCGCGGCACCACGTTCAAGGTCTATCTGCCGCGCTCGCGACAGCCGATCGTCGCGCAGAGGCTCGGTCCGGTCGTCATCGAAGCCGCTCCAAGCGCGTTCGGGACGGTGCTGCTCGTGGAAGACGAGTCGAGCGTGCGCCGGTTGGCGAAACGCATTCTCGATCGCGCAGGGTATCACGTGCTCGAGGCGTCCAACGGGGACGAGGCCGAGGCAGCATTCGTGCTGCATGCGGACTCGATCGACCTGGTCGTCACCGACATGGTCATGCCGGGGTGCAGCGGTGTGGAGCTGCTCAACCGGCTGTGGGCTCGCGCGCCTTCGCTCAAAGCACTATACATGTCGGGCCATGGCGCGCAGAGCGATCTCACTGGGTCCACCTCCGAGCGTGACTTGCCCTTCGTGCAAAAGCCATTCACGGCGACGGAGCTCGCGGACAAGGTACGCCTCGCACTCGGTCGATCATGACGCCCGCGAACCCTCGCATCCTCATCGTCGACGACGAACGCCAGAACCGCCAGCTGCTCGAAGTGCTGCTCGCACCGGAAGGCTATCTCCTCGACACCGCGAGCAGCGCGGAGGAGGCGCTCCTTGTCGTCTCGCGACAGCGCCCCGATCTCATCCTGCTCGACGTCATGATGCCGGGGATGGATGGCTATCAGCTCGTTGCTCGGCTCAAGGCGAACGCCGACACGGCCACCATTCCCGTCATCCTGCTGACCGCGCTCGACGACCGCAACTCGCGGTCGCACGGTCTCACTGCCGGCGCCACTGCCTTTCTCACCAAGCCGGTGGATCGGCATGCCCTGACTGCGACGATCAGGAACTTGCTGGCCTCCGATGCCGCTGCGGGCTGAGACCCTTCTCATGTCCGAGGATCGCCCGCAATTGGAGCGCAACTGTGCGATAGCGTACTCGCTATTGCGCGCCAGTGTACGGAACGGTACGCTCTTCTCAAGAAAACGACTCCTTCAGTGACGGCTATCTCGCGTAAAGCATTAGCAGCACGTTACGCCGTCCATAGTTCTCCGCCGCCGACCTGCTCGACGGCCCAGCAACCCGTGCGCGCAATTATTTGCACGCCGCGGCGCTCCTGATGCGCACCTACGCTCTCAGCGCACAGGAGTTGTCGCGCCGGCTCGTCGCCAGCGCGGAGGCTGACAAGGGCATTGATGGAGGCGACGCGGGCGCAGCGCGCGCGGCCAGCGAACGCGCCTGTCGCGAGCTCTCCCGCAGTCTCGGAGCTGCGGGGTTCAATGCCCTCCTCACTCGAGCTCTGCTCCAGGCCGAGGACGAGCATCCGCTCCTCAAGGACATCCGTGTTGAGCCCAACGGCGACACTGTGTTGGGCCACATGCCGGAAATCGTGATGACGTACGGTGCTGCATCCGTCGCCACTGCACTCGAAGCGATGCTCGCGATCATGTTTGGACTGCTCGGCCGCCTCATCGGGGACGATATGGTCCCACGACTCGTGGAACGAAAGGCGCCAGAGGGAACGTATGCTGGAGGGGATGTGAAATGACGAAGCAGAAGCCCGCGTCGAGTTCAGGCTCGAACGCCGCCAACACCCGCATCCGGAACATTCCCACCGGTGTGCCCGGTCTCGATGCCGTTCTCGGAGGTGGGTTGGCCGAGTTCTCGTTCAATCTCATCGCCGGAAGTCCGGGCAGCGGGAAGACGACGATGGCGCAGCAGATCCTGTTTGCCAACGCGACGGCGGAAAAGCCAGCGTTATATTTCACCGTGCTGGGCGAGCCGACCCTCAAGATGCTGCGCTACCAGCAGGAGTTCTCCTTCTTTGACCCTGATCGCGTCGGCACGGCCATCCAGTACATCAACCTCAGCGAAGAGGCGTTCGATCGCGACCTGACGGTCGTCCTCGATCGCATCGTGCAGGAGGTCACGCGCGTCAAACCGCATATCGTCGTCGTCGATTCATTTCGCACCATCACGGGGCAGGATGCCGAGTCGGTTGCCGGTGGCATGTCGATCGAGCAGTTCATCCAGCGCCTCGCGCTGCATCTCACCACGTGGGAGGTGACATCGTTCCTCATCGGCGAATACGCGGAACAAGAGCAGCGTCATCCGGTGTTCACGGTGGCCGATGGCGTGTTCTGGCTCTCCCAGGTGACCGACCGCAACTCCGTCGTGAGAAAGCTCCAGATCGTCAAGGCCCGTGGCCGCGCGACCATGCCGGGCCTGCACACCTTTCGCATCACGAATGGCGGACTCCAGATCTTCCCGCGCATTCCGGAGCAGCAGCTCGCGCAGCGGCCGCAGGCCACGCATCGGCTCACGACCGGTGTTCCGGGCCTCGATGAGTTGATGGGCGGTGGCATTCCCGCGGGTGATGCGGTGATGCTGGTCGGGCCTGCCGGCAGCGGGAAGACGACGTTCGCCGTGCAGTTCGCAGCGGGAGCGCTCCAGAACGGCGAGGCGGTAGTCG
>JBDSML010000150.1:0-38281 GCA_039915865.1 Gemmatimonadaceae bacterium | reverse complement strand
CCGGACGACGCCGTTCCCGCGGCGCCGGATCTCCGACTTCCGTTCGCGAACGGCCCTCCACAGGTCTGAGTTGACGGCTGGCGCCGAGCGCCAGCTCCCTCCGCCGCATCGCGTTCGCTTGCGCTGAGCTCCGCGCTCGCGCTCGCGGTGTCCGTCAATCCATCAGAACTCAGACCACGGCCCACCGGGCCTTTCATGCGATACAGACTGATCGTCTCCAGCCTCATCCTTTGCGCCAGCACCCTCCAGGCGCAAGACACCACACACAAACGACACGACACGAGTCCGCCGCGACAGCGCCGCCAAACTCGCCGTCGTGAATGTCACGGCCGGTACCAGCGGGGGCTCGCCGAGCAGAACAAGCCGGGCGCATCGGCGAACGTGCTGGGCGCGACAGGTCTGCTGCACACCGGCATGACGAACGGAAAACTCAAGGCCGCGTACGACGTCACGCCGACGCTGCGCGCGACGTATACGTTCGGGATGTGGCGCAACGACGCAAATGCGTCGGTCGACACGTACCTCGCGAGGGCGAACACGCCGACGTATGCCGGCCAGAGCGAATTCGCCAACGGATTCTACGACCTCGAGCAGCGTCATACGTCGCACCGTTTGTCGCTGCGGACGGACACCAGGGGCGCATGGGACGTCGAGGCCATTGCCGCGCGGTATGCCTTCGATCGCGACCAGCAGCGCGTGCCGGCGACGGCATCGGCGAGCGACGCGAGCTTCGGCGCCGCGGGCCGAGTGGCGGTGCTCGACGGAACGGCGTGGTCGTCGTTCGACCTGAAGGGTGCGTGGCGGCAGGGTGGCCGCGGCGCGCTCGCGACGCATACGGTGTCGTTCGGCGTGCATCACGACGACTACACGTTGAACAATCCGACGTACAACACCACGGAGTGGCGTGCCGGCGACGTGACGACCGTCGCCACCGAAGGTGATGGCAAGACGAGGACGCAGGCGCTGTGGGTGCAGGACGCGTGGCGCATCACCGACGTCGTGAAGCTCACGCTGGGCGGCCGCTACGAGCACTGGCGCGCGTACGACGGGTTCAACGCGAATGGCGCCACGAAAGTCGTGCAGCCGGAGAAGAGCGCTTTGACGTTTTCGCCGAAGGCGGTCGTCGCATGGACGCCGACGCTCGACTGGACGGTCACGGCGTCGCTGGGCAAGGCGTATCGGTTCGCGACCGCATCGGAGCTCTATCAGCTCGTGAGCACCGGCGCGACGTTCACGTCGCCGGATCCGAATCTCGAGCCGGACAACGTGCTCGCCAGTGAGTTGCGCATCGGACGCGCGTTCTCGCGCGGCTCGGCGCAGGTGGCTTTTTTCCAGGACGACGTGCACGACGCGATCATCTCGCAGTTCCTGCCGCTCGTTCCCAACTCGACGACGCTGTATTCGTACGTCTCGAACGTGGACCACGTGCGCGCTCGCGTCCCGGTTGGCAGCTCGAGGTGTTGACCGATTCGGCGAAGCGGATCATCGGTGCGGTGTGGACTGGTACGTTGGCGGCGCATCGTTTCGTGGAGCTGCCGTTCGTGGCGGCGAATCCGAAGGCGGCGACAACGCTGACGTGGCTGGTGTTCCAGACGTATGGGAGCGGAGCGAAGGTGGAGTGGACAGGTCCAGCGGGCTCGAAGTCGCCGGCGTCTTCGACTGTGATTGCGCCGGTTACTGCGGTCGAGCCGGTCGTTGTCGCGCCGGGTCCGTCGCCGCTGATCTCGTATGCGGCGTTGGGGCTGTCGGTGCTGGCACTCGGGCTGGCGTTGCGGCGTCCGGATTCGAGGGGTGTTTAGCGGATGATGGGCTAGCGTCCATCGGAAAGTCCTACTACGGATCGCAGAAGCCGCAGGCTTCGCCAACGCAGAAGGACGCAGCAATTGCGGGAACCGCAGTAACAGTGTCTTTCAGCGTGGCGCAGCCTGCGTTGCACGCGGAGTGCGCACTGCGTTCCGTAGCGAGCTGGTTCTGCAATTCCGCTATTTCCCTTCGCTCCAATCCGCGCCGGCAACTGGGCTCTTGACACCATACCGACCGGTCTGTATTCTCGACCATGGCCAAAACGCTCACCCCCAAAGCCGCCGATACCACCCGACAGAAGCTGCTCTGGGCGGCATTCGCCGAGTTTTACAGGAATGGCTTCCAGGGCGGAAGCTTGAATCAGATCGTCGAGGCCGCCGGCTCCACCAAGGGAGCCATCTTTCACCACTTCGCCGGCAAGCAGGATCTCGGCTACGCCGTGGTCGACGAGATCATCGAGCCGCTGCTGATGGAGCGCTGGCTCGCGCCACTCAAGGGTTCGACGGATCCCATCGCCGACCTCAAGGCGTCGTTCCGCAAATTCGTCAAGGAGGACATCGACAACGGCGCCTGGATCCAGGGTTGTCCGCTCAACAACCTGGCGCAGGAGATGTCGCCGCTCGACGATGGATTCCGCTCGCGCATCGACAAGCTGTACACGGCGTGGCGAAAGGGCTTTGCCACGGCGCTCACCGATGGCGTCAAGGCGGGTACGGTGCGGAAGGACATCACACCACGCGCCGTTGCCGCGATGCTCGTCGCTGGACAGATGGGCATCTGGGGCACGGGCAAGAGCTCGCAGAGCAAGGCCGTGATGACCCAGGCCGCCGATGCCATGTGCGACTATCTCGACTCACTCACGGCATGACGGCGTCAATCGCATTCGACGCCGGTGTCGCCCGCTCCGTCATCCCGCGCCCCACTCCCTTCGGAGGAACCAACGCATGAAAGCCTTCCAGCCATACCTGAACTTCCAGGGCAACACGCGCGAAGCGATGACCTTCTACCGCCAGTGCATCGACGGCGAGCTGTTCGTCCAGACCGCCGGTGAGATGCAACTGCCGCCAGACCAGGTCGACGCGATGAAGAAGAACGGCGAAACCATGCCGCCCCCGCCAAACCCGGACTTCGTCATCCACGCGCGCCTCACGAAGGGACCCGCCGTCATCATGGCGTCCGACGCCATGCCCGACGCGCCGTTCACCGTCGGCAACAACGTCTGGGTCAACATCGACTGCGACAGCATCGCCGAGATCGAGAAGGTCTTCGCGGCATTCAGCGAAGGCGGTCACGTCATCATGCCACTCGCCGATCAGTTCTGGAACGCACGCTACGGAATGCTGACGGACAAGTTCGGCATCAACTGGATGTTCAACTGCGAGCTGCCGAAGTAGCGACGGCAGTCGGTGACGCCGCCGTTCGACCTGACGGCGGCGAAACCCTGCGGTTAAGATCCACGCATGACTGAAGATCGCCTTCGCCCGCATCCGTCCGATCGGTTCGCCGGAGCCGAGCACGTGCTCGACCTCCCCGCGACACTCAGCGCCCTCCGCGCCGAGGCGTTTCCGACCGCCAACGGCCATCGGCAGATCGCCCTCATGCACCAGGGCCCGGTGCGCCTCATCCTCTTCGCCTTCGAGACGGGAGGACGCATTCCGCAACACTCGGCGCCTGGCTGGGTCACGATCCACGTGCTGCGTGGTTCGCTGAACATACGGACGCCGGACGCGCTTCACGTCCTCAGCGAAGGCAAGCTGTTGTCGCTCGCGCCGGGTCTGCAGCACGACGTCGAGGCCACCGTCGATTCGGACATGTTGCTTGGCATCTACCCCACCCGCTGATGATCCAGACACTGCGTACCTCACTCGTCATTGCAGCGTTCTCGGCTGCGCCACTGCTCGCGCAGGTACCTGCTCAGCGCCCCAGTACGCCAGCGCAGGAAGCATCGCGTCTCGATGTGCAGGGCCGGACGAAGGAGGCGCGTGTCATCTTCCAGCGCCTGATCGATGAAGCACCCGACGCCGCCGCCAGGGCAGCGGCTCAGCGCGCGATGGCGATGTCGTATGCCTTCGACGGCGACTGCGCGAATACGGTGAAGTACGAAGAGATGGTGATCGCCTACTGGGTGACGCGCGAGCAGGCCGAGCCGCAGAACGCGTTCTACCAGCAAGGCGAGATGGCGAACGAGGCAGCGCGCATCTGCATCGACGTCGGAGAGCTCGACGTGGCGGAGAAGCTGTATCGCCAAGGAACTGCGCTCGGACTCAGGGAGCCGGAGCCGAAGACGCATCCGAAGACGCTGTGGGACTATCGTCTCGCCCACGCGCTCGCGCGTCTCGCGGCGCGGCGTGGAAACGCCGGCGAAGCACAGCGACAGGTTGCCGAGGCGCGCCGAGCGCTCGACAGCGATACGACGATGGCTCGTGCGCAGGAGCGCTTCTTTCCGTACCTCACCGGCTACGTCGCGCTGTACACGAACAACCTCAAGGGCGCCGAAGCAGACTTGAACAGGGCGCTGGCCATCCAGGGCAACCAGAACGATCCGTTCATGCACCTGCTGCTCGCCATGACGTACGAGAAGTTGGGCGATGCGGACAAGGCGAAGGCACTCTACGAGAAGTCGTACAGCCTCGCGACAGCACACACGCCGCCGTCTGCCTTTGCTCGTCCATATACGCGCAAAAAGCTGGGCATCAGCTGACATCCAGAAGTAACTGAAGGCCCGTCCGCCCCTGCCTTCACCGGCGGGGTTGCGCGGTGGGCCTGCCTCTGCCATCTTCGTAATTAATCATTCAGTTAAATCAAATGGCCAAGTCCGCGAAAAAGACGATCGACCGCGATGGCGAGACCGAGCAGCGCATCCTCGATGCGGCGCGGGCTGTTTTTCTCCGGCGCGGGACGGCGGGCGCTCGCATGCAGGAGATCGCGCAGGAGGCCGGGGTCAACCAGGCGCTGCTGCACTACTACTTCCGGTCGAAAGAGGGGCTGAGCACTGCGGTCTTTCAGC
Organism: Gemmatimonadaceae bacterium; assembly: GCA_039915865.1. Lineage (GTDB taxonomy): Bacteria > Gemmatimonadota > Gemmatimonadetes > Gemmatimonadales > Gemmatimonadaceae > AG11. The sequence continues at coordinate 33,471 of JBDSML010000150.1, read as the reverse complement.
ACATCGCGAGTCGGATCTTCCCCGCCCTCGTCCAGACGCTGTCGGCGGACATCTCGATCGACGAGAAGATCGACCGGCTCGTGGCGCTGTATCTCGACACCCTGATGCGGAATCCCTTCCTGCCGGGCTACCTCATCTCCGAGCTCCATCATCATCCCGAACGCGTGTCGCAGCTGCTCTCCTCGGCACTCGGCGCCGCACCCGGCCACGTGCTGCCACCGCTGTTCGAGAAGCTGGGTGTGCAGATCAACGAGCGCGTGGCCGCGGGAGAGATGCGGCCCATCGCGCCCGAGCAGTTCGCCGTGAACCTCATCTCACTCTGCATCTTCCCGTTCGCTGCACGCCCGATGCTGCACGTCGTCTTCGGCATGGACGACGCCGCATTCGTGCGATTCATCGAGCAGCGGAAGACGGAGCTTCCCGCGTTCTTCCGCAACGCACTTCGGCCATGAACTCACGCCATCTCGCCGCCGCTGTCTTCCTTGTCATCGCGCCGCTCTTCGCGACACGTGCGCAGCATCCCGCGGCTGACACGCTGCGGCTCGGGACCCTGCAGACGAGCGCCACCCTCCGCGACCCGCGCGGCCGAGAGCTCGAGTTGCTCTCGATACAGTCGAAGCTGCGACAAAAGAGCCTCGACGCCGAATCGCGGCCGTCGCTCTCGGTGGAGAGCATGGCGCAGTATCAGTCGGACGTTCCGCGCATTCCGATCGCATTGCCCGGCGGTGTCTCGCCACCAGTGCCTCCGCACGATATGTACGACGCGCGCGTCGTCGCACAGCAGCGCCTGTACGATCCCGCGATTGCACCGCGTCGCGCGGTGGAGGACGCGCAGCTTGCGGAGTCGCAGGCAAAGCTGCGCGTGGCGCTGTTCAGTGTGCGCCAGAACGTGAACGACGTCTTCTTCGCGTCGCTCCGCGCGCAGGAGCAGATCGCCGAGCTGCAGACGACGATCACCGACCTCGAAGCGCAGTCACGCGTCGCGGCGTCACGTGTACGCGAAGGCGCGGCACTGCCGAGCGAAGAGCTTGCGCTGCGCGCCGAGCTGTTGCGGCGGCGACAGTCGGTGGCGGAGTTCGTGGCGACGCGCGGTGCGTCGCTCGAGGTGCTCGCCGACCTCACGGGGCAGTCGCTCGACAGCGTGAGCGTGCTGGGGACGCCGGACCTCGCCGCCGACGTTGCGCGCGCCCGGATCGGTTTGACCGACCTGCGCGCCCGGGCGGAGTACGAGCAGTTTGCGAAGTCCCGCGCCGTGCTCGAGCGTCAGGCGCAGGCGCGTTCGGCGCAGGACAAGCCTCGTGTTTCGGCTTACGGTCGCGTGGGCTATGGCCAGCCTGGTCTCAATCCGCTCAACACCGGCTTCGATTCCTATTGGCTGGCTGGCGTGCAGCTCCAGTGGACACCGTGGAACTGGGGGACGACGTCACGCGATCGCGAGGTATTGGCGGTGCAGCGCCAGATCGTCTCGGTGGAGGAGCAGAACTTCACCGACAACCTGCGTCGCGGTGTGGCGCAGGACCTGGCGTCGATCGATCGTCTCGCGGGGACGCTTGCAGCGGACGACGAGATCGTCGCGCTGCGCGACCGCATTGCAGCCGAGACGCGCGTTCGCTTCGGCGAAGGCGTGGTGACGTCGGCGGAATATGTGGATCGTGAGACGGACGTCCTCAGTGCGCGCATCAGTCGCGCGACGCATCGCGTCGAGCTTGCCCAGGCTCGGGTACGCTTGCTGACCACTCTTGGCATCGAGGTGCGGTGATGACGATGTCGTCCCGAGCGCAGCGAGGGACCTGCTTGTTGGTTCTCGCGACATTCATGACAGCCTGCAACAAGCCCGCGCCGCCCGACGCCTACGGCAACTTCGAAGCGAACGAAGTCGTCGTCTCGGCCGAGGCGAGCGGGCAGCTGAAGTGGTTCACGCCCGTGGAGGGATCGAAGCTCGCCTCGGGTGCGATCGTCGGCAGCGTCGACACCACGCAGCTCGATCTCGAGCGTGCACAAACCGTCGCACAGCGCTCGGCCACCGAGGCGCGTGTCGTCGCCGCGGGAGGGCAGGTCGGTGTGTATGAGGCACAGCATGCCGTGGCGCGACGGACGCTCGATCGCACGAAGCGGCTGTTCGACCAGAAGGCCGCGACGGCGCAGCAGCTCGACCAGGCCGAGCGAGAGTATCGTACGCTCGTCGCGCAGATCGAGGCGGCGCGGGCGCAACGGCAGAGTGTCGTGAAGGACGTCGCCGCGTCGAATGCACATGTCGCGCAGATCCACGAGCGCATCAACAAGAGCCAGATCGCCAATCCCGAGGCGGGGACGGTGCTCGCCACGTACGTGAGGGCCGGCGAGATCGTCCAACCTGGTCAGCCACTCTATCGCATCGCGAATCTCGACACGTTGATCCTGCGCGCCTACATCGACGAGAAGCAGTTGGTGGCGGTGAAGCTCGGGCAGGTCGTGCAGGTGCATGTCGACCAGGGCAATGGCACACTCCTCACGCTGCCCGGTGTGGTGATCTGGGTGGCGTCGAAGGCGGAGTTCACGCCAACGCCCGTGCAGACGCGCGACGAACGCACGGACCTCGTCTACGCGGTGAAGGTGAACGTCGTCAACCGGAATGGCGCGCTGAAGATCGGCATGCCGGCGGACATGGACCTCACCGGAGCGCCGCGAAAGACGTGAGCAATGCCGTCGAGGTGCACGGGATCACGAAGACCTTCGGCGCGGTGACGGCGCTCGACGACCTGTCGTTCGACGTGCAGCAGGGTGAATTGTTCGGCCTCGTGGGACCGGATGGCGCCGGCAAGACGACGCTGTTTCGCATTCTCACGACGCTGATGCTGCCCGATGCGGGCAGCGCCACCGTGCTGGGGTTCGACGTCACGAAGGACCTGTGGGCGATTCGCTCACGCGTCGGCTACATGCCCGGCGGCTTCTCGTTGTACCCGGATTTGAGTGTCGCCGAGAATCTCGAGTTTTTCGCGGCGGTGTTCGGGACGACGGTGGAGAAGGGCTACAACCTCATCGCGCCTGTCTACAAGCAGATCGAGCCGTTTCGCGATCGTCGCGTCGAGGCGCTGTCGGGCGGCATGAAGCAGAAGCTGGCGCTGTCGTGCGCGCTCGTGCATCGCCCGGAGATTCTCCTGCTCGACGAGCCGACGACGGGCGTCGACGCCGTATCGCGTCGCGAGTTCTGGGATCAGCTGGCCTCGCTCAAGGCATCTGGCCTGACGATCGTCGTGTCGACGCCCTACATGGACGAAGCGATGCGCTGCGATCGTGTCGCACTGATCCACGGCGGTCGCATTCTCGACATCGACGCACCCGGTGTAATCGGTTCGCGGTTCGAGCGTCCGCTGTTCGCCATTCGCGGCACCAATCGCTACGCAATGCTGCAGACGCTGCGCGCGTTTCCGCATGCGCACTCGGTGTTCCTGTTCGGTGAGGCGCTGCACTACGCGGACGATCGGGCGAATGGGTCGCCATCCGACATCGCCCGTGAGGTGCGCGACTATCTCGCAGCGAAGGGCAGTCCCGAGGCGACCGTCGCACCGATTCACGCCGGCATCGAGGATAGTTTCATGGCGCTCATGGGCGCGCCGGCGACGGCCGCGTGACGAGCGCGGCGCGCAGCGAGGTCGCGATCGACGCGAAGGGGCTGACGCGCCGCTTCGGATCGTTCACCGCGGTGGACCACATCACCTTCGACGTCGGCGCCGGCGAGGTCTTCGGCTTTCTCGGTGCCAACGGCGCCGGCAAGACGACGGCGATCAAGATTCTCGTCGGGCTCCTTGCGCCGACCGAAGGTGAAGCGCGTGTCGCCGGCTTCGACGTGCGCACCGAGCGCGCGAGGATCCGCCACAACATCGGCTACATGAGCCAGCGGTTCTCGCTGTATGCCGACCTCACCGTGCGTGAGAACATTCAGCTGTACGGGGGCATCTACGGTCTGACTGACGATCAGATCCGCGATCGCACGAAGACGCTTCTCGATTCACTCGGTCTCGCGTCGAGCGCCGGTGATCTCGTCGGAAGCCTCCCACTCGGCTGGAAGCAGAAGCTGGCCTTCTCCGTCGCGCTGTTGCACGAGCCGAAGGTCGTCTTCCTCGACGAGCCCACCGGCGGCGTCGATCCGATCACGCGGCGACAGTTCTGGGAGCAGATCTACCAGGCGGCTGCCCGTGGCACGACAGTGTTCGTGACGACGCACTACATGGATGAGGCCGAATACTGCGACCGTATCTCCATCATGGTCGACGGACGGATCGCCGCGCTCGGCACACCGTCCGAGCTGAAGTCGCAGTATGGCGTGGGTTCGGTGGACGACGTGTTCGTCCGACTGGCCCGTGCGGCGACGGTGGTCGCGTGAACACCGGAGCGCTGCGGGCGTTCATGGTGAAGGAGGTGCGGCACATCCTCCGCGACAGGCAGACCTTGACGATCCTGCTGCTCATGCCGCTCGTGCAGGTTGTGCTGTTCGGTTTCGCGCTGCGCAGTGACGTGCGCGACATTCGCGTCGCGGTCGTCGATGCCGATCCGGATTACGCCACGATCGCGCTGCGGCAGCGGTTTACGTCATCGGGCCGCTTCACGGTGGTCGCCGTCGCGCGGACGCGAGCCATGATCGCGCCGCTCTTCCAGCGCGGCGATGCGGACATCGCCCTCGTGTTCGAACCGGGCTTCGGCGAAGCCCTGTCGGGAGTCGAGCCGGCGCGGCTGTTGCTCGCCGTCGATGCGTCCGATCCAAATACGGGGACGGTCATCCAGAGCTATGCGCGCGCGGTCATCGCGTCGTACGAGGCGGAGCTGTCCAGGGGACGCGGCGGAGTGCAGATCGTGACCGAGACGCGAATGCGCTACAATCCCACGCTGGAGAGCGTGAACCTGTTCGTGCCGGGACTCATCGCGCTCGTGCTCACGCTGGTGTCGGCACTGATGACGGCGATCTCGTTGTCGCGTGAGAAGGAGCGCGGCACGCTCGAGGTCTTGCTCGTCTCGCCGCTGCGGCCGGCACAGATCATCATCGGCAAGGTGCTACCGTACCTCGGCCTCGCGTTCGCGAACGTGCTCACGTCGCTCCTGGCGGCGTGGCTGGTGTTTCACGTTCCCTTTCGTGGCAGCGTGTTGCTGCTGCTCGGCGAAAGCATCGTCTACTCGCTCGTGTCGCTCGCCCTCGGTGTGTTGATCGCGGCGAAGACGTCGTCGCAGCGTGGCGCGATGCTGGCGGCGATGCTGGTGACGATGTTGCCGAGCTCCCTGCTGTCGGGGATGATCTTCCCGATCGCCAGCATGCCGGGGTGGCTGTCGCCGGTGACGAACATCATCCCGGCGCGGTGGTTCATCGTCATCGCACGCGGGATCATGCTCAAGGGGGTTGGCCTGCCGTACCTCTGGCGTGAGAGCCTGGTGCTCGTCGTCATGGCCATCGTCTTGATGGCGGCGGCGGTGCGGAGCTTCAAGCCAAGGCTCGCGTGATGATGCGCACGCTTCGCTTCATGCTGCGAAAGGAGTTCCTTCAGATCTTTCGCGATCGCTTCATGCTTCGGCTGAGCATCGTGGTACCGATCGTCCAGCTGCTGATTCTCGCGAGTGCAGCGACGTTCGAAGTCCGGAGCGCGAAGGTCTACGTCGTGGATCGCGATCACAGCTCGGTGTCGCGCGGATTGATCGACCGGCTCCATGCGTCCGGCCGATTCGACATTGTCGATGCATCTCCTTCGATGAGTCGCGCCAGCGACGCGATGCTCGCGCGGCGCGTCAATGTGATCGTCAGCATCCCAGGCGACTTCGAGACCGGCGTCATGCGTGCGCACGCGGCCGAGGTTCAACTCGTGTTCAACGCGGAAGATGGAGCGGCTGCCGGCGTGACACAGTCGTATGCAGCGCAGATCATCGCGGCCTACGCGCGCGAGCTCGGCGCAGCGATCACGCCGCGCGCGAAGGCGGCGCCGAGGATGGAGATTCGCGCGCGCGCCTGGTACAACCCGGAGCTCGACTATCGCGACTACATGGTGCCGGGCATTCTCGTGCAGCTGGTGACCGTCGTGGGTACGCTGCTCACGGCGATGAACATCGTCCGCGAGAAGGAGCTCGGTACGCTCGACCAGCTGAGCGTGACGCCGTTGCCACAGGGTGTGTTCATCGCGGCGAAGCTGATTCCGCTCTGGCTCATCGCGATGTTCGAGCTGACGCTCGGGCTCTTGGTGGCGCGATTCGTCTTTCATGTGCCGATGCTCGGCAGCATTCCCCTCGTCTTCGGCGCGGCGGGACTCTATCTCATCGCGGCACTGGGCATCGGGCTCTTCGTATCGACGCTCGCGAGCACGCAGCAGCAGGCGATGTTCGTCACGTTCTTCATCGTGATGATCTACCTGCTGATGAGCGGGCTGTTCACGCCGATCCGCTCGATGCCGGAGTGGGCGCAGTGGATCACGCAGGTGAATCCGGTGAGGCATTTCATCGAGATCATGCGGGCCGTGTTGCTGAAGGGCGCGGGGTTCGCCGACGTACTGAAGCCGCTTGGCGCGCTGGCCGTCTACGGCGTCGTTGTGCTGGCGCTCGCGGTGCGACAGTACGGGAAACGCGAAGGATAGGACTTGAAGTGGGCGCGTGTGTCAGAAACGGGGTCGAGTGCGTCTTACTCGTACAAGTGCCAGAGGTGTCGTCCCGAGCGAAGTCGAGGGACCTGCTCTTGACCCCTTTCTCTCCGTCTCATGAGTCTCGCCTACCGCGTTCTTGGTTGGGGATATGTCGCCGCCTGCGGAGCAGTCATCGCATTGCTCGGCCAGCGGCCAGAGCCCGCGGCTGCTTTCGCGCCGGCGCCCGTTGCCGCGCAGCCCTCCCCCCAGCCCATGCATGCGTCGCCGGCTCCGACTGGAGACGACGCTTCGTCGTGGTTTCAGCGCGTGAAGCCACAGTGCAATCCCGTCGAGGTGACGGTGTTGCAGCGGACGTCCCCGCCGCCGGCCGGTGTTGAAGGCGCGGGCTATCATGCCGCGTGTTTCGCGCTCGCTGGACGCATCGACGACGCGCGCATGGTCATTGACTCGTTGGATGAAGGTGGACGACGGGCTGCCGCATCCATCGTCTTCGAGGTTGGACATCCCGTTGCCGACGCCGGCGACGACCGCTCGGCTGGACCGATGATGGGGCTCGTCGTCGGCTACCAACCCTATAACTACATGGCGCTCTATCACGCCGGGATATCCGAGTACATGCTCGGCCAGCGCGATCTGTCGCGAAAGAACCTTTCGGCATTTCTCGAGCTGTACAAGCAGAACGACGGTTGGCGCTCGAATGGGCTCGAGGTGCTCGGCCGGTTGAACGACAGCGCGGGCATCGAGCTCGAGCGCACGCGGCCACGGGAGCCGTAGCGATGCGAGCCTCTCTCGCTGCGCTGCCTGAATCGACACCGACGTCGATCTCCGCGTTCGACGGACTGTTGTTCATCTCGATCATCTGCGTCGGCGCCGCGGCCGCATCGATCGCGATGCCGTTGCTGTGGGTCGTGACGCCGGCGGTGGCGGCACTCGTCTACATCTCTGCACGACGTGCGTCTCGCGTCCAGATCGAAATCGTGGATGAGGGGGAACTGCCGCTTCACGTGCAGCTCGCGCTCGACGAAGCGATCGACCGCATGCCACTCGGCGAACCGAGGCAGTTGTTGGCGAACCTCGTGCGACAGGCGCGGCCGTTGTTCGCCAAGCGGGAGTCGTCGTTCGATGAGGAGATGGAGCGGAAGACACGCGAAGACGTCATCGACATGGTGAGTGCCTCGTGTGAGACCGCGCTGGAGCTGTGGCGCCTCGATGGTGCGGCGCCGAAGGGCCGGAGCCCCGACGACGTGTTGAGCCTGCGATACTCTCGAGCACGTGAGGCGCTCGTGAATCGGCTGAAGAATGCGGCGACGAGCCTGAGCGAGCTCTATGCATCCGACGTCGAGCACGGCACGCCGGCATCGGATCGTGTGGCCGAGCTTGCGGCCGCATTGCGCGACGACGCACGTGCACGCAGTGCGGCGAAGGGCGAGATCGATGGCGTGGTTGGGCAGACCTGAACCCGGCGAGGCCGAGTAGACGTCAACGTCCGCCCTTCGCGTACGACGCAGGCGACGTTCCGACGACGGCCTTGAAGTCGCGAACGAAGTGCGCCTGGTCGCTGTAGCCGAGTTCGAGGGCGAGTGTCGACTGTGGGATGTCGGCGTTGGACGCGAGACGGTCCGCGGCCTCGTGGAGACGATAGCGCTGAATCACCCACTTCGGGCTGACGCCGACGTACTTCGCGAAGAGGCGCTGAAGCGTGCGTTTCGGCAGGTCGTAGCGGTCGACGAGGTCTTCGACCTTGAGGATGGTTCGATCACGGCCCACGGAATAGACGATCTCGGAGATCCGCGCGACGTTCTCGTCGGGTTCGCGGGAACGAGTTCGAAGAAAACCCTCGACGAGCGTGATCCGCTGTGCGTCTTCGTCAGTGTTCAGCATGTCGTGCTCGAGCATCGACGCCTCCGCCCCGAACACCTCGTCGAGGGACACGACGCGATCGGTGAGTGTCGAGATCGGCACTCCGGCGAACGGATGGAATCCGCCGGGCGTGAATTTCGCCGCAAAGGCTCCGCCCTTTCCATCCAGCTGTCGGGAGAACTTTCCGTTGGCGACGCCGGCGATGCGTCCGCCGGCGTTGTGCTCGAAAATCATGTGGACGCTGGGATGCGGCAGCGTCTCGGTACGTTCGGCGGGCTGTCCGCGGAGATCCCAGGTCACGGACCAGAAGTGTTCGACGAACGGTGCGAGGTCCGGTGATGGATGGTAGCGGGCGTGCGAAAAGCGTCGCTCGTCGACGAAGGCGGTCTTGAGCACTCCTCGTGGTGGATCAGTCTTGCGGCGGATCATTGTGTTGTCGCGTTTCTGCAATACAGTAGACTCTCGGCGTGCGAGCTTCATTCGCACAGGTGCAACGGGAAACTACGAATGAATACACTTGGCTTTGTACTACTCTGCCTCACGCTCGCCACCACGACGATCCATGACCAGACGAGAAATCACATGACGGCACGCGGAGCATTCGACGTAAAGGTGATCCCTCAGGCGGCGGATGATCCGGCTGGCGGCCCATTCGGCAGGCTGTTCCTCGACAAGAAGTTTCACGGCCAGCTCGACGCCACGAGCAAAGGCACGATGCTCGGCGCGGGAACCGCCGTCGAAGGCTCGGCTGGTTATGTCGCATTGGAGATCGTCAGCGGCACACTCGACGGCCGCAAGGGAAGCTTCATCCTCCAGCACGTCGGCACCATGGCGAGGGGCGTCGCGACGTTGACGGTCACCGTCGTCCCCGACTCCGGCACCGAGGACCTCATCGGCATCGCTGGGAGGATGACCATCATCATCGCCGACGGCAAGCACTCGTACGAGCTCGAGTACACACTCGGCGCGCCGACGTCGTAGGCTGTCGCCGCGCTCTCGCCAGTCGCGCGAGAGTACGCCATCTTCGTGCTGTCGCTCCGCGATTCACCACAGGAGAACCGGCATGAAGACCACCACTGCCGTTTGGATGGAGGCGATGGCGCTCGGCGTTGCCATGCTCGCTGTCGCGGTACGCAGTTCGCCAAGGACTCGGGCCAGGCCGGCAGCGACGACATCACAGGCGTCGTCAAGGCGACGTACAACGTGTGGGTGCGCGGCTATGGGCTCGTCGTTTCGCCGAAGTCGCGGTTGGCCGAATCCGCTCGCGCGATCGGGGACACCAGTCGCAGACGGCGGATGACATGCGCTATCTCACTCTACTACTGACGCTCGCGGCCGCGGGCTGCGGCAGCCAGCCGCACTCCGGCGTTAAATCGCACGACACCGCCGAGACCGCAGGCCCATCCTCGGCAAATGTTCGCGGACCCACATCGGAGCTCGCGGCGCGCGCCGACTCACTCGGGCGTCTGGACCCTGGAGTCGAAGCGCGGGCAGCAATCGCGCGCGGCGACCTGCGGTTCCTCGCCGTATGCGGCTTTGCGTGTGTTCCGGTCGGGATACCGATGGACAGCGCGGCGAAAACGTCAGACAGCCTGGCCGTGCGAGGCGACAGCGTCCGCAGGATTCCCGGAACGTCGGATGCCATCGTCAACGAGGACGTCGACCGACTCAACAGAGTCGCGAGTGCGTACGCGACTCGTTACAACCGCGTGATCTGGGCGCACAGAAGGGAGCTGCGGAGGAGGTGAACTTGCGATCGGCCTCGCCGACAGAACGCTACACACGGTGTGTTGCGCTGACGCGACGGTGTACTCCCGCCAGAACTTCCCCATATTGAGTTCATCGGCCCGACGCATGTCGGGACCGGATCCGCTCACGTGGACTCATGCCATCACTGACCGAAACACTCGTCGGACTGGGCGTCGTCCTCATCGTCGCCGGCCTGCTGCTCAAGCAGGCACGCGCGCGTCAGGCCGCGCTGATCGGCGCGGCCATCAGCCTCATCGTCGCGTGCGTGCTCAACCCCGACATCATCTACACCTTTGCCGACAAGGTGAGCATAATCCTCGACGGACAGGCGCCAGACTACTAGACGCCAGTCAGCGCCCGCCGAGTATTTCCGCTCGTGTGTAGATGAATCGTGCGTTGTAGCCGAAAGGAGACGCACCGGCCCAAGGGAAGATGCCGTAGCCGTTGTCGAGCGAGTTCTTGTCGGGGACGGCGTCGAAGATATTGCGCACGCCGACCGACCACTTGATCCCTGAGAACTGACGTCCCGCTTCGATGTCGAACAGTGCTTGGCGCGCCAATGAGAACGCACAACGCCACCATGCCTGCCACGAAGCATCTCCGCATACGACCTCCCCGCAAGGATGAAAGTCGCGGTGCCGGCAGTCGCGCTTCGCCGGCTTGAGCAGCGTCGCTGCTATAGAATTACGCGACATTGGGGGAAGTCGCCTGACGCTCCTGAGTTCGTCAGCTATCGGAACCATTGCCACCGGTGCTTGGCTCGACCTGCTCCATCTCCAGATGTTCCAACTCCGGGTGCGCGAAGATCTCGGCCTGGACGCTGTGTTCGGGCGCGATGGCGTCGTGTAGCGCGCCGGCGAGATGCGCGATCATCACGTTCGAGCGCCGCACCTCAGCCAGCAGGAGATCGGCGTCTCGCGTCTCCCAATATTGGCCCTCGTCGTGGACGGTGACCTCGAAACCGATGCGCTTGGCTTCGTCCAGGAGATCGATGGCCATGCGGTGACAGAACAGAAAGTGTTCTTCGCTGATGGTAGACGCGTACTGCGTTTTGCAGAAGCCCTGCCAGTACCAGTGGCGCCAGATGTCGGTGTCCCTAACGTAGTCACGCTTTTCGGGCGGTTCGGTGAGAAGCGGCGAAAGGAGTCCGAGCGTCAGGGACTCCGAGCCTTCGCCGGGATAGACGATGAACGCTGCGGTGGCCAATCCATCGCGATCTTCGATGTCATCGATGACGCCGTCTCGACAAGTGCGGATTACATCGGTACAAATGTGGATATGCCACGGCACCGTTCCCCCCTCCCACTCCTCGTCCGGCACGGACAACTCGGCGCCATTGAAGGCGAACACGGGACACATATGTTTGGGGCCGAGTGTGGCGGCGTAGTCGTGGAGGCGTTGGAGGTGGCGGAGGGCGGTGACGTCCGATGTCTCGCCCGGGAGCCGAAGCTCATAGTGAATTGTGAGTCCCATGGGTCGAACATAGGTGCGCTCGTCATTTGAGCGTCATCGATTGATTGCGCGTTGGACCCATTCATGGCGCAGCACGTCGGGCGTCTGCATGTTCTCCGGCGAAGCGCGAACTGCGGCGCGTTGGTGCGAAACTGCAACAGAGTCCTTGGGACACAAACGGATCTGACGGAGAACTGCACGGACAGTGCGTTGTGCCGTTTTGATTTTCAATCCACTCAGGATGACCATGCGCTCCACTCCAATTGCCACGACAGCCTTCGCGCTCACCGTCGCCATCGCGATGAACGTGAGTGCGCAGGCTCCGACGTTCACGATCAATCAGCTCAAGAGCTATCCATTTCCGAACGAGCTGACCGCCGCCGCCAATGGTGGACGGCTCGCCTGGGCGCTCAACGAGCAGGGACGTCGCAACATCTGGGTCGCCGACGCGCCGGACTACAAGGCGCGGCAACTGACGTCGTACATGCTCGACGACGGGCAGGAGTTGACGAGCGTCGCGATCACCAGCGACGGCAAGTACGTCGTCTACGTGCGCGGTGGCGATCACGGGTCGAATTGGGCGGGCGCGTCGCCGAATCCGATGTCGCTGCCAGTTGCACCGCTGATCCAGATCTGGAGTGTTCCATTTGCCGGCGGCGCGTCGAAGCGTCTCGCCGATGGCGACGAACCGGTCGTCTCACCGCGTGGCGATGTCGTCGCGTTCGTGAAGGACCGCGCGATCTGGACTGCACCTGTCGACGGATCTGCCGTAGCGAAGAAGCTCTTCTCCGCCAACGGCGACTCGCGTGATCCTGAGTGGTCGCCTGACGGTTCGAAGCTCGCGTTCGTGTCGGCGCGAGGGGATCATTCGATGATCGGCGTCTTCACGAACGACTCGACGCCGATTCGCTGGATCGCGCCGTCGACGTCGCGCGATGGATCGCCGCGCTGGTCACTCGATGGTGAGCGCATCGCGTTCGTCCGCATGCCGGGCAGCGGCGGCGCGCCCGATTCGATTCTCACCGATCGTCATGTTCCCTGGGCGATCTGGATCGCCAGCGAACGGTCCGGCGAAGCACGTCAACTCTGGAAGGCTCCGACGACACTTCGCGGCTCGGTGCCGCGCACGCACGGCGGCCCGAACCTCCGCTATGGCGCGGGACGCGTGACCTTCCTCTCCGAGATGGATGGGTGGCCGCATCTCTATTCAATCCCGGAGAATGGTGGCGCACCGCTGCTGCTGACGCCCGGCAGGTACATGGCGGAGTACGTCACCATGAGTGGTGACGGCCGCTGGCTCGCCTTCGCTGGCAACGCCGGTTCGGACGCCGACGACATCGATCGTCGTCACGTCGTCCGCGTCCCCGTGGACCGCGCCACGCCCGAAGTGATCACGCCGGGCACTGGCCTCGAGTGGACGCCGGTCTTTACAGCCAACGGCGGTTCGATCGCGTTCATCGGCGCGACGGCGCAGCGTCCACCGCTCCCCGCCCTCATGCCGGCCTCGGGAGGCGCCATCACGTGGCTCGGCGCCGATCGCATTCCCTCCGACTTCCCCACCGCCCAGCTGGTGACGCCACGCAAGGTCGTGTTCACGTCGCCCGACGGACTCGAGGTGCACGGGCAGCTCTTCGACGCACCGGGCAACACGTCGCTGGTCCGCGGCGGCAAGAAGCCCGCGATCATCTACGTCCATGGCGGCCCGCCACGTCAAATGCTGCTCGGCTGGAACTACTCGGACTACTACGCGAACGCCTACGCGTCGAACCAGTATCTGGCGAGCCGAGGGTTCGTGGTGTTGTCGGTGAACTATCGGTTGGGGATTGGGTATGGTCGTGATTTCCAGAATCCGGACAAGGCCGGCTCGCGGGGCGCCTCGGAGTATCTCGACGTGCTCGGCGGCGCGCGCTATTTGCGCGGGATGCCGAGTGTCGATGCATCGCGCATCGGCATCTACGGCGGTTCCTATGGCGGCTTTCTCACCGCCCTCGCACTCGGCCGCAACTCCGACATCTTTGCCGCTGGCGTGGACATTCACGGCGTACACGATTGGACGGGTGAGCGTGCGGCGCCGTTGCTTGCGCCGCGCTACGAGAAGCCCGGTGACCTCCAGGCTGCGCTCGACGTCGCGTGGAAGTCATCGCCGGTGTCGTCCGTCGCGACGTGGAAGTCGCCGGTGCTGCTCATTCACGGCGACGACGATCGCAATGTGCAGTTCAGCCAGACCGTGGGGCTCGTGAAGCGGTTAGCGAAGAAGGGCGTGTCGTTCGAGGAGTTCATCATTCCTGACGACACCCATCATTTCATGCGGCACGCGAACTGGGTGTCCGTGGACTCGGCGACTGCGTCGTACTTCGAGCGGCAGTTCGGGGTGACCGGTCAGCAGGCGAGGAGCAACAAGGCACTTCCCTAGTGTAGTGAAACCAGAGTATCGTCGCCTTCTTCCCTTCGTGAGGTGGCGAAACACCCGAGCATGAGCGTGAAGCGTCCAGCATCGAGCACCCAGAGCTTGGGCGTGAGCTCCGGCTCGAGCCGGAGCTCGACGTGCTCAGTGCTGGAGGCACAGGCTCGCGCTCAAGCTCCGCTGGGATGGCGCGAACGGATGCGGTCCACGTGACGAGTGCGCATTCGTATTTCGGGTGGCACCGCGAATCAGCAGAGGCACAGCGGCCGATACCACACGGACGCACGATATGCACGCTATTTCTGATTTACGACGCTAGGCGCGATCCACTGAACCAACATCGAGTCGATTCCTGAATTCCTGAATCCCCTTGATCCTACCATTCGTTTCTGCATTTCTGAATGTCGCCACCATCGCAGGCGGGCAGCGTCGAAGCAACGCTCCGCGACTGATGGCTGGAATCAAAGAATTGAAGGATCGGGCGACTTACAGCGTCAGTTGCGGACGTGTGATGCGAGTCTACGGATGCAGCGTCAGCTTCTGCATGCGCCAATTCAGGATCTCGGCGACATACAGTTCGTTCTCGGAGGGACACGCGATCTCGTGAATCCACCCGAATTGCTTCACCTGCTTGCCTGACTCGCCGAGTGTGCCGAGGACCTTGCCGTCGAGCGTGAGCTTGTAGATGCGTCCGGGTACAGCGTCGGCGACGTAGAGGAATTGCGTCGCCCCGGGAGTGATGCAGATCGCCCACGGCGCACCGGACGCCGCGAGGGGATTGCCGCCGGCGCCGGGCATCGCGCCGTTGAGGACGTCCACTTCCCTTTTGAACGGAACATCCACGGTGATGATGCGGAGTGGCTTGCCGTCCGCGTCGAAGACCTGGATGCGACGATTGGTGCGATCGCCGACGTAGATGTTGCCCTTCGCGTCGTTGGCGATGGTGTGCACGATGTTGAACTGTCCGGGCTCGCTGCCGCGCGAGCCCCACGTCTTCAGCCACTTGCCGTTGCGGTCCACCTTCACGACGCGTGAGTTGCCATAGCCGTCGGCGATGAACGTGTTGCCCGCGACATCCCACGCAACATCCGCCGGACGATTGAACGTCCCCCACTTCGGCGCCGGTGGCGGCGCACCTGGCGCAAGCGGTGCCTCCGGCTCGACCGCCTCGACACGACGACCAAGCACCATCGTCACGCGACCGGCCGGGTTGAACTTGATGATCATGTTCGAGCCCTCGTCCGTCGCCCAGATGTTGTCGTCCTTGTCGATGCGGACGGTGTGGGCGAAGGCGAACCCGTAGAGATCCTTGCCGATCTCGCGACGGTAAGTCCCGTCCGGATTGAACTCGAACAGCTGCGCCGCCGTGGCGCCGTGGACGGTGGATCGCTCGCCGCTGCGCGTGAAGATGAAGATGTGGCGCTTGGAGTTCACGGCGACGCCGACGACTTCGCCGAGGTTCATTCCCGCGGGCAGCTTGACCAGGTCGGCGTTGGCGTCGAAACGAATCTCCGGCGGCGCTTCCTGAGCTTTCGCGATGCTCGGCGACAGCGCGAGGAATGCGGCAAGGGTGCGGATTCTCATTGGGTGGTGAGTTCGAGTGGTCGACGCCGCCATTGCGTAGAGCTTACGCTCGCATCGCATCGGGAGCAATTTGCCCTGATGAAACTCTCGATTCTCGCCTGCTCGGCGCTCGTCGGCATAGCGCCCGCATTGGCCGCACAGTCGAAAGCCAACCCGGCCGTCGACAGGATCTTCGCCGAGTGGGACCAGCCGACGTCGCCGGGCTGCGCGGTCGGAGCCATCCAGAACAACCGCTACCTGTATCAACGCGGCTACGGAATGGCGAACCTCGACTACGACATCCCGAACGCTCCGGAGATGGTCTACTACGTCGGCTCCGACTCGAAGCAGTTCACTGCGGCGAGCATCGTACTGCTGTCGTTGCAGGGAAAGCTCTCGCTCGACGACAACATCCGGAAATACTTCCCCGAGCTGCCCGACTATGGCACGCCGATCACGATCCGCAACCTCATCCATCATACGAGTGGGATTCGCGACATCTATGGTCTGATGGGCCTCCGCGGCGACCGGCTGGAAGATGTCTTCACCGATTCCGCCGCGCTGTCGCTGATCTTCCGCCAGAAAGGACTCGGCTTCAAGCCTGGCGACGCCTATTCCTACAGCAACTCCGGCTACTTCCTGCTCGCGCAGTTGATCAAGCGCGTCAGCGGCCAATCCCTTCGCGAATTTGCCGACGCGCAGATCTTCAAACCGCTCGGCATGACGCACACGCACTTTCATGATGACCCGGGTCACGTGATGAAGGGCCGCGCGATGAGCTACGAGAAGGACGGCAAGGGCGGATTCCGCATCTCGTATCTCCAGAACTTCGACAAGGTCGGCGCGGGCGGGCTCTACTCGACGATCGACGACCTCCGTCAATGGGACGAGAATTTCTACACGCATCAAGTCGGCGGGGATGCGCTGCAGAAGCTCATTCACACACGCGGCATCCTGAACAACGGCGACACGCTGACGTACGCCTTCGGCAACACCGTCACCACGAGTCGCGGCCTCCGTGTCACGGAACACGGCGGCTCGATGATGGGCTACAAGGCGTATGTCCTCCGCTTTCCGGACCAGCACTTCAGCGTGCTGACGACGTGCAACCTCGGCGCAATCGACCCGGGTCCGTTAGCGCACGCCGTGGCAGCGGTGTTCCTCGGCGACAAGATGTCACCGGAGACGCCTCGCACCGTTGCGCAGGCGGCGCCACAGGCTGGTGCGTCGACTACTTCGGCCACGCTGACGAGCGCTGACGTCGCCGCACTGACGGGCGACTACTTCAGTGGCGATCTCGGCGTCACATACAGCGTCCGCGCGTCCGACGCTGGACGACTCATGCTCGCGATGCCTGGGTCGGCGCCCGTGCCCCTCGTGTCGACTGGCCCGAATGCGTTTCGCACAGGTTCCACGATCGTGCGATTCGAGCGACCGGCGGACGGCGTGAGCACGGCGATGATCATGACAGTGTCCCGCATCGGTGAGATGCGGCTGGAGCGCAGGTGAATTCTGTGGCGACGCGTGTGAGCTTGCCGAAGGCTTGGTAAGACGATATCTTACTGTCGTGAAAACTACGGTATCATCGAAGGGACAGATCGTTCTTCCCGCCGAGTTCAGGCAGCGAGACGGTATCGAGGCTGGACAGGAATTCGATATCGAGCGGCTCGACCGGGGAGAGTATTTGCTCCAAAGGCGAAGTCCGGGAGTCAACGAGGGCGTCGTTGACTGGCTGCTCGGATGTCCCGAGAAGGGATTCTTCGTACCAATCGAGTCCGAGTCGACCGACGACCTGTGAAGTATCTCGTCGATGCGAACATCCTTAGCGAGCCCACGAAACCGAAG
This sequence comes from Gemmatimonadaceae bacterium, assembly GCA_039915865.1. GTDB lineage: Bacteria > Gemmatimonadota > Gemmatimonadetes > Gemmatimonadales > Gemmatimonadaceae > AG11. The sequence goes on along the minus strand of JBDSML010000150.1, from coordinate 16,005 downwards.
CCGAACTTGCGAGTCGTCGAGTGGCTTCGGCGGAACGAGGGCGAGATCGCCGTTGATCCGATCATCCTTGGCGAGGTCAGGTTCGGGATTCTCCTGTTGCCCAAGGGGCGGCGACGAGCAAAGCTCGAGCAATGGTTCGACGAAGGAGTTCAACGCCTCTATTGCCTGCCCTTCGATGCAGCGACCGGCCTTCGGTGGGCCGAGTTACTTGCGAAGCTGCTGGCGTCAGGTCGAGCAATGCCGGTGAAGGACAGTCTCATTGCCGCAACTGCCTTGGCGAATAGCCTCGCCGTCGCCACGCGAAACGGGATCGACTTTGAGAAGGCTGGGGTCGACATTGTCGATCCGTTCGTGGCCTGACCACGCGGACGGATCGTAGCACCTTCTCGCGAAACCCGCCGACGATGCAGACCCCTCTCACCCCGCTCGAATTCGCACGCCGCGCCCGCTCCATCTACGGCGACCGCGAGGCTGTCGTCGACGGCGCGCAACGGTGGACCTACGCGCAGTTCTTCGATCGCTGCGACCGGTGGTCGAGCGCCCTCCAGCAACTCGGCGTCGTCCAGGGCGATCGTGTGGCGTACATCGCACCCAACACCCACGCGCAACTCGAGGCCTTCTACGCCGTGCCGCAGATCGGTGCCGTCGTCGTGCCGCTCAACTACCGACTGCTCCCGGCCGACTGGGTCTACATGGTCAACCACAGTGGCAGTCGCGTTGTGTGTGTGCACGCCGACTACCTTGACCTCGTGGATTCCGTGCGGCGCGAGATGCCGGCCGTCGAGCACTTCATCGCCCTCGAGGGCGGCGGCGACGGATGGCTCGACTACGAGTCGCTGCTCCTCGGCGCATCGCCCTCATTCACGCCAGCCACCATCGGCGAGAACGACCTGCTCACGATCAACTACACGAGCGGCACCACGGCACAGCCGAAGGGCGTGATGATCACGCATCGCAACGCGTACATGAATGCGGTGGGCACGCTCATTCACCATCACATGTCGGCGGACGAACGCTACCTGTGGACGTTGCCGATGTTTCACGCCAATGGATGGACATTCGTGTGGATCGTGACGGCCGCCGGTGGCACGCACGTCTGTCTTCGCAAAGTCGACGCGTCAGCGGTCTTCGACAACGCACGCCGCGAACGCATCACGATGTTCTGCGCTGCGCCCACCGTATTGATCGGCGTCGCCAACGCGGCGCCCGCGCTTCGCGTTGATGCGCCGAGGGGCATCCGCATCCTCACCGCCGGAGCAGCGCCCGCCGCGATGACGATCGAGCGCATCGAGGAGGACGTCGGCTGGACGGTGACGCACGTCTACGGGCTCACGGAAACAGCGCCGCTCATCCTCGTGTGCGAGCCGCGCGCCGAGCACGCGCAACTCGACGCGCCAGGTCGTGCGCAGATCAAGGCGCGCCAGGGAGTGGAGCTGATCACGTCGGGCGAGCTGCACGTCGTCGACGAACAAGGCAATGACGTTCCGCGCGATGGAGAAACGGTCGGGGAGATCGTCGTCCGCGGCAACGTCGTGATGGAGGGCTACTACCGCGATCCAGAAGCGACGGCACGCGCGTTCCATGACGGCTGGTTTCACTCGGGGGACGCCGCGGTCGTCCATCCCGACGGCTACGTCGAGATCCGCGATCGCCTGAAGGACGTCATCATCAGCGGCGGCGAGAACATCTCGTCCATCGAGGTCGAGGGTGCGCTGCTCCGCCATCCGGCGGTGCTCGAAGTTGCGGTCGTCGGACTTCCGCACGAGCGGTGGGGCGAAGCGCCGCACGCGTTCGTCGTCCTCAAGCCGGGGATGACCGTCACCGATGACGAGCTTCGCCACTTCGCGAGGCAACGGCTGGCCGGCTTCAAGGTGCCCAAGGGAACGACGTTCCTCACCGAGCTTCCGAAGACCGCCACCGGCAAGATCCAGAAGTTCGTGCTCCGCGGCGGGCGCTCGGCCATCGCAACCCAGTAGATTCGGCGATGCATTTCCTCCGACCCACCATCGGCGGCGTGTTCGTCGCGGCGTTTGCATTCGTCGCACACGCGCAGGCGACACCACCGAAAACAGCGCGCGCCGTCCGCATCGTCGGTGCCGCACCGAGTATCGACGGACGCCTCGACGACGCGGCATGGTCCGCTGCGCCCGTCATTTCCGACTTCGTGCAGAAGATCCCCATCGAGGGGGCGTCGCCGAGCGTTGCCACCGAAGTGCGGATCCTCTATGACGACGACGCGCTGTACGTCGGCGCCCGCCTCCGCCGCCCCGATCCCCGCGCGATTCGCACCTCGATCACTCGGCGCGATGGCGACAGTGATGCCGAGGTGTTCACCGTGTCGCTCGACACCTATCTCGACAAGCGGACGGCGTACAGTTTCTCGCTGTCGTCGGGTGGCGTGCGCGGCGACTTCTATCACTCGCAGGACAGCGAGGACAGCGGCCGCGAAGCGCAGTTCGATCCGGTGTGGGCGGGCAGCGCGCGTGTCGACGACGAGGGCTGGACCGCCGAGATGCGCATTCCGTTCTCGCAGCTGCGCTTCAACGCCGCGGCAGCGCAGACGTGGGGCCTCGAGCTCACGCGCAACGTGGCCGACCGCGCCGAGCGAGAGCAGTGGGTGCTCATTCCCGTGGCGGCGGCGGGCTTTGCGTCGAAGTTCGGACACCTCGACGGCATCACGGGCATCCCGCCCGCTCGACGACTGGAGCTGTTGCCGTATGTCGCGTCCGACCTGACGTATCGCGCGAACATGGATCCGGCGAATCCCTTCAATCAGCGGACTGGCGCACGCGCCGGCGGCGACCTCAAGGTGGGACTGGGACCCAACCTCACACTCGACGCGACGATCAATCCGGACTTCGGGCAGGTCGAGGCCGATCCTGCCGTGGTGAACCTCACGGCGTTCGAGGTCGTGTTCGACGAACGGCGGCCGTTCTTCATCGAGGGCAACGAGCTGCTCACCGGTCGCGGGCAGAGCTTCATCGGCCGGCCGAGCTGGTTTTACAGCCGCCGCATCGGCGCGGCGCCGCGCGGCATCGCGAGCGGTACCTTCGTCAACGCGCCGCAGAACACGACGATCATCTCGGCGGCGAAGGTGACGGGTCGCCTCTCATCCGGCCTGTCGGTCGGCGCGCTCGCGGCGGTGACGCCGCGTGAATATGCGGAGACGTTCACAACGGGCGTCGATTCCATCGCGCGAGTCGCGGTTGCCCCGCCGAGCGTGTTCGGTGTGCTGCGGCTCCAGCAGGAGTTCGGGTCGCAGCAGTCGAACCTCGGCATGTCGTTGACGCAGGTGCACCGGTCGCTCGATGGGCGAGGCGGCTTGAACCAGCTGCTCACGAGCAACGCCGTGGCCGGCGGCGCCGATTGGAAGCTGCGCTACATGCAGGGCATGTACGAGGTCACCGGCTGGGTCGGCGGCAGTCGTGTCGATGGTGATGCGACGGCCATCGCGGCGCTCCAGCGGTCGAGTGCGCACTTCTTCCAGCGCCCCGACCAGGATCACATCTCGTTCGATCCGACGCGGACGTCGCTCACGGGGACGAGTGCATCGCTGCGGCTCGACAAGAACGCGGGCCGTTTCACGCTTGGCGGCATTCAGCTATCGGCGCGCTCGCCCGGTTTCGAGATCAACGATGCGGGGCAGATGCGCAGTGGCGACGACATCGACTTCAACGCCGACATCCAGCTTCGCGATACGAAGCCGCACAAGAATTTCCGGTTCATCAACTTCGGGACGTCGACGCAGGCGGGCTGGAACTTCGGGGGCATCCGGCAGTACCTGCGCTTCACCGAATCAGGGCAGATCACGCTCCACAACTTCTGGCGGTTGCAGGCGAGTGGGCAGGTGCAGGTGAGCTCGCTCAGCGACGATCTCACGCGTGGCGGTCCGCTCATCGCGACGCCGGGCGCGTATCAGCTCACGGCGCAGGTCACGAGTCGCGCGAACGTACCGACGACGTGGACGGCGCGCACTGTCTACTTCGACGACGAGTTCGGCGGCTGGCGGTGGGATGCGAGCACCGGCATCACCGTGCGTCCCGCGTCGCAGTGGCAGGCATCGGTGGATCCGTCGTACTCACGGTCGGTGGAGTCGCGGCAGTACGTGTCGACGCGATCGGGTGGCAGCACGGCGACGTATGGTAACCGCTACATCTTCTCGTTCATCGAGCGCAGCACGCTGTCGGCGCGGTTCCGCCTCAACTATGCGTTCACGCCGAATTTCACGGCTGAGGGCTATGCCGAACCGTTCGCGGCGAGCGGGAAGTTCTATGACTACGGCGAGCTGCCGTCGCCGCGGGCGAGTGCGTTGCGGGTCTACGGGTCGCAGATTCACAATGCGAATGGCACCACGACGATCGCCGATGGCAATGAGACGTTCGCGTTGCCGGCGCTGGACTTCAATCGGCTGTCGTTCCGGTCGAACCTGGTGCTGCGGTGGGAGTATCTGCCGGGCAGCACGGCGTTCCTCATCTGGCAGCAGAGTCGCCAGGACCTCGGCCTGGCGGGTCAGCTGATCAACCCGCGCGATCTGTGGGATGCGACGACGCGCGCGGCGGGAGACAACCTGTTCGTCGTGAAGATCAGCTACTGGATGGGGGTGCGTTAGCCGAGACGACCTGTAAACGCAGTCATTCAACTTATTCTTCAATTCCGTGATTCGAGCCATTGGTTGCGGTGGCGGAACTCGTGGCCAGAACGGCGGAACGCACGGCTAGAATCCGGAATCTAAGGAATCAGTGAATCGACTCGATGTAGAGCCTGGAACGTCTCCCCAGGCTTTGGTTTTATCCGTGTAGATCGGGCAGTTGTCCATGCCAATCCGCGTGCGCTTTTCCTTCTGGTTTCCCCAACGCCCTCACTGGAACTGAAACTCCCCACCGACGACGACGGTCCGGCTCGCGAAGAAGGAATACACCGGGATCTGTACCTGATAGCTCGCGTCGTACGTCACCCCCGACGAGTTGTGATGGTTGCCGGCGTTGATCACCTCGACGAAGGTCGTGAGCAGGAAGCCTGGCGCGCGGGTGAAGCGCGTGAGCCGCGCATCGGCGCGCGCGTAGGCGGGAAGGCGCTGCGACATCACGTCACCGTACACGGGTGCGATGCGACCATCGGTGCCCACGACGCCCCCAGTGATAGGCGTGTGTGGCGCGCCCGTGCCGTACCGCAACGTGGTACCAACGCTCCAGTTGGCGTTGATCGTCGTCGTTGCGGATGCGGTCGCCGAATGCGTGATGTCGAAAGGAGATCTCGCGTGATGGCCGTCGAGCAGGTCGACGTTGGCGTCGAGCAACGAATAGGACAGCCATCCCGTCACGCGCCCAGCGCCCTTCCGCTGCGCGAGCAGGTCGACGCCATTCGCCGAACCTCCAACCACCGGCGACCCGGCACCGAAGCTACTGTAGTCCGAATACCGCTTGGCGTACGCTTCGGCGCGCAGAAATGTCGTCGCGCCGTCACGCTCTAGGCCAACGCTCACGTGCTGCGCAGCGCGTGCGATGCCGGAAGGCGTCCCCGCATCCGGAACGGCCGGCTCGGGGCGCCACCGTCCCTGATGAAAGACTCCTGCGCCGAGTCGTGCCAGCCACGCGCCGCGCTGTGTCGTCAGCGTGACGCGAGGGTCGACCGTCGCATCCCGTTCCCCCGGAAGACGATCGGCCCGCACCCCCACGACGAGCGACGTGGCGGAGCGGGTCAGCTGCGTCTCCACATATGCGCCGACCTGATTGGACGCTGTTGCCGCACCCGTCACAATGCGCATCGGGGAGCCCGGCGCGACGCTGGGCGTCGTCGGAAGTGCGCCAGTCTCGCTGCGCATCGAGCTTCCCCGCTCTACGCCGCCACGAAGAACAAGCGCATCCGCCGCGGCAAATTCCGCGTCGACGCGCGTGAGGACGTTCCGCTCGTCGCGCGTGCGCGAGAGGACACCAAAGTCCCAGTCGCTCGAGCGTGAGCTCATCGTGGCATTGGTGCGAATCGTGAGCGGCGCGTGTGGCGCAATCCATCGGGAGGAAAGCACGACCGCACGCATTCCTCCCGCCGCGTGAAAGGGACCTTCCCAGCCGGCCGCGTTGACGATCGGCCGTGCGTCGTCCTGCTCGACGATCGCCGTCGCGCGGAGCTCGCTCGCCGGCGACGGATTGGAGACGAGCGACGCGATGCCCTCGACAGAATGTGGCGCGCCCTGGAATTCGGCGCTGCGCCCGTGCGTCGCCAGCAACGCCTGCGTCTGCGACGCGCGCCCACTCACCCATCCGCCGATCGTCTTGCTGAATGGCATGCGCGCTGTGCCGCTCGCCTGCACGAGACTGAGACCCGCGCGCAGCTGGCGCTCGCGCGGACGGCCATCCGTCTCGATCTCGATCACGCCCGACAACGCGTTGCCGTGCTGCACGGAGAATCCACCACTCGAGTAGCGCACCGACTTCACGACGAACGGCTCGATGGCGCCGAACATGCCGCCGTTCAGTCCCTCGAATCGCGAAAGCGCGGCCAGTCGCCCTCCGTTGACGAGCAGCGACGTCTCGCTCGCACCACCGCCGCGTGTGTAGATGTCGCTGCCCTCGGACACCCGTGTCGCGCCCGGTTGCATCTGGAGCGCCTGCATGACATCCGCGGCACCGCCGGCCGTCATCAACACCTGCGACTTCCCGATCTGTTGTACCGCAGCGCGACCAGCGTTCGACGGGGTGGAGGACGCGACCACTCGCACCGCACCGAGCGTCGCCGGAGCTGATGCCGTCGGCGGCGACTTCGGCTCGGAACCCGCAGGCTTCGCCGCAGCCGAGCGCTCCGCCAGGCCACGCAACGTCGTGTCGGCGGGAAAGAGTCGGGCGCCACGCTCGAACAGGGCGCGCGCGCTGTCCGCCTGCCCCATCCGCGTGTACATCCCGCCCCGATACTCGAACACGCGCGCAAAGCGTGGGTTATCCGTGCGGTCGCCCTGCTGTCGCAACAATTCATCGAGCTCCTTCACCGCCCGCGGCGCACGACCGAGAAAGCTCGGCGACCGAAGGTTGATGGACGCGAGGACGAAGCGCGCCGTCCAGTGTTTCGAGTCGATCTCGAGTGCGCTTTCGAGAAGCTCGATCGCGTGCGTGCTGAGTTCACCCTGCGTCATCATGTCGGCGGACGGAATGATGCACTGGCTCTCGGCACGCGCGAGACCCACGAGTGCCTCGACGTCGCGCGGCTGTCGCTCGAGCCGCTTCTGGAAGAGAGCCTGAGCGCGACGACCACTCGACTCCGCGTCGGGTAGTTGGCGTCGCTCGACGAACCCGCTGCACGACCGCAGGGCATCTGCCGCCTCGGTCATCGGTGGATCGGCCTTCTGCGCATGCGCAACGGAGAACCCCGAGACGACCAGCACTAGTGCAATGAATGACGAGCGCATCGAACACCTTCCGGGCGTTTAATGTTTACACTGTTAACATGGCTTGTGAATGTTAACGGTGTCAACACAGATTTGGTTTCATGCCCTCCAGACGAGCCCCGAAAGCTCCGCCTCGCGCCTATCATCACGGCGACCTCCGCTCTGCACTCATCCAGGGCGCATTGGACCTGCTCCGCGACGAGGGGCCAGCTGCCCTCACCCTTCGCGGGGTCGCGCGCGCGGCCGGCGTGAGTCAGGCCGCACCCTATCGGCACTTCGCGGATCGGCGGGCACTCGTGGCTGCCGTCGCCGAGGAGGGATTTCGCATGCTCCAGACGGCGATGCTCGAGGGTGCACAGAAAGCCGAGGGCCGGTTGGGATTCAAGCAGATCGCCATCGCGTACGTCCAGTTCGGACACGAGCATCCGGCCGAATACCGCATCATGTTCGGACCAGAGGTGGCACGACACGACGAGCTACCCGACCTGCGCGAGACGTCGAGCGCAGTGCTCGGCTTTGTGCAGGTCGGCATCGCACGACTGCAGGCAGCCGGATTGATCGGCGCCGGTGATCCGGCGGCGATGGCGGCGACGACCTGGTCGATGCTGCACGGGCTGGTCATGTTGTCGCTCGACGGACAGACCGCGGGCGTCGGCCTCACCCTGGGTCAACTCGTCGACGAGACAACGCGCATCATCATGTTCGGCCTGGCGGCGCGGACCTGACGGCGGCCGGCCATGGATCGCTCTTTCGGTGAAGGTGGAATGCGCAACGACTGGCCACACTTGAGGCGGAGCGCGAAGAGGATGGGACTAGAATCATGTGAATTTGTGAGAATTGCTCCACGCCCCATCACGCGGCGGTTCGCCGAAGCTTTGGCGCACAGCACGGGTGAGTTGCAGCGATCAAATTCTCACAGATTCACATGATTCAAGTCGAGTCTGTTGCCCTGGCTGTTGCCCTGGCTGTTGCTGTTGCTGTTGCTGTTGCTGTTGCTCTTACCGTCGGAGAGGCAATTCGCGGACGACACTCACCCGGAGAGCCCCTGCCCGCCACGGGATGACGACACCACGCCCCAATTCGTACCTTTCGGCAACGACACATTTCCGGAGAGAGCAAAGTGGATACACCCGACGACCTGCTGGACGCCGCACAACCCGAACTCGAGCTTCTGGCCGAGGAGGCCGAGTCGCTGACGAAGGGAGGCGTCGACCGGCGCGAGTTCGTCTTCATGTCACTCGTCGCCGCGGCCGCGAGCACCTTCGGCTCGCATGTCGTGCGCGCGCAGAGCGGCGCCGCTGCAGCTTCGGCCGCGGCGACAGGCGCCACCCCACAGCAACCCACGGTCGCACCATGGCCACTCGGCAACGGCGAAGCGCCGGCCGAGCAGTTCATGCCGTATCCCGGTGGCACTGGCGCGCTGATGGAGAAGATGGTGAAGGAGCACGGCACCAAGGCGTTCGATCGCTCGGTGTTCACCGTCGAGAAGTGGAGCGGCGCACTGCCCACATCGGACGAAGCCATCGCATTTCTCCCCGCGCACAGGCTTTCGGCGCTGCTCAAGGCAAGGAAGATCACCTCGACGCGACTGACGACCATCTACCTCGAGCGACTGAAGCGCCTGAATCCGACGCTGAACTGCGCCGTCACGATCATGGAGTCGCAGGGGTTGGCCGAGGCGGCGAAGGCCGATGCGGAGATCGCGGCGGGCAAGTATCGCGGACCGCTGCACGGCATTCCGTATGGCGTGAAGGATCTCTTCAATACGAAGGGCGTTCCGACCACGTGGGGCGCTCCGGACTTCAAGGACCGCACGATCGATGCGGACGCGGAAGTCGTCGTTCGTCTGCGTAACGCTGGCGCCGTGTTGATCGCGAAGCTGACGACGGGACTGTTCGCACAGAACGACCAGTGGTTCGGCGGACGCACCAACAACCCGTGGAACCTGACGCAGGGCTCGAGTGGATCGTCGGCCGGCCCGTCGTCGGCGACGGCTGGTGGATGCGTCGCGTTCGGCATCGGGACGGAAACGCAGGGATCGATCGTGTCGCCGGCCATTCGCTGCGGACTGAGCGCACTGCGTCCGACGTTCGGACGCGTGAGCCGCGAGGGCGGAATGGTGTTGGCGTGGTCGCAGGACCGCGTCGGGCCGATCTGCCGCACCGTTGAAGATTGCGCGATGGTCTTCAACGTCATTCACGGTGTCGACGCGAAGGATCCGTCGACGGTGATGACGCCGTTCACCTTTGACCGGAACATCAAGCTCGCCTCGCTGCGCATCGGTGTCGATCCGAATGCGCCGAAGGAATTCGTCGATAAGCTGCGCGAGCTCGGCATGCGGCCAAAGGACATCGGCGCGCGTCCCACAGTGCCGGGAATCGGCCAGGGCGGGTTGAATGTCGAGTACGCAGCAGCGTTCGACGACTACGTGCAACGGAAGGCGAAGGAGATCGGTCTCGACCTGAACACCGTGGTCACACCGACAACCAACAATGCGCCGTTCCCCGGCACTGCTCCGGCGGAGCCGACGAACGCGATGTCGCCGGCCAACTGGAATCCGCGCTTCGTCAACGGACGCACCGTGAAGGCGTTCGAGTTCCTGCAGAATCAGCGTCGTCGCTATGTGCTGGTAACGCAGTGGGGCGAGTTCATGAAGGATCTCGACATGTTCATCGGCGCACCGTCGGCCGACATCGCACCCAATGCGCAGACCGGACATCCGTGCGCCGTTGTGCCCTACAAGTTCGACGTTCCTGTGCAACAGGGCGGCGGTGGACGTGGCGGCGCGAACCCCGCACCGACGACACCTCCTGCCGCGCCGCTCAACCCGCAGCCGATCTGCGCCGTGATCACCGGCGCACTCTACAACGACGACAAGATTCTCTCGGTGGCGCACCAGTTTCAGGTGCACACCGACGTCGTCTCGAAGCATCCGGCGCTGTAGCCGATGGACGCCATCAACCTCGACGCCAAGCTCTCCACCTTCTCCGAATACTTCCAGCCGCGCGTCGTGACACAGTTCAACGGTCACGACGTGATGGTCGCGAAAACGAAGGGCGAGTTCATCTGGCACAAGCACGACGAGACCGACGACTTCTTTCTCGTCCTCAAGGGCCGGCTCACCATCGAGCTGCGCGACGGCAGCGTGACACTCGGACCCGGCGAGATGTACGTCGTGCCGAAGGGCGTGGAGCATAAACCCGTCGCCGACGAAGAGACGCACATACTCCTCATCGAGCCGATGGGAACGCCGAACACTGGGAACGCCGCAACGGCGCAACCTCGGCGGGTCATCTAGCACGATGCCATTGGTGGGCACCATCGGCATCGCGCTCGCGGCGATGCTGCAGACGACCGAATGCACATTGCCGAGTGCCGACAGCGCATGGATCGCGTCGGCACTCGACGGATGGAAACGCCAGTCGGCGCGCGTGCTCGGCAAAGAGGTGCGCAAGTATCCGACACTGGTGTTGTTCGACGAGCGTTGCACGCACACTCTCACGCCGACATCCAGGAGCGCGCGATTCGTCGCGGGCACGAAGCGCTTCGCCGTTGCCAGCATCGCGCACGGCGACTCTATCGCGCTACCCGACGGCAGCCGCATTCCCGCGGCGTTGACGTCGTTCGCGTCGCCGCAAAAGGACGGCACGATGTCGTTCGTCATGGCGTTGCCATCCATCTGGCTCACGAGCAGCAAGGGGCCACGGAGCGACCTGCTCACGACCGCGGTGTTCATGCACGAGTTCACGCACACGCAGAACATCGCGCTCGGCCAGTTCGTCGACACGTTGGTGAGTCGCGGACTGCCGGAGGATTCCGACGACGACGTCATTCAGACGAAGTTCGGTGATCGTCCCGGCTTCACCGACGCATACTCCGCCGAGCGTGACGTGCTGTATCAGGCAGTCGCGGCGACGAGTGTCGGACAAGCACGCGTGCTCGGCGCGAAGGCATTGGCGATGATGGATCGCCGGCGCGCGCAGAATTTTCGCGGCGCAGACATGATCTATGCGCAGACGGAAGATCTCTTTCTCTCGATGGAGGGCGCGGGCCAGTGGTTCGCGTACCTGTGGCTCGTGGATCCGAAGGGCGGCGCCATGACGTCGGCGGAGGCGCTGACCTTCATTCGCCGAGGCGGTCGACGATGGAGTCAGGACGAAGGGTTGGCGTTGCTGCTGCTCGCGAGTCGTCTCTCCCCGAGCGCGCCGCGTGCGCTCTTCGCGAGCACACCGCACACAATTCTTCCCCTCCTGAAGTGCCTGACAGTCCGGTGAATCTTGCCTTTCTCGGCTACGGCGTCGTCGCACGCGCGCTGCACGACCTTCTCGTCCGACACGATATCGCGTTCACCATCACCGGCGTGGCGAGTCGGCGCATCGGATGGTGGGCCAACACCAGCGGGCTCGATCCCGCTGCGCCGTCTGGCAAAGAGTGCGGCGACGTCCACGAATGGCTCGCCGCATCGAAGGCCGACGTCGTATTCGAGGCCATCGCACTCGAGCCGCAGACGGGCCAGCCCGCGCTCGACTACCTGCTCACCGCGCTGGAGCATGGCGCGCATGCCATCTCGGCCAACAAGGGTCCAGTGGTTCACGGCTATCGCGAGCTGACGGACCTCGCGGCGCGCATGGGGAAAAAGTATCGGTTCGAGTCGGCGGTGATGGATGGTGCGCCAGTGTTCTCACTCGTGCGCGAATGTCTGCCGTTGGCCGGACTGCGCGGTGTCCGCGGCGTCTTCACGTCGACCGCGACGATCGTACTCGAGGCGATCGAAGGCGGCGGGTCGATCGCCGACGGCATCGCGCACGCGCAGCAACTCGGCATTGCCGAAGCAGATCCGAGCTACGATGTGGACGGCTGGGACTCTGCGGTGAAGCTCTGCGCCGTGGCAAACGTGCTGCTCGATGGAGATTTGCGTCCCGACGACGTGAAGCGCGTTGGAATCCGTGAGCTCGACGAGGCTGAAATCCGCCGGGCCGGCATGGGAGGATCGCCATACAGGCTCGTTGGTGAGGTGCGGCGCGACGACGTTGGCCGTTTAAGCGCGCGTGTCGGGCCGATGCAGTGCGAGCGCGGCACTGCACTCGCCGTCGGCGGTACAACGCTCGTCACGCATCTCGAGGCGGACATGTTTCCGGGCGGACTGACGATCGCGTCGCACGATCCTGATACGACGACGACCGCGTATGGCATGTTCGCGGATTTCCTGATGATAGGCGCGTCGCAACAGTAAGGTCGCCTGCACGCGCTCGGTCACTTCACTCGTGCGTTCTTCTGCAGCGACCTCTTCTGGGTCATCGACCGGCCCAGCTCCCAACTGGCGTAAACCCAACTGTTAGGTTATAATGTGAAATGCCCAACGTGTTCGAGGCTGACGGATTTCATATCGCGGTGCTCTTGCCGCCGCGCGAGCATGGTCCGGCCCATGTGCACGTCACGAAGGCGGGCGAGGAAATCAGCGTCAACCTTGAGCCGGTTGGTTTGAGGAAAGACTACGGCATGCGTCCAGCAAACATCGTGAAGGCAGTCAGGTTGGTTGAAGCGAACGTGAAACTGCTAGTTACGGAATGGAGGAAATATCATGGTTAAGCGACTCACCGACGCGCAGATTCTCGCGCAGATCCCCGCGGCAACTGCGAGAGTGAACGCGGATCGCGTGTCGGGACTTCTCGCGAAGTCCGTGATGTATGATCGACCAACGCGTCGTTTCATCTTGGAGCGTTCCAACGGAATGCTGTTGGGGATTCCGACTGCATCGTTGCCGGAACTCGCTGATGCGACGCCAACGCAGCTCGCCGGGGCCGTCTTGAGCCCTTCTGGTGCAGTGTTGTCTGTGCCCGCGCTCGCAGCGGACTTCAGCATCGCCGGAATCGTCCAGGCATCGGTTGGGCAGAAGCTGGCCGCTCGCGCATTTGCCGTCGCAGGTGGGAAGAGCACCAGCGACGCGAAGGCAGCCGCTGCGCGCGCGAATGGCGCGATGGGCGGTCGGCCGCGAGTCAGACCGATGACGGAGGAAGAGGCCGCGAAGGAGCCAAGACAAATGCAGACAGCCGCATCCAATCAGTCTCGCGCTGCCGCTGCAGTGCTTTCGGGGCCACGATCGATAATGCGAGATCGTAGTTCAGGTGCAAAGAGCGCCAATGCAAGCGTCACACTGCGAGACGGCGGGACCTCCGCAGCATCAAAGCTCTTGGGCAGCAAGACATCCAAGGGGTCGAAATCTGCGGCCGGTTCCGCCCTGAGCCAAGCAAGGTCTCGCGGGCGGCGAAAGGACTGAGAAGACTAGGTCGATTCGACGAAGACACGTCGTTGTAGCCCTAGTCTTCATGTCCTCCCCAGTCACCATTTGTCGGTGCGCTTAGGCTGGTCGAGCGCTGCGACATCGCCCTCCAGCGCGACGGGATCGGGCGCGCGATGGAAACCTCTTCGGCGCGGCATGCATCCAACTCGATGGCATTCTAGCTGACGTCATCTATCGCACTAGACCAGCTGTCTCATATTGAATCGCAGCCAACTCCATTCCTTTCACTTCGTGCGATGACGAAGCTCCTGCCCCTCCTCGCCGCACTCGGCGTCACCGCCTGCTCGGCGGGATCAGCGCCGAGCCCGGCGACCGCCACCACTGCGGCGATCACCATTGAAGACCTTCGCCATCGCCTGTTCCTCATCGCTGACGACTCGACAATGGGGCGAGAGACCGGCTCCGAGGGCGCCTACAAGACCGCCGATTACATCGCGTCCGAGTTCCGGCGGCTCGGCCTCGAGCTCGCGGGCGACAACGGCACCTACTTCCAGACCGTGCCCTTCTGGAACGCGGCGATCGATCCACAATCGCGACTCGAGATGGGGGCCACGACCTTCCAGCTCGGCACCGACTTCGTGCCGGCGAACATCGCCGCGCGTGATCGCACCCTCGATGGCGTCGCGACGATCTACGGCGGACCGATGAACGACACGACGCGCTGGATTCCGGCGTCGGCGGCAGCGGGCAAGATCGTGGTGTTCGACCTTCCGTCAGGTGTCGCGCTGCGTGGCATAGGCGTCCCCGCTGCGCGCTTTGCTGGAGCGACTGGCCTCGCACTCGCCACGCTCGACGTCGTCGGCGCCGAGACGGTCGCACGGCTGCGCGAGGGACGTCCGGTTCCCGACTCGGGACGCAATCCAAACGCGATGCCCTCGATCTGGATCACACGCCGCGTCGCCACCATGCTTCTTGGCGGCGACCCAGCGACGCTTACGCCTGGTGCCGCCGGTGGAACGCTGCGCGGCCACTTCGACATCGCCCGCACGCCGGTGCGATTCGCCGCGCGTAACGTCGTCGGCATTCTTCGCGGGAGCGACCCCGCCCTGCGCGGACAGTACGTGTCGCTCACCGCGCACAACGATCACGTCGGCTTCGATCACTTCCCCGTCGACCACGATTCGTTGCGCGCGTTCAATCGCGTCATCCGGCCGATGGGAGCCGACTCGCCGCCGCGCCCGCCGACCGCCGACGAATGGGCGAAGATCCGCGTGATCCTCGACAGCCTGCGTGCCGTCAACAAGCCACGTCTCGACTCCATCCGCAACGGCGCCGACGACGACGGATCGGGCACAGTCGCCATCCTCGAGATCGCCGAGGCGATGTCACGCTCGGGCACTCGGCCCAGGCGGTCGATTCTCTTCGTCAGTCATACAGGTGAAGAGGCCGGACTGCTCGGCTCACGCTGGTTCAGCGACCATCCCACGGTGCCGATCGATTCGATCGTCGCGGAGATCGACCAGGACATGACGGGTCGCGGGACGGTGAATGATTTTCCGCGCGGCGGCACGGGCGCCGGTAGCGCGACGTACCTCGAAGTCATCGGTGCGAAGCGGTTGTCGAAGGAGTTCGGCGACTCGCTCGAGGCGGCCAACTCGCGCGAGCCGGTGCCATTCGTCTTCGACTACACCTTCGACGCCCCCGGACATCCACTCCAGTACTACTGCCGAGCGGACCACTACAGCTACGCGAGGTATGGGATTCCGGCGGTGGCGATGTCTCGCGGCGAGCATCTCGACTATCACCAGGTGACCGACGAGCCGCAGTACATCAGCTATCCCGATCTCGCCCGGGTGACGAAGATGGTCTACGCGGGAGCGACCGTGATCGCGAACATGTCGCACCGCCCGAAGCTCGATGCGCCGAAGGCGACGAACCCGAACGCGCAGTGCCGGCAATAGTCGCCTGAGGCGGACACCTGGCGGCGGGTCGCGCCGTAGGGGAGTTCATCCCCTTATCCGGAGCGATGCCAATGCCCGCCGCGATTTCCGTCACCCACCGTTCGGGAGAGTCGATTGCCGCCGCGCTGAAGCGATGCCCCTTTTGCTGCGGGGACATCCCGACCGAGGCGAGGAAGTGTCGGGAGTGTGGTGAGTGGGTGGTGGGGACGTCGGGCGGTCTGGCGGCGGCGGGGCTGCGGTTTCTGGGAGTCGTCTGGGCGGGCGTGACGGTGATGGCCGCCCTCGGGCTGTGGTATGTCGGTCAGGGTGTGCGGCGCTGGGCGTGGATGCATGCGGTGGATCAGCAGATCACGCCGCAGCTGGTCGACCTGACGCTCTACACATTGATTGCCGTGGTGGTGCTGAAGGGGCTGATGCTCAGCGTGGGG
>JBDSML010000237.1:0-2898 GCA_039915865.1 Gemmatimonadaceae bacterium | reverse complement strand
TCAGGGTGTGCGGCGCTGGGCGTGGATGCATGCGGTGGATCAGCAGATCACGCCGCAGCTGGTCGACCTGACGCTCTACACATTGATTGCCGTGGTGGTGCTGAAGGGGCTGATGCTCAGCGTGGGGCTGGGGATCATGGCCCGGATGTCGCCGCGTCGTCCACGTTGGTGGACTTAGTTTCGAAGAGTAGTCTCCCGTAACTTCGCTCAGCCTGTTGCCGTAGGTCGGACATGGCCGGTGAACGCCCGCAATTCAGACCCGATCTCGAAGGGCTGCGGGGCGTCGCGATTCTCCTCGTGGTGCTGTTCCATGCGGGGGTGTCGCGACTGTCCGGCGGCTTCGTGGGCGTCGACGTCTTTTTCGTCCTGTCCGGCTTCTTCATCACGGGCCTGCTCGTCCGCGAGCTCTCCCGCGGCGGCGGCCTGAACCTCACCGAGTTCTACGCTCGACGCGCCCTGCGTCTCATGCCGGCGCTGCTCGTCGTCCTCATGGCGACGCTTGGGCTGGTGATGTGGCTGTACGCGCCCATCGATCGCGCGCCGATCGCCGACACCGCGCGCTCCGTCGCGATGTATTCGGGCAACATCGACTTTGCGCGCGGCGCCGTGGACTACTTCTCGTCCGGCGAGAACCCGCTGCTGCACACCTGGTCGCTCGCGGTGGAGCAGCAGTTCTACATCGTGTGGCCGCTGTTGCTGTTGCTCGTCGTCTACCTCCATAAGCGCACGACCGGGGAGTCGCTCACCGAAGGCGATGAGGTGTCGTCGTCGCGATTGCTGCTCTGGATCGCGTTCGCCGGAGTGCTCTCGCTGGCCGCTTCGCTGTGGCTGACGGAGACGTCGCAGCCGTGGGCGTTTTTCGGCATGCCGACGCGCATCTGGGAATTCGCGCTCGGCGGTGCGCTTGCCGTGGTGATGAACGGCAGAACCGACACGGCTGACGGTATCGCGACCGTCCTGCAGTTCGGCGGATTGTTCGCGATCGCCTTCGCCGTCGTGACGTACGATCGCGCCACGCCATATCCCGGCGTCGCAGCGCTGTTGCCCGCGTTCGGCGCGGCAGCGTTGATCGTCGGCGGAGGTCGCGCGCCGGGCAGCTTCCTCAGCTGGCAGCTCGGTTGGCCGCCGCTGCGCTTCCTCGGCAAGCTGTCGTACGCGTGGTATCTCTGGCACTGGCCGTTGGTGGGACTCGGCGCCGTGATCGATCGCGACATCGACGTTTGGGGCAAGCTCGCGTGGTCAGCAGGTGCGCTCGTGCTGGCGTTCCTCACCTATCACGCTGTCGAACAGCCTGCACGGTCGGGACGTCTCTCGCGCATCCCGACGCACTGGCTCGCGCCGGCGACGTTCGTCATCAGTCTCCTCGCAGCGTTCGTCGCGCATTCAGCGATGCTCGCTGCGCAGCAGCGCGCGGCGCTACCGGATCAGCGCGCGTTCGCCGCGGCGCGCGATGACCACATGTCGCACGACTGTTGGGCGACGACAGTGGAAGACGAAAAGGGTCCGTGCGAATTCGGCGACAAGACGTCGCCGACTACCGTCGTGTTGCTCGGCGACTCACACGCTGAGCATTGGCTCGGTGGTCTCGATCGCGTTGGGCGTGAGCATCACTGGCGGATCGTCGCGATGGTGAAGGGCGGCTGTCCCGTCGCCGACATGCCTGACCTCATGCATGTGCGGCTCAAGCGCTACTACCATGAGTGCACGCGTTATCGGGAGGCGATGCTGCAGCGGATCATCGCGATGCGTCCCGCCGCGGTGATTCTCTCGAGCTGGGATCACTACATCCCGCCCGATGGTACGGGTGAGGATTGGCAGGTGTCGCCGGAGATGTGGCGTGGCGGGTTGCGTCGGACGTATGCGCGGCTGACGACTGCGGGTCTCACCGTCGTGGCAATCAGGGGGACACCGCGGACGTGGTTCAATGTGCCATCGTGTTTGTCGCGTCGAGCGGCTAGTCTCCCATTCGCGCAGTCGTGCGAGTACGATCGTGATCGGTCGATGGCCAAGTCGGCGATCGCTGCGCAGACGGATGCTGCTCGCGGCTTGCCGATTGGTTTCGTCGACATGAATGATCAGATCTGTGCGACGAAGCGGTGTGGTGTGGTGAAGAATGGCGTCATCGTGTTTACGGATGACAATCACCTCACTGCCAGCTTTACGCGATCGGTCGCGCCGGTGCTTGGTGCGCGACTGGATGCCGCGCTTGGGAAGCCGACCTGGTAGATTCGGCGCGTATTTGTTGCAGCCCCCTCGCAAGCAAGCGCGCCGGACATGTCTGCCCAGTCGACGACGTCCCGCCAGTGCCGTAACGTTGCGCTGCTGCAGACAAGGCCGCTGCGGGATGCCGGTCCTGCGTCCTGCCCGGCCCGCTTAACGCCGTCGAGCGTGCTCACCTATCGCACCTCGGCGCCACACGTCGGACCACGCACTCCTCGTCGCACCTTCTTGCTTTGTGGGCGGTCGATCACTTCTTCAGCTTCGCCCGCAGTTCCTCGAAGAAGTTCTCCACCACCACCATCGTCGGCGTCCCGGCCATGTCCTCCCAACTCTTGTCTCGCACCATGAGAAATCGCTGATCGTCGGGCGTGATCGCAAAGGTGCCCCTGAGCAGCGATGCTGGACGTACGCGGTCGGGGATTGCGAACAGGACGCGGGGCGGTTCGGCCGAGAACGGCGGGCCTGGATGGAGCTGGACGACATACATGTTCTTCCCGCTGACGTAGAACAGCTCGCGCCCGTTGTGCGCCCAGAGCGGAGCGCTGCCACCACCGCTCGAGACTTGCCACCTGCCGCCGTTCACGTCCGGGAACGGGCGGACGAACACCTCGTTCTCGCCCTGCTCGTTCGACACGTACGCCAGCCAACGGGAGTCCGGCGACAGCGCCGAACCTCCTT
>JBDSML010000133.1:0-4728 GCA_039915865.1 Gemmatimonadaceae bacterium | reverse complement strand
CTTGGCGAACGAACCATCGCGCACCTCGTCGAGCAGCCGCTGCATCTCCTGCTTCGTCTCGGCGTTGACGATGCGGTCGCCGGCTGAATAGTCGCCATACTCCGCTGTGTCGGACACCGAGTGCCGCATGTAGTTGAGGCCACCGCGATACATGAGGTCGACGATGAGCTTGAGCTCGTGCATGCACTCGAAGTAGGCGATCTCCGGTTGATAGCCGTTGGCCACGAGAGTCTCGAAGCCGGCCTTTACGAGCGCCGCTGCACCGCCACAGAGCACGGCCTGCTCGCCGAACAAGTCCGTCTCCGTTTCCTCGGCGAACGTCGTCTGCAGCACACCGGCGCGCGTGGAGCCGATCGCCTTGGCATAGGCGAGTGCGTCGGCGAATGCGTGGCCGGTGAAATCGTTGTGCACGGCGACGAGTGCGGGCACCCCTGCTCCTTCCATGTACAGCTCGCGCACGCGATGGCCCGGCGCCTTCGGCGCGACCATGATGACGTCGATGTTCGCCGCGGGCGCAATTTCGCCGAAGCGGATGTTGAAGCCGTGGGCAAAGAGCAGCGTGTTGCCGGCCACGAGGTTTGGCTGTACGGCCTCCTCGAAGACGGCGCGCTGCGTGTGATCCGGCGTGAGGATGACGATGAAGTCCGCCTCGCGGGCGGCCTGCTCCGCCGTGACGACGCGCAATCGCTCCGCACTTGCTGCGGCGCGGCTCAGCGAGCTCACGGAGAGACCGACGCGCACGTCGACCCCGGAGTCGCGCAGGTTGAGCGCGTGCGCGTGGCCCTGGCTGCCGTAGCCGATGATGGCGACGCGACGGCCGGTGAAGCGCTCGAGGTGGGCGTCGGCATCGTAATACAGTACGGTCATCGGACGAGCTCCTGGGCGTTGGAGGAAGGAAGAACCGGAAAGTCGAACTGGCGCATGGCGTCGGCGAACTGGTCGAGGAGTGCGCTTTCGTGCGCGACTTCGGCGACGGAGAGCACGTCGATCAGTCGCGAGAGTTGCTGGACGACCTGGTGGACGTTCGCCGCTTCGACGACGAGCACCATGCGGCTTGTCCCCGAGCCGTCGGTTGCGCCGACGACGAGACTGGAGACGTTGTAGTCGCGTCGCCGGATGAGACCGATGGCGCGATACAGCGCGCCGGGCCGGTCGTTCAGGCGAACGACGAGTGTGTGTCTTCGCGTGTTCGTCATGGCATGCCTGCCAGAGGAAGAGCAGCGTGCGTGTGCGCGCTGGTCATCATCTCGCCGATGCTTCGGCCCTGCGGCACGATCGGGAAGACGTTGGCCTCGCGCTCGACGCGGAAATCGATCACGACAACGCCGGGATGATCCCATGCGTCCTCGATGGCGTCGTTCACCTGCGACACGCAATCGACGGTGATGCCGCGCACGCCGTACGCCTCGGCGAGCTTCGCGAAGTCGGGGCCCGTGAGCGGCGTGCCGCTGTACCGCTTGCCCTCGAACAGCTGCTGCCATTGGCGAACCATGCCGAGGTAGCCGTTGTTGACGATGGCGATCTTGACGTTGGTGAGTCCCTCCTGCGCCATCGTCGCGATCTCCTGGTTGGTCATCTGGAATCCGCCGTCGCCGACAACGACCCAGATCGTCTCGTTGGGCAGCGCCATGGCGGCGCCGAGCGCGGCGGGCACGGCGAAGCCCATGGTACCGGAGCCGCCGCTGGTGATGTGGCTGCGCGGACGTTGCCAGTCGAGCAATTGGGCGGTCCACATCTGGTGCTGTCCGACGTCGGTGACGACGCGGCAGTTCCCGCGCGCGTGACGCGCAGCGTTCAACGCGGCGCAGACGTCATGCGGATGGAGCGTGTCCGTTGCGGGGCGACGGCGATACTCCTGACGGGGCTCGAACTGTTCGCGCAGTTCTCCTATCTCATCTCGCCATGGTTGAAGCGCAGGTCCCTTGCTCTGCTGTTCAAACACGGTGATCAGCGCACGCATCGCGACAGCCGCATCTCCCACGATCCCCACCTCGACCGGCACCAGCTTCCCGATCTCCGAGGGATCGACGTCGACATGAATCACCGACGCGTTCGGCGCGAACGTCGACGCCTTCCCCGTCACGCGATCGTCGAACCGGCTGCCGATGTTCAGCAGCACATCGCAGCGCTGAATGGCGCGATTGACGTGCACCCAGCCGTGCATCCCCGGCATGCCGAGGCTGAGCGGATGGTCCTGCGGAAATGCGCCGAGCCCGTGGAGGGTCGTGATCACGGGAATGCCGGTGCATTCGGCGAGTGTGAGCAACTCCGCCGTCGCGCCGGACTGAATCACGCCGTTGCCGGCGAGGATCAACGGCCGTTCGGCGTTGATCAACAGCGCGACGGCGGCATCTACACCATCGGCGTCGATCTCGCGCAGACGATGGTCGTCATAGCCCGCGAGATCGTACGTGGTCGTCCAATCGGGGACGACGCTCGACTGCTGCGCGTCCTTCGTGACGTCGATCAATACCGGACCGGGCCGACCGGACGACGCGATGTGAAACGCCTCGGCGATGACGCGCGGCAGCTCACGTGCATCGCGCACGAGGTAGCTGTGCTTGGTGATCGGGACGGTGATGCCGATGATGTCGGTCTCCTGAAAGGCATCGGTGCCGAGGAGTGCGCTGGACACCTGCCCCGTGATGGCGACCATCGGTGAGGAGTCCATCCACGCGTCGGCGATCGGTGTGACGAGATTCGTCGCGCCGGGACCACTCGTCGCCACGCAGACGCCGACGCGTCCGCTCGCCCGCGCGTAGCCCTCGGCGGCATGGCCGGCTCCCTGTTCGTGCCTGCACAAGACGTGATGCAGCTGGTCCGCGTATTCGGGTAGCGCGTGGTAGAAGGGCATGATCGCGCCGCCCGGTATGCCGAAGATGACGTCGACGCCCTGGCGCACGAGCGCCTCGCAGAGGATCTGCGCGCCGGTGCGCAGAGCGGGATCAGTCGGCGTTTTCATGGCGCACCTTTCGTCGCGAACTCACGTGTCGGCGGCACCGCGAGCACTGCACCTGTGTGCGCGCTCGTCACCATCGCGGCGTATCGCGCGAGCCAGCCGCGCGTGAACTTCGGCGCGGGCGCCTGCCATTCACTCGCCCGACGCTCGAGCTCCCACTCATCGACCTCGAGGTCGAGCCGCCGCGCGGCGAGATCGATCGCGATGATGTCGCCCTCCTGGACAAGGCCGATCGGTCCGCCCTCGGCCGCTTCTGGCGAGACGTGGCCAATACACAGTCCGCGGGTGCCACCGGAGAATCGTCCGTCGGTGACGAGGGCGACCGATTCGCCGATCGGCATGCCCTTGAGCAGACTGGTGAGCGCGAGCATCTCGCGCATGCCAGGCCCGCCCCGTGGCCCCTCGTTGCGAACAACGATCACGTCGCCGGCGTGAATGTCACCAGCGATGGCGGCCGCATGCGCGGATTCCTCGCTGTCGAACACGCGCGCCGGCCCGCGAAAGACCATCTCGTGTTGCGACACAGCGCCGACCTTGATCACGGCGCCGAGTGGCGCGAGGGAGCCGAAGAGGACGGCGAGTGCGCCGCGCTGGGTGTGCGGGTTGTCGATGGGCCGGATGCAGTCGGGATTCTCATTGAGCACACCGGCGACGGATTCGCCGATCGTCTGTCCCGTGACCGTCAACGCACCCAGGTGCAGCGTACCAGGCTTGCGTGCGAGCTCGGCGAGGATCGCGGGGATGCCGCCAGCGGCATGGACGTCCTGCATGTGCCATTGGCGATCGCCATCCCCCGCTGGCGACACTTTCGCGAGGTGCGGCGTGCGCTCGGCAACTTCGTTGAACCGCGCGAGCGGATAGTCCACTTCTGCTTCACGTGCGAGGGCGAGGACGTGCAACACCGTGTTGGTGGAGCCCCCCATCGCGACGTCGAGCGCGACGGCGTTGTCGATGGCCTGCGGCGTGACAATGTCGCGGAACGTGATGCCCTCACGCACACACCGCATGAGATGCTGGGCAGCGCGTTGCGCGAGCGCGTGACGCGCAGGCGACGTCGCGAGCACGGATCCGTTGCCGGGCAGCGCGAGCCCGATCGCTTCGCACAGGCAGTTCATCGAGTTCGCCGTGAACATCCCGCTGCAGCTGCCGCAGGTCGGACATGCGTTGCGCTCAAGGTCGAGCAGTCGTGCGTCGTCGATCGTGCCGGCTGCTCGTTGCCCAACGCCCTCGAACACCGTGATGAGGTCGATGCGCTTGCCCTGCGAATCGGTGCCTGCTTCCATCGGCCCGCCGGACACGAACACCGTGGGCACATTGGCGCGCGCTGCGCCCATGAGCATCCCGGGGACGATCTTGTCGCAGTTCGGGATGCAGATGACCGCGTCGAAGCAATGGGCGCGGACCATCGTCTCCACCGAGTCGGCAATGATCTCGCGCGACGGCAGCGAGTAGTGCATGCCCTCGTGCCCCATGACGATCCCGTCGTCGACACCGATGGTGTTGAACTCGAAGGGAATGCCGCCGGCGGCGCGAATGGCGTCCTTCACGACCCTGCCGAACGCCTGGAGGTGGACGTGGCCCGGCACGATGTCGACATACGAGTTGCACACGGCGACGAACGGGCGATCCCACTCGCCGTCCTTCACCTGTCCGGTTGCGCGCAGCAAGCTGCGGTGCGGGGCGCGTTCCATGCCGCGCTTGATGGTGTCCGATCGCATGTCGTCTCTCGAGAGGTGGAAATGCGACCGCGGCCCGTCCTGGTGGGGACG
>JBDSML010000037.1:0-15607 GCA_039915865.1 Gemmatimonadaceae bacterium | reverse complement strand
GCGACGGCGATCCTCATGCTGCGCCAGTTCTTCCTCCAGATTCCACAGTCGCTCGTGGACTCCGCGCGCATGGACGGCATGGGTGAGCTGCGCATCCTCTTCACCATCTTCTGGCCGCTCGCTCGGCCCGCACTCGCCATCGTCGCGATCTTCACCTTCATGGGATCGTGGAATGAGGTGCTGTGGCCACTCCTCGTCGTCCGTGACCAGCACATCATGACGCTCCCGCAACTGCTTACCGTCTTCGCCCTCGGCGGCGGGGCAGGGACACTCGGCGTCTCGCTCGCGGCGGCCATGGTGCTCGTCGTGCCGGTGGTCATCGCGTACATGTTTCTGCAACGGTACTTCATCGAGAGCATGGCGGGCGCCGGAGTGAAGGGCTGATGCCGTCCGTCTCCTTCGATCGCGTGACGAAGACGTTCGGCGACGTCAGCATCGTCGAGGAGTTCAACCTCGACGTCGCCGACGGCGAGCTGCTCGTCCTTGTCGGCGGATCGGGCTCGGGCAAGTCGACGATTCTTCGCATGGTGGCCGGCCTCGAGTCCGTGTCGTCGGGCACTATTCGCATCGACGACCGCGACATCACGCATCTCGCCCCACGCGAGCGCGACGTCGCGATGGTGTTCCAGGACTACGCGCTCTACCCGCATCTCTCCGTGCGCGACAACCTCTCGCTCGGCCTCAAGCTGCGCCGAGTGCCGAAGGAGGAGATCGCGCGGCGTGTGGCGTGGGCGGCGGGGATCCTCAGCATCGAGCCGCTGCTCGACCGCAAGCCGAAGCAGCTCTCGGGCGGCCAGCGGCAACGCGTCGCCATGGGTCGGGCGATGGTGCGCGAACCGCTGGTCTTTCTGTTCGACGAACCGCTCTCGAACCTCGACGCCGGCCTCCGCGCGCAGATGCGCATCGAGATCGGAGGGCTGCAGCGACGGCTGAAGACGACCACCATCTACGTCACGCATGACCAGGTGGAAGCGATGACCCTCGGCGACCGCATCGTGGTGCTCGCTGGTGGCCGCATCCAGCAGGTTGGCAAGCCGATCGATCTCTATCGTTCGCCGGCGAACCGGTTCGTCGCCGGTTTCATCGGGACGCCGCCGATGAACTTCATCGATGGTGGGTACGACGGCACGGCATTCGTGGCGGATGGGGTGCGGATTGCGATGCCAGGCGAGCGATTGCTGGCGTCGCCGACTGCGCTGGGAATTCGGCCGGAGGATCTGGAAATCGTTTCCGCCGATACCACGGATGGATCGCCGCTCTCTGGTCGTGTGGTCCTCGTCGAGCGGCTCGGCGGGACGTCGCACATTCACTTCGATGTCGGCGCGAGCCGGCTACTCGCATCGGTGTCGGGCGATGAACTGCCGGTGGTTGGACAGGTGATTACCGTGCAAGTGCCCGCTGCGCGCACGCATCTCTTCGCCGGCGATGGACAAACAGTATGACAACGCATCCATTCGTTCCGCTCGACTTCAATCCGCAGCCCGAGCAGGACATGCTCGACCACGCACGGGCGACGTACGACGAGATGAACCGCCGTCGCACGACGCGCCACTTCTCGACCGACCCGGTACCCCGCGAGGCGATCGAGTTCGCGATCCGGACCGCCGGCACGGCACCGAGCGGAGCGCATCAGCAGCCGTGGACCTTCGTCGCGGTGTCGGATGCCACGCTGAAGCAGCACATCCGCGCCGCCGCCGAAGAGGAGGAGCAGCGCAACTACCAGGAGCGGATGCCGGACGAGTGGCTCGAGGCGCTCGCACCGCTGGGCACGGACGAGCACAAGCCGCACCTCACGGACGCGCCGTGGGTGGTGGTGCTGTTCCGGCAGACCTACGGCGTGCGCGCCGACGGCGGCCGGCGAACGCACTACTACACGCAGGAGTCGTGCGGCATTGCGGCGGGCTTCTTCATCGCGGCCGTGCACCTGATGGGTCTCGTGACGCTGACACACACGCCGACGCCGATGGCGTTCCTGGGCGAGCTGCTGGAGCGGCCGGCAAACGAGAAGGCGTACCTCGTCATGCCGGTCGGATATCCGGCCGCGGATGCGCGGGTGCCGGACCTCGCGCGCAAGCCGCTTGCGGAGATCTCGGCCTGGCGCTGAGCGTCAGCGCGTTACGAAAGTGCCGAATGCATCCATGATGCCTTTTGCGGCGAGGTGCACTGCATCATGCGCCTTGTCCACCACCGCGCCCATGCCGAAGAATTCGTGCGTGACGCCCTCGTATGTGCGCTGCGTGGTCTGCACGCCCGCATTCGACAGCGCGCCCGCCAGCGCCTCGCCCTCGCTCCGCAGCGGATCGAGCTCCGCCGAGATGATCGTGGTCGACGGCATGCCCGCGAGATTGCCGTTCGTGAGCGTGATCATCGGCGACGCACCGTCGGACGACGACTTCAGGTACTTGTCGAAGAACCAGCCCATCATCGGCGAGTTGAGTGGTTTCGCGTCCTGCATCTCGGCGTAGGATTCACCGCTCATCGAGGCATCGGCGACCGGATAGACGAGCACTTCGTGATCCGGGACGCGGAATCCCTCGTCGCGCGCGCGCATGCTGACGGCGGCCGCCATGTTGCCGCCGGCGCTCTCGCCCACGATGGCGATCTTCGAGGGATCGCCGCCGAGCTCACGCACGTTCTCCACCGTCCATTTCCAGGCGGCGTAGACGTCCTCGTGCGCCGCCGGAAACTTGTCCTCCGGCGCCTGGCGGTAGTGCGTCGACACCACTTTCGCGTGCACGGCGTTACACAGTGCGCGCGGAGAGCTGTCATACACGTCGAGATCGGCGATCACCCAGCCACCGCCGTGAATGTAGAACACGATCGGAAGGTGCGTCCCTTCGCGCGCGCTGGCGGGGGTGTAGATGCGGATCGCGATGTCGCCAGCCGGTCCGGCGATCTTGCGGTCGTCGACATCGAGGACGCCTTGAGGATCGCTGTTGCGTCCGGTTTCTTCGAGCAGCTTCTTCACGGCGTCCGCGGGCGTCGGCTGCTTCCGCGCCTCGTCGGCGCTGAGCTCGGCGATGGGCTTTCCGCCAAGCGACTCGAGCATGTCGAGGACGTCCGCCATCTGTGGATCCACTGTACGTCCGCCGAACGTCGAGCTCATGCGCTCTGCCGCGGATGTCACGTTCGTGTGTTCGATATTTTCGCTGTGCTGCATTCTAGACCTCACTCTTGTCGGATGTTGTACACAGAGTGCATCAAGAATCCTGCCGCACATCAACTCGACCAAGTGTTCGATGCGTACTTCGCCGCGAGCACTGCATTTCTCACGCACTAATCCCGGCTGCGCGAGAGGAGCAACGCGGCGTCGATGAGCTTCCGGAATTCCACGAGCGGCAAGGCGCCCTGTACCGGCCGCTGATCCACGAGGAACGATGGCGTCACCCTCACGCCCACATAGTCAGCCGCATCAGTCCCGGCCTTGATGCGCGCGTCCGTATGGCGATCGGCGTAACACATCGCGAATCGCGCCGAGTCCGCATGCGCCGACCGCGCGAGGGTCAGAAGCAGCGTATCGGGCGAACCGCGCCCCTTCCAGCCGGCCTGCGATCCGTACACCGCCGTCATCATCGGCCAGTATTGCTCTGCGCGCTGCTCGCCGACACACTCCGCCGCGCGCGTCACCTCGGCTGAATTGCGGAATGTCCCAACGAGGAACGGAACGTACTTGAACAGCACCTTGCCGGTCGCGATGTATTCGCTGTCCAGCGCCGGAAAGGTCTGCAGCGCGAATTCGGCGCAGTACGGACATCCGAAATCGCTGAACTCCACGACCACGACGGGCGCCGCGGGATTGCCGCGATCATAGCCGATGCTGGTAATGTCGAGCGATCCCGCCATGATGCGTCGCGGCGCAGCAGGCCGCGTCGGACCCACTGGTGCGGCCGGACTCGCGACCGGCGTCGTCGCCTTTGGCGGAGCGCTCGCCACCGCGCTGTCATGCTGCTTGGGTGGCGCTACAGCGGGAACCTCTGCTGTCGGTATGGTCGCACCAGGCGCCGAGTCTGCGGAGGCGGCGCGCACGGAGTCGACACGTTCGTCGCCTTTCGCGCACGCGGCAACGGTCGCGAAGAGCGCGAGCATGACCCATCGTCCATGTCTGTGCATCACTACCTCTGAATGTTGACGAGCTGCCCGAAGTCCGCGAGAACTCGCGTCAGGCGGGCGAAATGTCCGGAGGCAAGCATGGCCCCGACGACGACCAGCATCACTCCCGCAACGATCTCGATTGGCCGCAGCCAGCGCCGCACGCGCGTCGCGCCGGCGAGATACCAGTTGAAGGCAACTGCTGCGACGAAGAACGGGATGCCGAGGCCGAGCCCATAGACGGCGAGCAGGAGCATGCCGCCGATGAGCGTGCTCTTCGCACCCGCATACAGCAGGATCGATGCAAGCACCGGCCCGACGCACGGCGTCCATCCGGCGCCGAAGGCGATGCCGACCACCAGCGATCCGCCCAGCCCGGCAGGCTTGTCGGCGAGGTGCACACGGGTGTCCCGCATCATCCAGCGCGGGCGTGGCCAGCCGATGAGATAGAAGCCGAACAACACCACGAGCACGCCGCCGATTTGCTGGAGCAGGGGCAGCGCATGCCGCAGCCAGGGCCCCGCGATCGACGCCGTCGCCCCGAGCGCGAGGAACACGAGGATGAAGCCGACGACGAACGCTGCCGCATGCCGCGCAGCGCGGGCGCGTCCGCGCGCCGCATCCGTGCCGGCGAGGTCGTCGAGCGTCATGCCCGTCACGAACGTCACGTAGCTCGGAACGAGCGGCAGCACGCAGGGCGACAGGAACGAGACGAGCCCAGCGACGAACGCGAGGCCGAATGAGACCGGCAATTCCATTCCGACAACCTACGCACATCGAGGCCGACGACAACGCTGACGTGCTTCGATCCGTTCGTGCAGGTGCACCGCAACCTGACACGGTCCACCGAGGGCACTGGCTTGGCCTCGCAATAAGCCGCGACCTGGCGCGCGGCATGGGCGGCGACCTGCGGGTTCGAAGCACGGAGGGCTCGGGGAGCACATTCACCCTGTCGTTGCCGGACGCGGGCAGGTAGCCGGTGAGAAATGCGACTGCTGACATGACGGCTACGGGGCCCGCGTCCCGACGTTCTCCTGGCTGTTGAGCGTCCAGTCGTAGTCGGTCTGGTGCGTGCGCAGCGAGGCGCTGGACAACAGCTGGCGCGCAGGACCATCCGGATACCAAAGTGCAGCGAACCGTGCCGCGCTCTGGATGGAACCGCCGAAGTCGTCTTTGTAAAGACCGAAGATCATGCTGTGGTGCCAGGTGCGGTCCTCGACATCCACGCGGTTCTTCGACGGCGACTCGAGCAGGAACACCCGGCCCTGATCGTCGAGCTGCGCGTCGAGACGGCTGCCGTCGTAGGCCTCGCTTCTCAGCGGCGGACAGCCCATCGCGGCGCAGACGAGCGCAAAGTGAATCCGGGGCTCGCCGTAGGTCGGCCGGATAATGCGGTGCTCGATGTCGTCGAGGGTATAGCGCTTTCCACCCACGACCGCGAGTGGTTCCGACCACGGGCCCTTCAGCTTGAGGAAGAAGGTCTTGTTGATGTTGCGAATGCTCTTCCGCTCGTCATGCGTGACAATCAACTGGATCGTGTACGCGTTGTATGCGTTGATCCAGAATGCAAGCTGTGCATTGCGCGGCAGCGACGCAGGATCGGTGGCCGCCAGCAGCGCCAGATAGCGCGGAAAGGCGGGCGCGGCGCGAAATGCATCGTAGTCCACCATGCCGTTCACGACGTGCGCCTTCAGCAATGCGTCGAAGGACGAATGGTCCACGCGTTGCGCAGCTGCCGGGCCGTGCGCCAGGGCCATCAGCGCCACCACCATCGTGGCGCCCCGCACGACGCACCGCCTCGTTGGATTCATCGCTTCATGCTCGCTGTCAGGAGGTGAGCCAGAACCACGGGTGCAGTATACTCATTCCGCATGACTCGTCCGCACACCTCTTCACGCACCGCCCCACTCATGCGACTCACCGCCGCACTCCTGCTCTCGCTCGCCGCCGCTGCGCCCGTCTTCGCGCAACGCACGCTCGACGCGTCGATGCTCAACACGCTGCGCTTCCGGTTCATCGGACCAGCGACGATGTCCGGCCGCATCACCGACGTCGCAGTCTCCGAAGCCGACCCGACGCTCATGTACATCGCGAGCGCGACAGGTGGCGTGTGGAAGACGACGGACAACGGCACCACCGTCGCACCGGTCTTCGAGAAGCAAAGCGTTCATTCAGTGGGCGCACTCGGTCTCTTCCAGGGCGACCCCAACGTGGTCTGGGTCGGCACCGGCGAAGCGACCAACCGACAGAGTTCCGGCTGGGGCGACGGGATCTACAAGTCCACCGACGGCGGCCGAACGTGGACGAACATGGGCCTCCCCCAGAGCGGCCACATCGCGCGCATCGTCACGCACCCGACCAACCGCGACATCGTCTACGTCGCCGTACCGGGCAAGCTGTGGGCGCCGAGCGCGGAGCGGGGTCTCTACAAGACGTCGGACGGCGGGCGTTCGTGGCAGCAGGTTTTGAAGGGCGACGACGACACAGGCGTCACCGAGGTCGCGATGGATCCGTCCGACCCGAACACCCTCTACGCGGCAACCTACCAGCGCCGCCGGCAGGCATTCGGCTTCGTGGGCGGCGGGCCCGGCTCCGCACTCTGGAAGTCGACGGACGCCGGCGCCACATGGCGTCACCTCACCACCGGCCTCCCCACTGGCACGCTCGGCCGCATCGGCATCTCCGTCTACAGAAGCAACCCGAATGTGGTCTACGTCTCGGTGGAGCAGGGACAGCGCTACACGTCGAGCGTCTCTTACGAGCAGCGACTCGGCGGAGTGTTCCGCTCGGACGACAAGGGCGCGTCGTTCCGCAAGATGGGCGACTACAATCCGCGTCCCGCATACTCGAGCAAGCTGCTCGTGGATCCGCTTGACGAACGACGACTCTATCAGGTGCAGTATTCCGTGTCGGACGACAGTGGCCACACGTGGCGCGAGCCACGACAGACGCTGCACGGCGACGATCGCATCATCTGGGTAAACCCGAAGGACTCGCGCCACGTGGTGAAGGGCGACGACGGCGGCTTCGGCATCTCGTATGACCGCGGCGTGCACTGGCTCTACCAGCGCAACCTGCCCGTTGGACAGTTCTACCACATCGGCGTCGACAACTCGGTGCCGTTCCGCGTCTGCGGCGGCATGCAGGACAACAACAACTGGTGCGGGCCGAGCGCGACGTCGTGGAGCGATGGAATCGTGAACGAGGACTGGTTCCAGGTCGGCGGCGGCGACGGCTTCACGACGCTGTTCGACACCACGGACAACCGCACGCTCTACTCGTCGTCGCAATATCTCGGCATCACGCGCGTGGACCTGAAGACAATGGAGAAGCGCAACATCCGCCCCATGTGGCCGGAGGGCGATGTCTACAAGCGCGGCAACTGGGGACCGCCGGCGCCGCTCGTCGGCCGCTTTCAGGAAGGCGCGAACTGGAATGCGCCGTTCGCGGTGTCGTCGCACGACGTGCACACGCTCTACGCGGGGATGCGCAGCCTCTATCGTTCTCGTGACCGCGGGCAGAGCTGGACGAACCTCGGCGACTTTACATCGGGCGCGAACCGCCGGTCGCTCGCGATCATGGGTCAGCTGCCGGACTCGAACACGCTCTCGCTCGACGACGGCGCATCGTTCTATCCGACGACGAGCGCCTTCTCCGAATCGCCGAAGGATCGTCGCGTGCTCTACGTCGGTACGGACGACGGACGTCTCCACGTCTCACGCGACGAGGGGAAGACGTGGACGAACATCACCGCGAACGTGAAGGGCCTCCCTGCGGGCACATGGGTGCGCAGCATCGAGGCATCGCGCCACGCGGCAGGGACGGTCTACGCGATGTTCGATGGGCACCAGAACGGCGACTTCACCAACTGGCTCTTTCGCTCCACCGATTACGGACAGACGTGGACGTCGGTGGTCGCGGACCTTCCGCCCTCGCGCATTCCACTCGTGCTGCGCGAAGACCTGGTCGATCCATCGCTCCTCTATCTCGGCACGGAGTTCGGCCTGTTCGCGTCGACGGACGCGGCGCAGCACTGGCTGCCGTTCCGCGCGAACCTGCCGACGGTGCCGGTGAACGACATCGCCCTCCAGCCACGTGACAACGCCCTGGTGCTCGGCACACACGGCCGAGGCATCTGGATCCTCGACGACGTGCGTCTGCTGCGCCATACGTCGACAGTCGCGCTCGCGGCGCCGGTGACGCTTGCGCCAGTCTCGGGCACGATCCACCAGCAGCGCCTCGCGCCGCGCCTCGCGCACAACGGTGACATGATGTTCCGCGGCGAGAATCCCGCGAACGGCATCACCTTCACGGTGTGGTCGGCGGATTCGGGAACGGCGGCGGTGCTCGCGGTCAAGTCCGCGAACGGCACGGAAGTCTGGCGTCAGCCGATCACCACACGTCGCGGCGCGACGACGAGCACGTGGAACCTCCGCGGACCATCACTGCCTGCGCCGCCGTCGGCAAATGGTGCGGAGGATGGCGACAACACGCGTCGCGCGATCAACGGCGCGTTCGTGCGCGCGGGGTCGTACGTCGTCACGCTGGCAGTGAACGGAGGCGAGGTCGGTCGCGGCTCGTTCGACGTGCGGCCGGATCGGCGGCAGGACGCATCTGTCGCGACGACGAATGCATGGCATGCGGGTCTGGATGCGGTCGCGACGCTCTATCGCTCCACCAACGCGTTGCTCGAGCGCGCACGCGCCGCGAACGTCAGTGCGCGTGCGGATACGGTTGCCGAGTTGCAGTCGAGAATCGGTGCGCTGCATCAGGCGATGGAGACGCAGGTAAGCGCACCGAGTGCCGACATGCGCGCGCAACTCGCGAGCTACTCGGCCGTGTACGCGCGACTTGCGCGCGAAGTGGGCAGGTAGCGCACGCGCTGTGGCGCCGTATCCTGAACCCAACACGTCGTCAGGGAGGCTGAAACGCTAAAGCGTTGATTTATATGCAGTTAGCCTTGCTAAACGGTGTGCGACCCGTTATAATCCGGATATACAGAAAAGCAGAACACTTACGGAGAGCGACGTCGGGACTCGCCTGACGAGCGGGCTCTTCACCCCCGAAATCGGCAATCGCAGCAGTGGCATCGCGCGAGCCGGTAAGGAGATCGGCATGACCTACAAAATCGAACAGATCGAAGGAATCGGCGCGAACTTCGCCGAGCGTCTCGAGGCAGCGGGCGTGCATACGTCGGAGGAGCTGCTGGCGCACTGCGAGACGATGGACGGGCGCATGCGCCTCGCGTCCCTCACGGGCGTATCGGTACCGATGCTGATGACATGGGCGAACCAGGCGGACCTCATGCGCGTGAGTGGCATCGGCTCCGAGTTCGGCCAGCTTCTCGAGTCATCGGGCATCCAGAGCGTGAAGGAGCTCTCGGTACGCACGCCGGAGAATGTCGTGCAGTTGCTGGACCTGGTGAATGAGGAAAAGCAGCTGACACGCGTGGTGCCGCCGTTGAAGACGGTGGAGCGCTGGGTGGAACGTGCCCGAGAGATGACAGGCGGCGCGACTTCCCGGAGAGCGAGCACCCCGAGAACTCAGGGACTGCAGTTGCAGCAGCACTGACCGATCGAGGCGGTGCAATGAATGTCACGGAGGCCCGTTGCCGGTTCAGGCAGCGGGCCTCTGTGCACGCATCCATCATCGCGCGATGATCTTCCGACGCTGTTTCTCCGGCGCCTCGATGCGGCCGCACATCACGTCGCACAGGTCGAACACGCGCTGGTCAGCCAGCGCATAGTGAACGAACAAGCCGCCCTTGCGACGAACGACGAATCCCATTGCATGCAGCATCTGGCTGCGCGATCAGGGCAAGCATTTCCGGACTCAGGGTCTTCGCCATGGTCGTCTCTCCGCTACACGCCTGCGAGCGGCTGCTCGACATCCACCGGATGTCCCTGTGCTTTCCACGCCGCGAATCCCCCGCTCAGGTTCACCACGTTGCTCACGCCGCGCGCGCGAAGCACGCTCGCGGCAATCGCCGACCGGCTGCCTCCCTGGCAATGGAGTACGAGCGGACGATCGGTCGGAAGGGCGGCAATGTCGTCGGCGATGTAACCGGCCGGGACGTTGTTCACCCCAGGCAGGTGTCCCGCAGTCCACTCCGACTGGCCACGCACATCGAGGACTGCGACGTCCGCCGCCGCCAGGCGGGTCGCCAGCTCTCCTGCACTCATCTGCGGAATGGTCCACACATCACGACCTGACTTCTCCCACGCATCGATGGCGCTCGGCTCGAAGTAGCCGGTGATACGATCCAGCCCGATCATCGCGAGGTCTCGCGCTGCTTCCGCGATCGCCGACTGCCCATTGTCGCCCGCGATCAGGTAGAAGTCACGGTCGAAGGGGACGAACCAGCCCGCCCACGTGCTGAAGCTCTTGTCGAGCGGGATGTTGATCGTGCCCGGCACATGACGCGCTGCGAATGCGGCCGCACTCCGCGTGTCGACGACGAGGTCGCCGCGCGCGATGGCATCGGCGAGCATGCCGTCCGCCACAAGCGGTGGATGGGGCAACGTACCCAGCACCCTCGGGCCTTCCTTGTTGATACGCTTCATCTCGGCGAAGTAGCGCGGCGGCTCCGGCTGGCCAGCGAGCACGCTCACGACGAACTCGCTCTCGTCGGTGAGCTGGAGGCCCCAGTTGGCGATCTTCTCATAGCCAAGTGTGGACGATGGCATTGCGCCGAGCGCCTTGCCGCAGGCCGAGCCCGCGCCGTGGCCGGGCCAGAGCTGAAGATGATCGGGCAGCGCCTTGAAGCGTTGCAGGCTGTGGAAGAGCGTGCGTGCGCTCGCTTCCATCGTCCCGACAAGGTGCGCGGCTTTCTCGAGCAGGTCGGGGCGCCCGACGTCGCCGGCGAAGATGAAGTCACCCGTGATCGCGCCGATCGGCGCATCCGTCGCCGGCGTGTCGGTCACGATGAACGCCAGATGCTCCGGCGTGTGACCCGGCGTGTGCATCACCTGGAAGCGGAGGTTGCCGACCATGAACGCATCGCCGCCATGGAGGAGGCGCGCATTGGCCGCCTCGGCAAACGCGTAGCTCCAGTCCATCCCACCTTCACCCGACAGCAGCAACTGGCCGCCTGATCGCTCGGCGAGCTCGCGACTGCCGGAGACGAAGTCCGCGTGAATGTGCGTCTCCGTGACGTGCGAGATGCGCAGGCCTTCTGCGTCGGCGGCGTGGAGGTACTGCGCGACATCGCGATTGGCGTCGATCACGATCGCCTCGCCCGTCGCCGCGCAGCCGATGAGGTAGCTCGCCTGGGCGAGCTTCGCGTCATAGAATCGCTTGAGCAGCATGTCAGTGTGTCCGTTGCGTGACCGGAGCCGGCGTACCGGCGAACGTGTTCCGGTTCTTGTAGAGAATGAACGTGCCCATCACAAGCAGGAACACCGCGAACGCCTGCTTGAGTGCACGCTGCGAAACAAAGCGGACGAGCGCGGTGCCGCCAAGAATGCCCGCGATGGCGACGGCCGTGAATCCGGCCATGAACGCCCACGGCACCTGCACCGTACCGATGTATCCAGCAAATCCCGCCGCTGAATTCATCGCGATGACGAGGAGCGATGTGCCGACCGCCTTCTTCATCGGCACCCGTCCGAGCAGCACGAGCGCCGGCACCACGAGAAACCCGCCACCGATGCCCACCAACCCGGTGAGCACGCCGACGACGATCGCCACGGGAATCAGCAGTGCCAGCGACATCGGTCGCTCGTCGATCTCCGCGGTGGCACCCGTTGGACCGCGACGGGCCGATCGAAACATCGAAATCGCCGCCGCGAGCATCACGATCGCCAGCAGCGTCAGCTGAAACACGCCGCTGACGAACACTGCGAGGCGCGCGCCGGCAAAGGCGCCGACCATCGCAATGGCGCCGAACAGCACAGCGGTGCCGATGCGAACATTGCCCGCGCGCCAGTGGCCGAGTGCGCCGACGAGACTCGTGATCCCGACGACGGGCAGGCTCATCGCGATGGCGAGCTTGGCGTCGAATCCGAGCACGTAGACGAAGATCGGCACCGTGAGGATCGACCCCCCGCCGCCCATGAGGCCGAGCGAGAGCCCGATGAGCGCCGCGAGCGCGTAGCCGAGGACAATCACGTCGCGCGCCTCAGGCGTGGCAGGAAGACACCGGCGTGGTCATCGACGATCATTGACACCGGCGAAGACGAGCCCGGATCCGATCGCCGCCGGGATGAAGGCGAAAAGCGGGTTGACAAGCAACGCGAGGATGGCGCCCACCGCGGCGATGGCGCCCGCAGTGATGCGCACCGGGCGCTCGAGTGACATCCGCTTGGCGCCGCGATTCACCGTCAGGCCGGCCGCCTGCCAGGCCATCATGCCGCCGTCGAGCAGATGCAGGTTCGACATGCCGAGCGAACGCAGGGTGCCATCGGCCTGTCGAGCGCGGCTGCCACTCTGACAGACGAGGACGATGGGCGCGTCCGCGACGCTGCGAATCTCTCGCGCGTGCTCGGACAATGTATCGAGCGGGACGTTGTAGGCCCCCGGAATGTGCGCGGTCTCGAACTCGCCGGGCGTCCGGACGTCGAGCAGCCGGGTTCCGGGCGCGCTACGCACCATCTCGGCGGTCGCGCGGGGGTCGAGGAGCGGAGAGAGGAGTGCGGTCATGGCTTGGGGGAGTGAGGTGCGTTCGAAAGCAAATCAATTACCGTATAGGTATATAGTAATATAGTCGCCGGGTTTTGGTATGGCGTGACACGAAACGCCGATCAACGGGACGATGCGGGACCGACATGCATCGTCGCCATCATGCCGGAGCCGAGGTGCTCGGCGATGTGACAGTGCAGCATCCACACGCCGGGATTCGACGCGTCGATGAGGAGGTCCACTGTAGATCCCACGGGGATGAGCGCGGTGTCCTTCCACGCCATGTTCTTCGTCGGCACGCCGTCGCGCGACACCACCAGCATCCGCTGTCCATGCAGGTGGATGGGATGCTGCATGGGATGGAACGACTTCGGGTCGTTGAAGATGCGCAGCTTCACCACGGCGCCTGTCTTCACGCGCCAGTCGATGTCCATGTTCTCCTTGCCCGTCGCGTCGTCGCGGAGAATCCAGCGCACCTGCCGGGCGGTGGAGAGCCAGTTCATGTCGGGCATGCCATCCACCCACTCGACCGGCGCGAAGTACGCCGTGTCGACATTCATGAACTGCACGGTCGCGAGCGGCAGCGCGTTGGTCGCCACCGTGAGCGTGAGCGACTGGTCCGGCGGCCGGTCGAAATACTGGCGATAGCGATCGATGTCGCGCGCAACGGCGGTGTTTGCGCGCAGCGTGGCGAACTGCTTCGCATACGTCGGCGACGCCGGCGCGGGATCGACGGTGACGACGCCCAGCGTGTCGACCTGCGGCTCGAACTCACCTTCGAAGTGGTTGATCGCCTGGATCGCATTGATCATCGCCACACGCCCGGGCCGATCGAATCGCACTTCCACGACGTACCGCTCGGCGGGGGCGATCACGACGCTCGGCACGCGCGCTTCGCGCTCGAAGCGGCTCAGGTCGGACGCCACCACCTTGATCGGCGCGCCGCCGAACGAGAGGTTCCAGGTGCGCGAGCTCGAGACGTTGGTGACGAAGAATCGTACGACGTCGCCGGTGCGGACGCGCAGCGCATAGCGCGGTTCACCATTCACCATCAGCACGTTGCCGACGCGGCCCATGAGCGCGAACGTGGGCGCCTCGCGGCCGAACGGGATGAGCGTATCGGCGTTGATGAGGACGTCGTCGAGCATGAGCGTCTGCTCGCGGTTCACCGGCGAGTAGTAGTCCTTCTCCGGCGAATCGACGCGCATGTTGCCGACGAGGCCCATCGCCTGCTCGATGTCCTCGCGGACGTGCGGGTGATACCAGTAGATGCCCGCGTCCGGGAAGCGCAGGCGATAGGTGAACGAATCCCCAGGGGCGACCGGCTCCTGCGTGACGTGCGGCACGCCGTCGTTGGCGTTCTCGAGGCGCAGGCCATGCCAGTGTACCGTGGTCGGCAAGTCTATCGCATTCCGAAACTTCACCGTCACCTCGGCACCCTGTCCCACGCGAATCAACGGGCCGGGATACTGCCCGTTGTAGCCGTACATGATGAACGTACGCCCGGCAATGGTGCGCCTGACGAGTGACGCGACCAGCGTGAGCGTGTCTCCCGACTTGACGTCGCGCACTTCGCGCGGGCGCGCATCCACCACCGGACGCCCGGTCGTGTCCGGGAGCCAGGGCGCCGTCGTGGGAGGCGCGTGCCCCATCGCCGATGGCGCGATGCGTGGATCGTTCGGTGGCATCGGCCATCCCACGTCGTGCCCGGCGTGCGGGTTCGCCGACCCGCCACCGCCCATCATCGGGGTGAGCGCGTCACGATGGGCAAGCATGAGCGCACCGGGACTCGTCGCGCGCGCAACAAGGCGTCCCGTGCGAGTGCGCACTGCCACCGACGACTCCGCGGAGATGAGGATGCGGAAGTACTCGAAGGGCAGCTCACCGAGAGCCGTGGTGCCGTTCGACACGACGCCGAGCTTCACTTCGCGCGCGTGCGTGAGGTCGTAGCCCCACGCGACGAACACCGTGTACCTGCCTAACGACTGCGGCGCCGGCAGGCCGGTGAAGCGCGAGACGAGGAAGTGGCGCAACTGGCCATCGGGGCGCACGGCAACGCCGAACGGGCTCGGAATGGACCGGAGCTCGAGCATCCCGCGAACGCCGTCGATGTCCGGCGTCGCCACCAACTCGGCGCAGAAAGGCGTGGCAAATGGCGCGGCGTCCATCGCGCAACGTGGATCGCGCCAACCCGGCGGCGGTCCCTGTGCCGCCAGCTCGCTCCCCGCGAGGAGGATGGCGGCGTAGGCCGCAGGGCGCACAAGGCGCGAAAGTCGCCCACGAAATGCCATGAAAAGGAATCTCGCCCGGTTACCACGTCCGGAGGAGACCGCATTCGGCCTTTACATGGGGCACCCCAGTGCCCGAGCTTGCAACACAGCGCGCATGACCCCCTTTACACACCCCGCAATTCCAACCCGATCGCGAACGCGACGCCTCCTGGCCGTCGCGTGGCTGTTCGTGGGCATCGTCGCCTGCACTGGGGGACCGGACCTCGAGGCGCCACCGCCGCTGGTGGTGGATGACCCGGCGGATTCGCTCCCGACCATCGAGCCCTCGGTCATCGAGTCCGAAGTGCGCTACGACCTCGATCCGGCGGTCGCGTCCCTCGAAAAGGCGGTTCCCAGGACGTTCGGGGACATCTCCAGGCGCCTCGACGTCGAGACCAACAAGCGGCTGCGTGTGGCGTTCGCGGCCACGCGCGCGCCGTTCAAGGTCGAGATCTCGGGACAGCGGATCTCGGTGTCGACGACGATCGAATACGAGGGACGGGGGTGGTACAAGCCACCGATCGGGCCCGAGATCAGCTCGGCCTGCGGCACGGGCGCCAATGTCGAGCGACCGCGCGCGCGGGTGAGCCTCGTGAGCCAACTCTCGCTCACGCCAGAGTGGTCGCTGG
>JBDSML010000008.1:0-22946 GCA_039915865.1 Gemmatimonadaceae bacterium | reverse complement strand
CGATGTGCCGAGGTCCCTCGTAGCTGTCGCGCGCGTGCGTCACGAGCATGTTGTCGAGCATGATCATGTCGCCCTTCTGCCACTTGAAGCGCACGGCGATCTTCTCGAACACCTCGCCCAGGTGCTGCATCGTCTCGTCGGGGATGGGCGAGCCATCGCCGTAGTAGACGTTGCGCGGCAGGTCCTGGTCGTCGAACAGCGCACGCAGCCCTTCGCGCGTGTCCTCGTCGACGCAGTAGATGTGGTGGATCTGCACCTGGTTGAAGAACATCTCTTCCTTCGTCTTCGGGTGCTTCACGATCCCCTTCGAGCGATTGATGACGCGCAGTCCGCCATCCGACTTCCACTCGAAATCACTGCCGGCGTCGCGGCACATCTGCTCGACGGTCGGCTTGTCCGTCGTGTGGAAGAACGCCTCCCACGTCGGATCGACACCCTTCGAGAAGTTGCGGACGTACATCAGCCCCTTCGTGCGAACCTCGTTCAGCACCGCGGGGTCGATGTGCTTCAGCACTTCGCGCGTGTCGAACACCGGCGTGCAACCGCCCGCCTTGGCGGGGATGACGCAGTGGAAGCTGATCTTCCGGGGCCAGCTCGGGAGGTGTGAGCTCTCGTTGTGGTAGAGGATCATCTGGTCCGGCGGATACGGCGTCGATTCGTAGATCTTCTCGCCGGCGGCGTTCTTCGGCAGGTCGCCGTAGTCGCCGAACAGCTCCCCATAGATCGCCTTGGCCGCGCGCTCGAAGTCGGCGGGCGACGGCAGGGTGAAGTTGCGGAACAGCACTCCGCCGTGGATGAGCAGCTGTGCCTCGACCCACTCGCGATTCTTGAGATTCCACTCGGCGAGGTCGATGCCGTCGGTAGTCGGCTCGAGGACGAGCGGCAACGGAGAGCCTTCGCCAAGCGTGTATGCGCGCACCCCGGCAGGCGTGTCGCCGATTGCGGCAGAGGTCCCTCTTTCGTCTGTCATGAGGCTCATGGTTGTATCCCGGGGGGGGGGTAGGGAAACGCGAGGAGCGACATCGGCGGCGCGGCGTCGAGTCCCTCTTCGAAGATTCGGTGTGGATCGACCAACGGGCGCGAAGGCCCAACACTATCGATATGACGCCTACAGGTCGCCGCGTGTCACAGCCTTCGTGCCCGGTCGTCCTGTAAACGTCAGCTTTCAAATCCTCGTCGCCCGCCCGATGATGATATACTATGTGGGCTTCGTTTGCAGCCCGTTCTCCGGACCTGTTCCGGAACCGACACATCCCCGTTCGAGGCTCCCTTTGATCGCTACTTCAGAACCGTGACGAGTGTAGAAACAGAGCGACGGGAACCTGGTGCCGCCGTCCTCCATCCGCGAGTCGGTCCTCCCCCCGAAATCCGCCCCACCTTGCTCGAGGATCTTCGGCAGATCATCGCCGATATCCGTTGGAGCAAGAACCTGATCTACCAGCTTACGCTCCGCGACATCCGGATCAAATACAAGCAGGCGGCCTTTGGGTTTGCCTGGGCACTGCTCATACCCATGGCTGTCGTTGGTGCCGGCCTCGCCGTTCGCTTCGCCATCGCCTTCTACTCGGGGAAGGGCCTCGCTCTGGGGCAGGTCGCCGGAATGGCCGTGAAGGCCGTGCCGTGGGCGTTCTTCGTGGGCTGCCTGAACGTGGCAACCCCGAGCCTTGTTTCCAACGTCTCCCTTGTCACCAAGATCTACTTCCCTCGCGAAGTCCTCCCCCTCAGCGCCATCCTCGCTCAGTCGTTCGACTCGGTGATTGGTGGACTCATCGTCGTCTCGGTGCTGCCGTTCCTGGGTGTCACCTGGTCATGGCAGATGCTCTGGGCTCCGGTGCTGCTGATCTTGCTCTGGTTTCTGTCGCTCGCCTTCGGGCTGTTCCTGAGCTGCGCCAATATTTTTTTCCGCGACGTCAAGTATCTCGTTCAGGTTTTTCTTACGTTCGGCATTTTCATCACTCCGGTGATGCTCGACGTCTCGATGTACGGGCCGAAGGGCTCACAGATCATGATGCTCAATCCGATCGCGCCCATCCTCGAGGGGTTGCGACTGTCGGTGGTACACCATCAGAACCTGCTCACGCCGCGGTTGTCGCCCGAAGGTTTCACGTTCTGGCGGCCATGGTATCTCGCGTACACTGCCGTCTGGGCATTCGGTGGGCTCGCGGTGAGCGCGCTCATATTCCACCGCTCCGAGCGGCGGTTCGCCGAGCTCGTGTGATGCACTCTTCTCCTGCCTGCATCCAGTGAAGGACGCGCGTCTCCTCTTCGATCGTGTCTGGAAAAAATTCCATCGCGGACAGATTCACGACAGTCTACGCGACCTGATCCCTGCCCTCGCAAAGCAGTTGGTCGGGCGCGGAGCCAGCGACA
Source organism: Gemmatimonadaceae bacterium (assembly GCA_039915865.1). Taxonomy (GTDB): domain Bacteria; phylum Gemmatimonadota; class Gemmatimonadetes; order Gemmatimonadales; family Gemmatimonadaceae; genus AG11. The sequence continues at coordinate 20,576 of JBDSML010000008.1, read as the reverse complement.
AGGAATTGAGCGACGGCGACTTCTGGGCAATCCGCGACCTCTCCTTCGAAGTGCGCGCGGGACAGACGCTCGGCATCATCGGGCCAAACGGCTCCGGCAAGTCCACCACACTGAAGCTGCTGACGCGCATTATGCAACCGTCGCGCGGCTACTGTGAGGCGCGCGGGCGCGTGGGCACGCTCATCGAGGTATCCGCCGGCTTCCACGGCGACCTCACCGGCCGCGAAAACGTCTACCTTCAGGGCGCCATCATGGGCATGCCCGCGGCCGACATCATCCGCAAGTTCGACCAGATCGTCGACTTCGCCGGCATCGCCGAGGCCATCGACACGCCGGTGAAGCGCTACTCGAGCGGTATGAACGCGCGCCTCGGCTTCTCGATCGCCGCGCACCTCGAGCCGGATATCCTCATCATCGACGAAGTGCTCGCCGTCGGCGACATGTGGTTCCAGGAGCGCGCCTTCGGGCGGATCCGCGAGCTCGCGAACAGCGGCATTCCCGTCATCATGGTCTCCCACCAGCTCGATCGCATCAATGAGCTGTGCACCGATTGCATCCTGCTCGACCGAGGCGAGGTCGTGACGCGCGGGACCGCGGCGGAGGCCATTGCGGCATACGTCCACTCGCACGATGCAACGCGCATGGTGGAGAGCACCGGTCTCGTCACCTTCGACTCACTGCACCTCGAGGGCACCGGGGCCGTGCGGTCCGGCGACCGCTTTTTCGTCCGCATCCGTGGCCACACCAGCGTCGAGATCGAAGATCACATCGAACCGATGATCGTTCGTGTTCGGTCGTTGCGAACCGGCGCCCTCGTCTTCGTCTCCGGGTCCAGGTTTCGTGGATTCCAGCTACCGGGTGCTGGCCCATTCGACGTTTGCCTCGAGCTACAGGCCAACCTGCCACCGGGCAGCTATATGATCGAGGTTGCGGCGGAAGACCTGAACCTGCACAAGGACATTGCGTCAGCGACGTCGGTGATGATGCGCGTGACGGACACGAAGACGTTCGCCGGGCACGTTCAGTTGAACGCGGGATTCAGACTGATCGAGAGTTGAGCGTCACGGGCCGCTCGCGCCGCGGCTAGGTCGCGTCCCCCTTTCGGGCGCGACCCAGCACCAGCGTCACATTGTCCGTCCCGCCACGATCCAGCGCGAGCTGCAGGAGATCGCGGGCCGCCTGCTCCGCCGACTCCATCGTCGAGAGATGCTGCTCGATCTCCGCATCCGTCACGTGCTTCGTCAAGCCGTCCGTGCAGAGCAGGATCACGCAGCCTCGCTCGCGGATCTCCACGCGCGTGATCTCCGGCAACGCCTCGGATGCGCCGATCGCGCTGGAGAGCACGTTGTTCAGCGGCGACGTCTTCGCATCGTCGCGCGTGAACACCCCCTGGTCGACGAGCTCCTGCGCGAAGGTCTGATCGCGCGTCAGCTGTCGCAGCTTGCCGCCACCATACAGGTAGCATCGGCTGTCTCCAACCTGCACCACGTACATCCACGGCCACACGACGATCGCCAGCGACAGCGTCGTCGCCATTCCCGTCTCGGCGGGAACCGTCGCCGCCTCATTGCGCACCGAATGGTGCGCCTCGATCGCCGCGGCACGAAGCGTCTCCTCGAATTCGCCCTCGCTCGCGATACCGACCGTGTGATAGCACCGGAGCGACGTCGCGACATAGCGCGTCACCGCCTCCGTCGCGATATGGCTCGCCCGGCTCCCCGCCGCACTTCCACCCACACCGTCGGCGACGAGCATGATCGTCGCGAGACGCTGTCCCTGCTGTGCCAAATCGTTCGAATCAGGAAGGCTCGTCGCCCTGACGACCACCTGCGGATGGACGGTGCAGAGAAGGAACTGGTCCTCGTTCTGCGCGCGGACCATTCCGCGATGGGTAAGTCCGAACAGGTCGAGCTCGTCGTCGCGCGGGCGGATGTCGGTCGGCGCGGCGGTGCCGGTCGGGACGGCGGAGGAAAGCGTCATCTCCATCTCCAGGATGGACGGGACCAATAGCATGCGTGCATACCGTTGGACACCGCAAGGAGCGAAAACGACGACCGAGAGTGGAACGCAGGATGACCGCGGAGCCACGATCCGCCACGAGGGGCGTCCTCATGAGACTGTATCCTTGATGTCGCGCGGTGATTGAGTCGCAGCACGTACCGCCGGCGCCACCACCGTCCCCATCAGCTCGATCGCATGCATGATCTGCGCATGTGGCATCGCGCCGAGTGCCATCTGTGCGAGAAAGCGGTCGTGGTGAAAGATCTCATACTCGTAGAGAATCTTGTCGATCACCTGCTGCGGACTGCCGACCAGCAGCGCCCCGCGCGGCGAGATCATCGCGTCGAATTGACCGCGCGTCGTCGGTGGCCAGCCGCGCTCTCGTCCGATGCGCGACATCACCTCCGCGTATGGCGGGAAGAACTCGTTCGCCGCCTGCTCCGGCGTGTCGGCGACGTACGCATGCGAATTGATGCTCACCTTGAGCGTCGACTCGTCGTGTCCCGCCCGACGTCCGGTCTCGCGATAGAGATCAATCAGCGGCGCGAACTTGTCCGGCTGGCCACCGATGATGGCCAGCGCCAGCGGTAGGCCAAGCGTTCCGGCCCGCACCGCCGACTGCGGCGTGCCTCCTACCGCGATCCAGACCGGCAGCCGTTCCTGCACCGGACGCGGATACACACCACGATTGTCGATGGGCGCGCGCAATGCGCCCTTCCACGTGACACGCTCGCTCTCGCGTAGCGCGAGCAACAGCTCGAGCTTCTCGCTGAACAGGGCGTCGTAGTCATCGAGGTCGTAGCCGAACAGCGGAAACGACTCGATGAACGACCCTCGGCCCGCCATGATCTCCGCTCGGCCCCCCGAGAGGAGGTCGACCGTGGCGAACTCCTGGAAGACACGCACCGGATCGTCTGAGCTCAGCACAGTGACGGCACTCGTCAGCCGGATGTTCTTCGTCTTCACCGCGGCGGCGGCGAGGACGACGGCCGGCGACGAGATCGCATAGTCAGGCCGGTGATGCTCGCCCACGCCGAAGACGTCGAGCCCCACCTGGTCGGCGAGCTCGATCTCCTCCATGAGGTCGCGCAGCCGCTGCTCAGGGCTGATCGAAATGCCGGTGGTCGGATGTCGGGCGACGTCGGCAAATGTATAAAGACCGATTTCCATTGAGTCGATTGTCGTGATGTCGAGTCCTGCGATTTCCCGCAAAGCTATCCATATTCTCCATTCGTCGTTCCGTACAAAGTGTCCTTGTCGTCCCGAGCGCAGTCGCGCCCCCGTCGCGACGACATCCTGTTTGTTGCCCTTCCGCCTGTTCCGCCTTCCATGAAGGAGAACCCGTGCGCACGACGCTTTCGCTGACCCTCGCACTTTCAATCGCCGCGCCAATGCACGCGCAACGACCTCTCTCTCTCGCCGGACGATCCGTCGTCTACGCGCCGCGGGGCATCGTCTCCACCAGCCAACCGCTCGCCAGCACGGCCGGGCTCGCGGTGCTGCAGCGCGGCGGCAATGCCATCGACGCCGCCGTCACGGCCGCCGCCGTCCTCACGGTCACCGAACCGATGATGACGAGCCTCGGCAGCGACATGTTCGCCATGGTGTGGATCGCGAAGGAACACCGCCTCGTCGCGCTCAACGCGAGCGGGCGCGCCGGCGCACTCGCGACGCGTGAGGAACTCGTCAAGCGGGGACGCACACGCATGCCCGCCCGCGGCATCGAGGCGGTCACCGTTCCAGGCGCGCTCGCCGGGTGGGACGCGCTCCTGAAGAAGTACGGCACCATCACGCTGGCGCAGGCACTCGCGCCGGCGATTCGCTACGCTGACGAAGGATTCCCCGTCACACCGGTGATTTCGGACGAGTGGAAGAACGAAGAAGCGCTCCTCGGCCGCGACTCCGCGACGAAGGCGACGTACATGCCGAACGGCCATCCACTCGAGCGAGGCGAGTGGTTCCGCAATCCCGACTATGCGCGAACGCTGCGCGAGATCGCGAGGGACGGCCCGGCCGTGCTCTACGGCGGCTCACTCGGCCAGCGCATCGTCGCGCACTCGCAGAAGCTCGGCGGCTTTCTCACACTCGCCGACTTCAAGGCGAACAAGCCCGATTGGGTCACGCCGATCTCGATCGTGTTCAAGGGCTATCGCATCTGGGAGATGCCGCCGAACAACCAGGGCGTCGGTGTCCTCGAGATGCTCAAGATCCTCGAGCCGTACGACCTCGAGTCGATGGGATTCAACAGTCCGACCTATCTCCATCATTTGATCGAGGCGAAGAAGCTCGCGTACGCCGACCTTGCGCAATACGTCGGCGATCCGGATCACCTTACGCTGACGCCTGAGCGCCTGCTCTCCGATGAGTTCATCGCCGAACGGCGCAGTCACCTGAATGCGACGCGGGCGCAGTTGCGCGTGGACCCCGGTCCGGCGCGAACGGCGAGCGAGACGATCTACCTCGCGACAGCGGATAGCGCGGGCAACATGGTCTCGTTCATCAACAGCATCTACGATCATTTCGGGTCCGGCATCACGGTGCCCGGCACGGGCTTCGTGCTGCACAACCGCGGCGCGGCGTTCACGATGGACCCCGGCCTGCCAAATACGATCGCGCCGGGCAAGCGTCCCTTTCACACGCTGATTCCGGCGTTCATCACGAAGCCAGGCACGACGCTCGCCGCCGACGGTAGCTCGGACACGCCGTGGATGACGTTCGGCCTCATGGGCGGCGGCATGCAGGCCCAGGGACATGCGCAGCTGTTGATCGCGCTGCTGGTGTTCGGGATGGACATCCAGCAAGCGATCGATGCCGCGCGATTCCGGCACATCGATGGCTATCGCGTGGAAGTCGAGGCTCCGATCACGGATAGCGTGCGTGCGGCGTTGACGGCCATGGGCCACGTCGTCACGGACGGCGCGCGAACGCAGTTTGGTGGAGCGCAGGCCATCATCAAGTTGCCGCGCGGATATTCGGCTGGGTCAGACCCGAGAAAGGATGGAATGGCCGTCGGGTACTGAGCAACTGCCCCCCCATGAGCGAGCCAACGCCATACCGCGCAACGATTCCACACTCGGCGCATGAATTCGGTGACGCTCACTGGCGCTGGGGCGATATCATCCGGTCCGCTCCGCGAAATGCAGCCTCACCTCTGGCAGACTTGACCAACTTGACCAACACTGCTAATTTAGGCTCCGTCCCCAACCGGAGCCCACGAATGGCGAAGCCCGTGAACATCTACGACGCCAAGACGCGCCTCTCCGAGCTCGTCGACCGCGCGGCCGCTGGCGAGGAGATCGTCATCGCAAAGTCGGGCGTGCCCACAGCTCGCCTCGTTCCGTTGCGGGCGGTTCACGAGAGCCGTGCGCCGGGACGGTGGGGTGGTCGGGTCACCATCGCCGACGACTTCGACGCTCCGCTCAGTGACGCGTTGCTCGCCGCCTTCGAGGGCGACGTCGAGTGACTCCGGCGCGCCGGCGCGCGCGTCGCTCGGTGACGGCCACTGCGCCGGTCACCGAGCTGGCGCCGCGACGGCTCCTGCTCGACACACACGTCTGGCTCTGGTGGCAGGCCGACGACGTGCGATTGGGTCCGCGCACGCGCGATCTCGTCCAGCGCGCCTCCGAAGTGCGCTTCAGCGCCGCCTCGGCATGGGAGATCGCGATCAAGGTCGCCATCGGGAAGCTCACGTTGCCTGCCAACGCGGACATCACGGATGAGCTTTTGCAGAGTGGCTTTCTTTCCCTGCCCGTCGAAGTCGCGCATGCGGACGACGTCCGGCGATTGCCTCCCCTGCATGGCGATCCGTTCGACCGCCTCCTCATCGCGCAGTCGCGGCTCGAAGGGCTGACGCTCGTCACCGCGGACCGCCAGCTGGCCGCGTACGACATCACCGTGATCGACGCGACCCACTGACTCCCCCGCACCGGCGGTCGGCTTTATCGCTTTCCGCCGGCGAGTTGCGCATCGAGCTCCTCGGTCCAGAAATCACCGCCGTAGAACTGCGCAAGCACCGCGATCCGGCGACGAATCTCGGCCACGTATGCCGGACTGCGCAGGTACACGTCGGGCGAGGCGAGTAGCCGCGGATTCTCGAGACCGTGATACACCAGTGCGTCGAGCGTTCGGCGCAGTGGTGGATAGTCCTCAGGCGCGAGCACCAGGGGAACGCGCACGCCGTTCACCATCTGGAATCGCGTCATCCCGGTTCCGAACAGCACGCTCGCGCTGGTGTCGCCCAACGAAGTTCCTGCAATGCGAATCAACTCGCCGGGGAGCGAGCGCGTGCGCACGAGCGCCGCGAGCGCCGCACTTCCGTCGCCGAATACGGACTCGATCACATACGCGACACCAGGATGCAGCCGATGCAATTGGTCGCCGAGCGTCGCTCGTTCCAGGGAAGGGGGTACTCGGCGGTCGCCAGGCCGTTCGCGATAGATGTGCGCTCCACCGATGATCACGAGCGCCTTGCGCGACCGCCCCAGCACCTCGCGCTCGATGATACGCAGCGTCTCGATGTCGCGGTCGCCATAGCGCCGCGGTATGTCCGCCGCAGCCTTGGTGTGCACCCAATCAATGGGCGGATCGCCGGCGAGAACTCGCAAGCGCTTGTCCGCGGAAAGGCTCGCATTCACGCGCCGGATCGTTGCATAGAACTCCTCGTAGAGCGGCGAGTCCCACGCCAGCAATTGCGTCGTATTACGCCAGACGAGCTGCAGCGAATCATGCGGCACGCTGTCACCCGCGATGTAGCGATCGAGAATGGGCTGATAGCGCGCATTCCCGAATTCCACGACGATGTCGTTCACGCGCTTCGCGAAGTCCGGCGTCTGTACCAACTCGCGCAGGAAGTGATGAAACGCGGGGCTGCGATGGGATTCGCCGAGCAGGACGATTTGATGCGCGTCGATCGCGCCGAGGACGCCGCGTATCGCAGGCTCTACCGATGGGTGAACGACGACCGGCGCTCGACAACCGGCCGCCACGAGGAATAGCAGTGCAAGCATCCGCCTCATCGTGCCGCCGACTTGAATCCCGCGCCGACGAGCAGCGACGCATCCGCCTGCTCGATCACCGCCGCCAGACGCTCGGCGCCATTGAACCAGTTCGCGCGGACGACGCGCTCGAGGGCAGTCGCCGAGCCGGAGCGCACCGCGCGGACGATGGCGTCGTGCTCAGCGTACGTTGGGGAGAAGTCAGGCCCGGTCAATGGCGCGAAGAACCACTCGTAGCGATCCACCTGTGGACGCAGCGCGTCGAGCAGCGCACGTGTGTGCGGGCCGGACGACGCATCCTGCAACTCGCGATGAAACGCGTCATGGAGCTCGAAGAGGAGATCCCAATCCGGCTTCGCTGCTCGGCTGGACCGACGAAACGCGGCGTCGTGCAGCGCCATGCGCGATGCGAGGTCCTGCCGGTCGCTCCCGGCGACCAGGGTGACGTTGCGCGCCGCGATCCCCTCGAGTGCACCAGCCGCGCGATACAACTCGAGCACCGCAGCGCGCGAGAGTGGTGCCACGGCGAGGCGCGGTCGCTCGCCGCCGCCCGCGGTCACCGCGAGCCCATCGCGACGCAGGCGCTGAAGCGCCTCGCGCACTGGCGTCCGGCTCACGCCGAGATGCTTCGCCGCGTCGGCTTCGACGAGCGGCGCGCCAGGCGCGAGCCGTCCGCGAACGATGAGGTCGCGCAACCGGTGATACGGGTCGTCGAGAGTGCGGGAGTAAACCATGCGACATTGAAGGTGTACTAAAAAGGTATACTTTATTTCTGCCGCCGCAACCGGTGGCGCACACTCGTCGGAAGGAGCTTCTCCGTGTACAGACGCTCAACGTGGGCCGGCGGCTTCCTCGTCCTGGTCATTTCCGCTGCGGCATGTGGCGCGCAGGCGCCTGTCTCCGCGTCGATCGACGCCGCGACGCGCCGCGCAGTGATCGACTCACTCGGCGCTCGGCTCAACCGCATGTATGTCGATGCGGACACCGGCCGCATGATCGCCGACAAGCTGCGCGTGCGGCTCGCCGCTGGCGCGTACGACTCCGCCACCGATCCACGTCGGTTCGCCGATCTCCTCACGACGGATCTCCAGTCCGTGAACGGCGACAGGCATCTCAACGCCGCCTATGCACCGAACGGCGCGGGCAACGGCGGGCCGCGTCGCGTGTCGCCGCAGAACGACGGCGCGCGCCGCGACCACTGGGGATTGGGCAAGGTCGACGTGCTGCCGGGAAACGTCGGCTACATGAAGGTGAACGGGTTCGAGGGATCGCCCGCCGCGATCGCCGCCACGGCCGCCGCTCTCGAGTTCCTCGAGGGCACCGACGCGATGATCTTCGACTTCCGTGGCATGGAAGGCGGAAGCGGTGAGCAGAGCAACTACCTCATCAGCCACTTCGTGAGTGCCGACACCGTTCCATCGCTGCTCGTCGTCGACCGGTGGCACGGGACGCGCCGCGTGCGCTACACGCTGGCGAGCGTTCCCGGACTTCGGCGCGCCGATGTACCAGTGTGGATCCTCACCGACCGCGGCACCGCGAGCGCCGGCGAAGATTTCGCCTTCGTCCTCCAGCAGATGGGCCGAGCGAAGACGGTGGGCGACAGGACGGCGGGCGCGGGCCACAACAATGCGATCGTCCCGGTGGCAGCGGGATTCAGCGCATCGATCTCGTTGACTCGCGTATCCGATGCACGCACCGGCAAGGAATGGGAGCGCGTCGGCGTGCAGCCCGACATCAGGAGCGACCCAAGCGACGCGCTGACGATTGCGCATCTCGCCGCGATCGACTCACTCCTGCGCGCGACGAGCGATTCGTCGCTGCGTGCCCAGCTCGCGACCGCACGCCTCAGCGTCGACGCAACGGCACATCCGCGCGTCGTATCCGCGCAGACGCTCGCGGCGTACGCAGGCACGTACGAGGGCGGTCGCGTGATCGCGGTCGAGAATGGCGCGCTGATGTATCGTCGCGATGCGGAGCGTCCCCCGCGCGCGATGGTTGCCGTGAACGACTCGACCTTCGTTCTCAACTCGGCAATTCAAGTCGCGTTCGAGAGAGACGCGAGCGGTGGAATGCGGATGGTGCAGAGGCTCGCAGACGGATCGCTGTTCTGGATACCGCGCACCGGCGATGTGTCGGGAGAGTTGGCGCCGTAGTCAGTCAGCACTCCAGTCAGTCGGTCAGATGACCCCATGATTTCGCCCTGACGGAAACCGCACTGATGTTGACGCCCTGTGCGTGCGCCGTGGGCGGCAGACGTTCTGGTACCAAAAGTGTCGCCGCGAGCAGGCTCCCGAGGTCGAGCTTCATCAACGACAAACCTCACGATGTCGAACTCTTGCAAAAAGGCTGACCTCCTCAGGAAGCCAGCCCTTTCAACACTCGCTGAGCGTGACTCAGTTCGCGCGCGCCTGCTTGATGGCGGCGGCGAGCTTGTCGTATCCGTCCTGCGCGAGCGCGTTGAACTTCGGTTCGGCGTAGACGATCTTGCCGTTCTTGCCGATGACGAACACGCTGCGCTTGAAGTACTTGCCGTTGCCCTGCGTGCCGAACTTCGTTGCGAGCTCCGTTGTGGGATCGGAGATCATCGCGAACGGAAAATGTGCGTCCCTTGCCCAGCTCGAGTGCGAGCCAAGGCTGTCGCTCGATGTTGGAAGCACGACGACGCCGTCGCCGAAAAGCGTCGCGTATTCATCGCGGAACTTGTTCAACTCCGCCGTGCAGCCGGACGTGCGATCGCCGGGATAGAATGCGAGCACGACCACCTTGCCGCGGAGCGACGACAGCATCACGTGGCTGACCTTGCCGGTGGAGTCGGTCGCCATGGCCATGAAGTCGGGCGCCGCTTCGCCAGCGGCCGGTGTGACAGGCGCCGCAGCAGCGGGAGCGCCGGACTGCGTCTGTGCGCCGGCAGGTGAGGCGATTGCGACAGCCGCGACGGCAGCGGCCAGCAGTGTTCCGCGCAGGGTGGTGATGCAAGACATGGAGAGACCTCGATGACGGTGATGTTCCTGCGCGTGAAGATAGTCCTCGCACAAGGTACCTGCTACACGCCACAGCGTGGAACGATCACAGTCACTTGCGTAGGTCCGGCAGTCCGAGTGGAATGAATTCACCTGCATCTATTTCACCGCGTCGTACCCGGTAGATCGTGATGCCCGAGGGGAATCGCATTCCGCCGACGTCGGTTGGTGCGACGATCGCCGAGGATTGGTTGTAGCGCGTGCGCTGGCCGTCCACTTCATAGGTGAGGTGCTCGACCGCGTGGATGTGGCCGCCGAGTGCGAGCACGAAGCGATGCTTGCGGAGCACGGCCACGACGTCGGCTGCGTTCGACACCGTGTGGCGAAACACCGTCTTGCCGCGCACGGTGATGAGCGACGGCGCCGGTGGTGCGTCGCGATAACCGCTCAGCCCATCGAAGGACGAATAGAATGGGATGTGATCGAAGGTGACGATCGGCATGTCCTTCGGCACCAGCGCGAGGTCGCGCTCCAGCCAGGCAAGCTGCAGGCTGTCGACGTGACCGTAATACCACTGGTCGTCGATGTCGACCGTGTTCAGTCCGACGAAATGCACACCGCCGCGAGTGAACGAGTAGTAGTCGGGACCCAGATAATGGTGGTACATGCCTCGGCCGTAGAGTGGATGCGATTCACTCACCTTCGAGAGCGATCGTTCGATGCCGAAGTTCTCGTGGTTGCCGGGGACGACCCAGAGCGGCGTCCTGAACGCTGATGCCTCGCGAGCAAAGAGGTCGTAGTAGCTCGTCGCCTCGGCTTCAGACACGCGCAGTGCGTCGCGCACGAGGTCGCCGGTGATCAGCGCGAAATTGGGACGCAGGGAATCGACGAGGACACGCAGCCGTCGCGTGCGTTCGACGCTCGCAGGTGCGATGTGCGTGTCCGACGCGTGGACGAACGTGAAGTCCCTGCTCGTCGGCGATGGCGCCAGCGGAAATTCGAGTGGCGTCGTTGTGTCGGCGACCGTCCGCCAGAAATGGCCCACGGTGCGATAGCCGTCCGGAACCGAGACGAAGACGATGCCACCTCCGCGCGCGATGTGGAATGCGCCGCTCGCGTCGGTGGTGACGACGACATCCTGATTCGAGACCCCCACGCCGGCAATGCCCTTCTCGCCGCGATCGCGAGTGCCGTTTCCATTGGCGTCGTTGAAGACGACGCCGCGCGCCGTGCCCGATTGTGCGATGGCGAGCTGCGCGGCGACGAGGCTCGCGAGCGCGAAGAGCAAGAGTTTCATGGCGAGACACTACGCGAGTCATGCGTTCGACGCCAGACGGATGCTGGTCGCCTTGCCAGGCGCCCCGTACGTTTGTGTCCGGCGAATCACCGCCCATTCCTTTCCCGCCGATCATGCGCTCCAGACTCGTCATATTCGCGGTTTCGCTGTTCGCTCCAACCCTCGCGAGCGCGCAGGCGACTCTCAGCGAACAGGTTCGCCAGTTCGTCAGCGTGGACGCCCCCGTGGTCGCGCTCACGCACGCGAGAGTCATCGACGGCACCGGAGCCCCAGCACGAGCCGACCAGACCATCATCATCGACCGCGGCGTGATTCGCTCCCTCGGCGACGCGGCGAGGATCGCCATTCCCGATGGTGCCACGGTCATCGACGCGACCGGAAAGTCCGTCATGCCCGGCTTCGTGATGATGCACGAGCACATGTTCTATCCATCGGGCGGCGGCAGCGTCTACAACGAGCAGGCGTTCAGCTTTCCGCGTCTGTATCTCGCCGGTGGCGTCACAACCGCGCGCACCGCCGGCAACATGGCGGGCTATGCGGATCTCGAGCTCAAGCGCGCCATCGATAGCGGCCGAGCAGTCGGGCCGTGGCTCGACGTCACCGCGCCCTATCTCAACGGCCCTGGTCTGCCGATTTATCAGGTGCATGCGTTGACCGGACCATTGGATGCGACGCAGATGGTGTCGCACTGGGCCGATCGTGGCGCGACGTCGTTCAAGGCATACATGCACATTCGCCGCAACGAGCTCGCTGCGGCGGTCAAGGAGGCGCATCGACGTGGATTGAAGGTGACCGGCCATCTCTGCTCGATCACCTTCCGCGAGGCAGCGACGATCGGTATCGACAACGTCGAGCACGGGCTCGTGGCGGCATCGGATTTCGTCAAGGACAAGAAGCGTGATGAGTGTCCCACGGCAAATGGCGGCGTGCCGGCGTCTCTCATGAACCTCGACGTCAATGGCGCGGAAGCGCAGTCGCTCATCACGTACCTGATCGGCAGGCATGTGGCACTGACGTCGACGCTCACGGTGTTCGAGACGTTCACTCCGGGTCGCCCGCAGGCGCCGCAGGGCGCGCTCGATGCGATGCTGCCTGAGGCGCGTGATCAGTACACGCGTCGCTGGACGCAGATTTCCGGGCAGGCCGACTCACCGTACGCGACGCTCTTCCCGAAGGAGATGCAGTTCGAGCTCGCGTTCTTCCGTGCGGGCGGGCTGCTGCTGGCCGGCACGGATCCGACGGGATACGGTGGCGTCGTCGCCGGCTACGCGAACATGCGCCAGCTGGAGCTGCTCGTCGAGATGGGACTCACGCCACTCGAGGCAATCAAGGTCGCCACCCTGAACGGCGCGCAGTACATGGGTCGAGCGAATCGCGTGGGGTCGATCGCCGTGGGGAAGCGTGCGGACCTGCTGCTCGTCAACGGAGATCCCAGCGCGCGCGTCGCCGACATCGAGAAGCTCGAGACGGTCTTCAAGGACGGCGTCGGCTTCGACTCGGCCAAGCTGTTCGGGTCGGTAAAAGGACAGGTCGGGTTGCACTGACGGCGCGCCTTCACTGCCGTATGTCTCTGCACTGGCACAAGTGAATGGTTCTTATTGCGGCGCCATTTGCGACATGGCGCCTTGTGCGACAAGAGCGATCGCCAGTTCCGGATGCGTTGCGCACGTTCATCGATGGCGTGCTCATCGCATATGGCACGACACGCGCCTCCCGCGTAGACTCCCCGACATGATCAATACTGCACTTCCCGGCGCCGAGTTGATCGAACAGGGGCTGGGCGATCTCGCCACGGGCGTCGAAAGCATCGAGTCTCTCCTCGTCTCGATCGGCGCACCGCGGTTACGGACGCTTGGACACGCGATACCCCGTGTGGTCGACGATCCCGAGCTGCGACTCTACGCGCTGCTCGCAACCGAGTTCGGTGATGGAGCCGAAGCTGTACCGGTTTCCATCCATTGACCCTTCGTCGTTTCGGGCCGCCGTGCATGCGGTGTTCCCGCCGTGACCGCGCCTTCCATCGTGGATCGTCTTCGGCGCGTTTCATTTGAAGGGAAAGGCCTACGACAATGCCATCGACGGCGCGGCCACGTTCATCGCAGCGCATGCGTGCCCCTTGGCGGCACTAATCAGCCCTGTTGCTCTTCTTCTCGTCCTTCTCGGCGACTTCGTCCGCTTCGTCTTCGGCCTCTTCGCCACGCTCGACGATGTCGCCGGTGGTGAAGAGGATATCCTTGAGGACGGCGCGCCAGATGGGGGTCTTCCGCAGGAGGAACTCGAGATTCATCCCGAAGTGCTTCATCTCCTCCTGCTGCGCGTTCTTCATGATCGCCTTGGCGTCCTTGTCCTTCTCGACCGAGATGCGCTGCTCGTACCAGCCGATGGCCTCGGCCTCTTCGATGACGGATGTGATCATGCGCGCAAAGGTGCGCGTGCGTTCGGAGAGTTCTTCCGGCGGTTCGTGATATTGGTCGAAGCCCATTGTGTTCTCGAGTGAGAGATGAGACATAACAGTACCTCTTTCCCGACGATGATGCGATTCTGCATTCACATCCCGCTCGCGCTGCTGGCCATTGCGGCGACCGCGTCCGGCGCGCAGCAGCGCCTGCCCATCAGCGGCAACCGCACTCCTCGTTTGGCCATCCGCAACGCCACCATCGTCGATGGCAATGGCACGCCAGCGTCGGGCCCGGCGGACATCCTTGTCGAGGGCAGTCGCATCACGAGCGTGACCTTCCTCGATCCTGTGGCGATTCGCTCGGGCACCGCGAAGCGACCCGCGGCTGACGCCGAGATCGACGCGACGGGCAAGTACGTCTTACCAGGATTGATCAATGCCCACGCGCACCTGCAGGACGAACGCGCGCACGTGGCGCAGCCGTACGAGTACACACTCAAGCTCTGGCTCGCGAGCGGGATCACGAGCGTACGCGAGGTGGGCGCGGACACGACGGCGAAGGTGATCGCGATGCGCGACCGCGGCGCGCGCGGCGAGATCGCCTCACCGCGGCTGTTCGTGTATGGCCGTTTCTCCAACCAGCCGGTGCCGACGACGGCCGATGCGGCACGCATTCGCGTGCGTGCGCTCAAGGCGATGGGCGCCGACGGCATCAAGATCCTCGGCATCGATCGCGACGTCATGGCCGCGATGCTCGACGAAGCGCACAAGGTGGGGCTTCGCGTCGCACATCATGCTGGCGTGGAGGAGACGAACGCACTCGACGACGCGCGATTCGGCACGACGAGCATCGAGCATTGGTACGGCATTCCGGACGCGGCGATTCCCGACGGACGCCAGCTCTTTCCCGCCGACTACAACTACCGTAACGAGACGGATCGCTTTCGCTGGGCGGGACGTCTCTGGCGCGAGGCAGATCCGGTGCTGCTCGGTCGCGTCCTCGATACGCTCGTCGCGGCGAAGGTCGCGTGGGTGCCGACGCTCGACATCTATGAGGCGTCCAGGGACTTGCAGCGAGCACAAACACAGCCTTGGTTCACCGACTACCTGCATCCGACGCTCGAGGACTATTTCCGGCCCGATCCGGCGAATCACGGATCGTACTTCTTCGGCTGGAGTTCGACGGACGAGACGTACTGGAAGGAGAACTACCGCATCTGGATGTCGGCGCTGCGCGACTTCGAGCGAAAGGGCGGCGTCATCGGAGTCGGCGACGACGCCGGGTTCATCTACCAGATGTATGGGTTCGGGCTCATTCGCGAACTGGAACTACAGCAGGAGGCGGGCTTTCAGCCGCTAAAGGTGATTCAGCACGCCACCGGAAATAACGCGAAGATTCTTGGCCGGGAGTCCGATCTCGGACGCGTGCGCGCTGGATATCTCGCCGACCTGATCGTGGTGAATGGGAATCCGCTGGAGAACCTCAAGGTGTTGTATCCGACGGGCGTCGAGGAGATACGCGGCGGCAAGATCGTCCACGGCGGCGGCGTGGAGTGGACGATCAAGGATGGGATTCCCTATCACGCACCGACTCTCTTGGCCGATGTGAAAAAGATGGTGGCGAAAGCGCGGGCTGAGCGGGTGCGTCCCTGAGGACAGGCAACGGCAACAGCATTTTTACCGTCGTTTTCTCAGAAACAGGTCCGACGCTTTTCTAGCGCGGCGCGAATGGCCCACCGGGAAGCGGGACAGTTTCACTTGCGGGATCGCGTGTCTTTCGCAACGTGAAAGTTGCGGGCGCACCAAGTCGCATCCATCGCGAGCCTTTGTCCTCCGTGAGCATCGCTGGCGCTGGGTGTAAATAGAGCCCGAATGCATTCACGGTATCGAACGCCACCACCAGCGACAGGTCTCCAACGTCGCGCAGCCGCGGACGCTGCTTGTTCAACGCATCATCGTAGTTGACCGCCAGGTCGACGCGCATCGGCTCCATGCCCGGCAGCACCACGAACGCCCCGCGGATCGTCACGTCTACCGCCGACCGTTCGTTCATCGGCAGCAGGTCGTACACGCGCGGATCCGCCGAGCGATAGCGTTCGCTCCCGATCGCCTCGAGCGCCGAGAGGATCGCGACAACATTGACCTCGCGCAGCTTCTGCTTCTGGGGGTCGTCGGGAAGCGCGCCGCTCTCGATCAACACCGTGCTCGTTCCCCACGACTGCATCAAGTCGCCGAACGCGCGCGGATTGAACGCATCCTCGTACTTTGCCACTCGGCCCGGAATCTCACGCTCGACGATCGACACGAGGCCCGATGCCACGAGCCGCGCATTTGCGCGGGCACCGGAGTAGTCGGCGGTTTCGTTGGCGGCCGGCGCCAACAGCGCGATGCCGACCTGCCTGCCGCTACGCCCCGAAAGAATGCGCCCGCCCTGGTCGTGCAGGTTGAAGCCGAACTGCGGCTTGATCGAATCGCGCAGCGCCTTCAGTGCTCGCGCCTCCGGCGTGGCGAGCTTCGCGGCATCGCGATTGACATCGACACCAACGGCATTCTCGCGCTGGAAGATCTCTGCGCCGTCGGGATTCAGCATCGGGACCATCACGACGGTGAGCGACGTCGCGATCCGGTCGCGCAACTCCGGATGGAGCGGAGCGCTTTGCGTCATCCACGTCAGCAGGTCGGCGAGCGCCATCGTCGCCGTGGATTCGTCGCCGTGCATTTGCGACCAGAGGAGGACGGTCGTCGGACCGGTGCCGAACGTGATCGCGCGAATGGGCCGACCCTGAATGGAGCGGCCGATCTCGGTGGTGCGCAGCGCCGGCGAGCGCACGATCGGATCGAGCGCAGCCCACAGCTCGGCGTGGGTGAACCGTCGTTGCGTGATTGCCGGCACTCGATATCTCGTCGCGATCGCATGACCTTGCTCGGTGCAGCAGGCGAGTGCGGTGCCTGCCACCGGCGTCGGAGTCGACGACGCGGGCGCGCAGGACACTGCCACACCAGCGACGAACGCGTACCTCAGGCGAGAGCGACCCATCACCGGACCTTCCATGCGGCGAGCGCCGCGGTTTCCTGCTCGGGCGTGATCGTGAACTTCGGCGCGTTGCGTCGTGCCCGGGGGACGGTGGGCCACCATGCCAACGTATCGCGCAACGTGGTCGCCAGCGGACGGAAGCCAAGTCCCGCCGCTTTCGCCTTCTCGTTCCGGATCGACATCATGCCGTCGTCGTTGCCCTTGAGCAGCGCCCACGGAATCGCCTCCTCGATCTTGTGCTGTCCGAGGAATGCGTAGTCGTCGACATACGTGAGCTTCGCCTCCGGATTGATCACGGCGCGCGCCTGCTCGTAGAACTGCCGCGACGTCATCGGCGTCGCTGGTCCGGCAGCGTCGTACGCACCGCTCCTGCCGTCCTCGAGGAGCTTCACGTAGAACTCCGAGAGATCACGTACGTCGATGAACTGCACGGGATCGTCGCGCTTGCCGGGCGCGAGTACCTCACCACCCCTGGCGAGCCGCTGCGGCCAGTAGGGAAAGCGATCACTCGTGTCGCCCGGGCCAACGATGTACGTCGGCCGAACGACGATGCCACGATTGCCGAAGACACGCATCACCTCGCGCTCACCCTTCGCCTTCGCGACACCATACGTCGCCGAGCCGTCCTTCGGATCGTCGGCCTCGAGCTTGATCGGGCCGTTCTCGTCGATTCCGCGCGACAGGTACGGATAGAACACGCCGGTCGACGACGTGAAGAGATACCGGCCGACGCTGTCCTTCAGCAGCGCCGTGGTCGCCGCGACCCATGCGGGATTCGTCGCCGAATCGTCGATGACGGCATCCCACTTCTTGCCCGCGAGCGACTCGAGGTCGCCGTTGCGATCGCCCGTCAGGCGGATCACCGAATCCGGAATCTCCGCATCGCGGCGACCACGCGTGAAGATCGTGACGGTGTGTCCGCGCGCGACGGCATGCCGCACCAGGTGCGGACCAATGAAGCCAGTGCCGCCGAGGACGAGGAGGTCGAGCTTGGCTGCCGGTGCGGGTTGTGCGCGTAGCAGAGTTTTCCCGGCTACCAGTAGGGCGCCGGCCGCGGTGGTGCTCTTCAGAAAATCACGACGTGTAGGCATCGGACGGATGTTGAGGTCGAAGGGCACCAGTCTGAGTTCAGGCCAGTGATGTCTGATTGCTGAAGCTTGCAGGCTAGTGCTGATTGCGCATGAGCAATGAGCAGTCGTCGTCAAATCACGATTGACTACTGTGCGACAACAACGAGGTTGGACACCGGCTCCCGCTCGTTCGTTTCTCCCGCAGCAAGTACAGCCTGCCGGCGTCCGAGCCACACACCGAGCACCAGCCAGGCGGCCGAGATGGGAATGGCGGTGAACGCGATTCCCGCGAGCCCCAGCCCGATCGCCGCCAAGCCGGCATACAGCCACGCCGCGAGCTGATCGCCACCGCGATACACGAACGTCTCGATGAAGCTCTTCGCCTTGTACTTGTCCTCGCGCGGCACCACGGTGAACAGCGTCTCCATCGCCGGATTCGTCAGCGAGAAATTCGTCGCTCGGCGCAACACGGTGAACGCCGCCAGTGTGGCGAACACGGGCATCACACCGAGCGCACCGAAGCCGAGCATCGACACGATCGGCAGGACGGCGAGCGTCGCCGCGAGGCCGATCCACCGAATGATGCGACCCGTGAAGAACACCTGCGTCACGATGGTCAGCACCTGCGCGGTCAGCTCGAGTCGCGCCAGTACGGTGGTGCGCGCGGCGCGATCGGCATAGAACCGCCCGACGATGTCGCTTTGCTGGAAGTAGATGAACGTCGAGCCGACGGAGTACAGGATGAGGAAGAGCGAAATGCCGAGCAGGTAGCGCGACTTGAGCACGCTCGACACGCCGCTCATCACTGAGCCGCCGATGACCTCGTCGTCGATGGCGTCAGTGGCGCCCGCCGAGTCGGCGCTGCCGCCGCGTGGCGACGATGGGAAATAGATCACCGTGACCGCCGCGAGCTCGAGCAACGCCGCCGACACGAGCAGCAGATTCACCGGCCCGATGACCGGTGCCAGCGTCGCTGTCACGGTCGAGCCGGCGATGGAGCCAATCGTTCCGCCGACGCCGATGAAGCCGAACAGTCGCTTCGCCTGGTCACTGCGAAAGACGTCGGCCATGAAGCACCAGAAGATCGACGTCCCGAAGAACGCCAACACGCTCGTCCACACATAGAACGCTCGGCCGGTCCAGATGTCGGTCGTTGAATTCTCGCCGGGCGACACGAACCGAATCATCACGTAGAAGATGATGAGGTTCGAGACGAAGACCTGAAACATGATGGGTACGAACTTCCGCGCCGGAAACTTGACGACGAGCGACGTGAAGATCGGATTGAAGGCCAGCGTGGCAGTGAGCGTGCCGGCGAAGAGCCACGGCAGCTGCTGCACTCCCGACGCGGCGGCCACCGCATCGCGGATGGGGCGGAGGACGAAATACCCACTCAGCACGAAGAAGAAGAACGCGAACGACATCAGCATCGCCCCCTGCTCCTCCGGCTTCACATCGACTGCGCGACGCAGCAGCGCGATCTGTCTCAACTGGTCTTCTTCGCCTTCCATGCCGAAAGGACTTCAGCCTCGCGCGACGCCGAGATTCCACCGACACTCCCTTCGGCCATGGCCTTCTGGTCCGCCTCTGGACGGGTCTTCGCCCAATCGAGCGTGTCCTTCGCGGTCACGGCGAGCGGGCGGAAAGTGAGCCCCGCAGCGACGGCTTTCGCGACGTTGCGACGCGAGAATCCCCCCGACCGGCCGGGCGGCACCCACACCGTCATGTCACGCCACGCGCGGATCTTCTGCGCCTCGAGAAAATCTGCCGGCACCCACGTGAACTGCGCACCAGCGGTCGTCACCGCCTTGATGCCATACAGCATCTCGGCGATGGTGAGCGGCGCGGCAGGGCCGGTCGCCTGATAGGTACCGAACACCCGGTTCTCCGCCATGCGAATGGTCCACTCGGCGAGATCGCGCGAGTCGATGAATTGGACTGGATCGTTGGGAGTTCCGGGGGCGAGCACTGCGCCGCCCTTGTCGATGCGATACGGCCAGTACGTGAAGCGGTCGGTACGGTCGAGCGGACCGACGATGAGTCCCGGCCTGATGATCGTGTTGATGCCGGGGTAGTGCTTCGCGACCTCCTTTTCCGAGAAGGTCTTCAGCGCGCCGTAATACTTCCCCGCGTTGGCGCGGTCGAGCGTGTACGGATCGAGGTCGGCGGGCATTGGCGTCGTTCCCGCCGTCTCATCCTGGTTCGGAATCGTGTTGTCCGGATAGACGGAGATCGTCGAGATGAAGATGTAGTGCTTCGTATTGCCGGCGAGGTGCTGTGCCGCGTTGCGCACCCACGCGGGAAATGTCGTCGGGTTATCGATGACGACGTCGAACTTGCGGCCCTTGAGCGCGCTGACGTCGTCGTTCAGGTCGCCGACGAGCTGCTCGACGCGTCCCTTGAAAAAGTCGGGGCGCGTCTTGTTGCGATTGAGGAGCGTGACCCTGTGTCCGCGCGCGGTGGCGTACTCCACCTGCTCCGGGCCGGTGAACCCCGTGCCACCGAGGATGAGGATGTCGAGCGGTGCGCCGGCACGAGGCATGTGTGCCCGTTTCGATGACGGCTCCGCTGCAGCGCCGAGCGACGGCGTGACACCAAGGCCGAGCGCGCCGCTCGCGAGCGCCGAGAGCTTGAGAAAGGCGCGACGATCGGTCATGGGACGACCGGCGTGTCCGGCTTTGCGGCGGGCTTTCTCTCGCGCAGGTGCTCCTCCATCCGAAGACGCGGGACGCCGTCCTTCATCCACTCCGGCGCCGGCTTGCCCTCGAGGTAGTGATCGAACCACTCACCCATCCGCGTGGCGTAGTCCTTCTGGTTCGCCG
>JBDSML010000294.1:0-25590 GCA_039915865.1 Gemmatimonadaceae bacterium | reverse complement strand
CTTTCTGCTTGAGCTCCTGGCGGTTTCCGACGATGAGCTGGCCTTCGACGTCTACCACGACAATTTCCCCCTGCTTCTTGATCGAAAAGCTCATGTGCCTGTCTCCTGGCGGATCTGATTCAGAAGTATGGCGGCTGAGTCGTCCGCCTGAAGTGCGGTGATGGCAGCCACATTGAAGATGTCGTCAGCGGTCGCTCCGCGCGAGAGATCATTGCACGGATGACGCATCCCTTGAAGGATGGGACCGATCGCGCGCGCCGATGCGAGCCGCTGAACCAGCTTGTAGGCGATGTTGCCGGCATCGAGATCTGGAAAGACCAACACGTTCGCCCTACCCGCGACGGGACTTCCCGGCGCCTTGAGAGACGCCACCGCATCGACGAGCGCAGCGTCCCCCTGCAATTCTCCGTCCACGGCAAGCTCGGGCGCTAGACGACGCACCTCCTCCGTCGCAAGACGAATCCGCTCAACACTTTCCCCCTTGCCGCTGCCCTTCGTACTGAAGGACAGAAACGCTACGCGCGGCACGTCGCCAACGATGCGGACGCGGTCGCTGGCAGCGGCGATGGCAATGTCGGCGAGCTGGCCCGCGGTGGGCCGGCGCACCACGGCGCAGTCGGTGAACGTCAGCACTTCGCCATGCGCACTGCGGAACGGTGGCACATCCATGTAGAACGCGCTCGAGATCGTCCGCACTCCTTCGGCGGGCCCGATCAGCCAGAGCGCGGCACGAACGACGTCGGCCGACGTGTGGACGGCGCCGGCGACGCACCCGTCGGCGCGGCCAAGGCGCACGAGCGCATCGGCGACGAGGAGTGGGGACCTGCTGTGATCTGCCGCCTGCTGCGCCGTCATCCCCTTGGGTCCACGGATGACGAGCAGCTGCTCGGCGACTTCAGCCGAGAGCACGGGATCGTCGACATCGATGAGCTCCACGCCGGGGATCGCCTCCGCTGCGGAACCGACGAGGACGGGCTCGACGATGCCGCGCTCCTTGAGCGCGCGGACGGCGGACTGGGTGCGAGCGTCGGCGGCTTCTGGAAACAGGATGCGGCGGGGCCGATGCGCGGCGCGCTCGTGCAGCGACTCGAGGAACTTCACTTCGCGGCGAACTTGGCGCGCAACGCGTCGGCGACCGTGGGATGCACGAGATCGTGGACGTCACCGCCGAAGCGAGCGACCTCGCGCACGAGGCTGGCGCTGATGTACGTGGTGTCGAGCGACGGGACCATGAACACCGTCTCGAGCCTGGGCGAGAGATGTCGGTTCATCAGGGCCATCTGGTACTCGTATTCGAAGTCGCTCACGGCACGCAGGCCGCGAATGAGCAGCGACGCGTCGACCTCGCGCGCGAAGTCGACGAGGAGGCCGCCGAAGGAGTGCACTTGCATGTGCGTGTCCTGGCCGACGGAGTCCTTGATCAGCTGCACGCGCTCGTCGATGGTGAACAGCGGCGTCTTCGTCGAGTTGATCGCGACGGCGACGATCAGCGTGTCGACGAACTCCAGGCTGCGGTGCATGAGATCCTCATGCCCGCGCGTGATCGGGTCGAAGCTGCCCGCGTAGATGGCGATTCTGGAATTCGGCACTGGGGAAGGATCGACGGCGGAGGAGCAAAGCGCAACGCGCCGCCCGCTACGCCGTGCGGTAAAAGGTGATTGCCGTGCCGCCGTAGCGTCGCTTTTCGCCGCCGTCGGGCATGGGATCGA
This sequence comes from Gemmatimonadaceae bacterium, assembly GCA_039915865.1. Lineage (GTDB taxonomy): Bacteria > Gemmatimonadota > Gemmatimonadetes > Gemmatimonadales > Gemmatimonadaceae > AG11. Next base: position 23,881 of record JBDSML010000294.1, on the reverse strand, counting down.
ACGCACGGTGCTCGATGCCGAGGATGTCCGCGAACGGTGTGGCCAACCACTGTTCAGCCACGCGCGCCGCGAGACCCTGGTCGTATGGGGGGTCGGCGAAGGCGACGTCGTAGGCGTGCGCGTCCAGCGTGGCGATGAACGTGAATGCGTCGGTGCGATGGACCGTCGCGGCATCGCCCGCCCCAACCTGCTCGAGATTCGTCGCGATGGCCTTGAGCGCCGGCGCGCCGGTGTCGATGAGGTCCACACTCGTGGCGCCACGCGACAGCGCCTCGATGCCGAGTGCTCCCGATCCAGCGAAGAGATCGAGCACGCGCGCGTCGGGCAGCCAGGGACTCACGATGCTCATCCATGCCTCGCGCACACGATCGGCCGTTGGGCGCACGACGTCGCCCTTCGGGGTCACGAGGCGCCGGCCACGCCACTGCCCCGCGACGATGCGCATCGCTTACGCGGACCGGAAGTCGGCGAGCCGCGCCTGCAGGCGCGAGACGCCCTGATACTCATCGCGCTCGAGGCGATACGCGATGTCGATCGGGCGCGAGACGTCGAGCTCACCGATGCGCGGGCCAAGCGACCAGCCGATGGCCTCGAGCGACTTTCCACCACCGAGCTCGAGGCGCAACTTGAGACCGTCGGTGCCCACGACGCGTGGCGGCATCGCGAGACGCACACCGCGCGTCATGAGCATCGGCGCGGGGTTGCCCATGCCGCACGGCTCGAGATGATGCAGGAGCTTCTCGAACTCGGCCGTGACGTCAGCCAGCGCAACCTCCATGTCCACGCGCAGTTCGGGCACGAGATCATCCGGCGTGAGTACAGCGCGCGCACCCTCGTTGAAGGCATGCGCGAATTCATCGACCTTGTCACGCGCGATCGTCACGCCCGCGGCACTCCGGTGTCCGCCAAACCGCTTGAGCAGATGCTTGCTGCGACCGATGCCGGCGTGAAGATCGAAGCGCGAGATGGAACGGCCGGAACCCTTCCCTTCGTCGCCCTCGAGGCCGATGAGGATCGTTGGACGACCGAACTCCTCGACGAGCCGCGACGCCACGATCCCGATCACGCCCGGGTGCCAGCCATCCGCGGCGAGCACGATGCCGAAGGTGTCATCGAGGTCCATCTCGAGAACACGCGCTCTCGCCTTCTTCAGCACGTCGCGATCGATCTCCTGTCGCCGCGCGTTGATCTCCTCGAGCTCCCGCGCGATGGCGTTGGCGTCGTGCTCGTTGGTCGACATCAGCAGCTCGACGCCACGCAACGCCTTGCCCAACCGTCCCACCGCATTGAGCCTCGGCGCGAGGATGAATCCGACACGGCCCGCGGTAAGCACCTTGTTGTCGAGCCCCGTCGCCCGAATGAGCGCACGCAGGCCGATGCTCTTCGTCTCGGCAAGCAATCGCAGGCCGTAGCGCGCGAACACACGATTCTCCCCACGGAGTGGCGCGATGTCGGCGATGGTCGCCAGCGCCACGAGGTCGAGCATGCCATACACGAAGTTCTCGTTGCCACCCATCGCGCGCGTCAGCGCGAGCGCGAGCTTGAAGGCAACGCCCACGGCGGCGAGATCCTTGTCTTCCGATTCGCAACCCGGACGCTTGGGATTGAGCACCGCGAAGGCATTGGGCAGATCGCCACCGGGCAGGTGATGATCGCTGATGATGACGTCGATGCCGAGTTCCTGCAGCCTTGCCACGGGTGCGACGGCGCTCGTGCCGCAGTCGCACGTGACGACGACGGTTGCGCCGTTCTCCTGCGCGGCGCGGACACCGGCGTCGGTCAGGTCGTAGCCGTCGACGAGCCGCTGCGGGATGAACGGCACGACCTTGCCGCCAAGCGCAGTGAGCGCGCGCGTCATCAACGTCGTCGAGCACATGCCGTCGACGTCGTAGTCGCCATGCACGAGAATCGTCTCGCCGCCGCGCACCGCCTTTACGAGCCGCTCGACGGCGCGTCCCATGTCGAGCAGTTGCTCCGGAGGCAGCAATTGATCGAGTCGCGGACGCAGATAGCGCTTGGCCGTATCGGCCGGCGCGAAGCCACGCGCGGCGAGGAGCCGGCAAATCGACTCGGGGAGCAACAATTCCTTGCCGAGCGCGTGGACGATCGCGGGGTCTGGCGCTTCGGGGAGAATCCAGCGGGCGCGCGGACGGGCGACGAGCGTCGAAGCGGTCATGCGTCCAACCTAGATGACACGCAGGGACGGTTCAACGGTCAGCGCGTGTCATTCTCCCGCATACAGGAGCACTCCGCAACCCTCGCACATCTCCAGCGCACCGGTGGCTGCCATGGACGCGCGACGCTGCGTGGGAATGGCGGTGTCGCACGCGCTGCACGACGCGCCACGAAGCGGGAAGACGGACTCCGTGCGCTTCCGCAGACGCACTCGATCGTACTTCGAGAGCATCGCGCGCGGGACTGCCTTCGCGGTGTCGTCTCGCTTGGCCTGTGCCGTGGTCATCTCGCCTTCGATCGCCTTGCGCTCCGTTTCGAGCTCCGTGCGCGTCGAGGCCTGACGGGCTTCGACATCGGTGAGGGACGACTCCAGGTCGGCAACGTGATGTCGCAGCTCGTTGATACGACCCTGGATTTGCTGCGCGTCGCGCTCGGCGTCGTCGACCATACGCTTCGTCTGCTCGAGCTGCACGATGGCGGCATTGGCTTCCTTCGGCGACGTCACGCTCTCGTACGCGCGCTGGCTGCGTTCGACGAGCGCCTTGTTCGCATCGACGCGAACCTGTGCCTCGCGATGTCGCGTCTCTTCGCCCGCGATGGACGCTTTGGCGCGGTCGAGCTGACCGGCGACCTTGCCTCGTTCCTTCTCGAGGGCCGCGATGCGCGGCGCCAGCGACGCCAGCTTGTCCTCGAGCGCGTAGAGCTCGATGTCGTCGACCTGCACGGCCAACAGGAATTGCACGTCAGGGTGCATAAGAGCCGGGGGACGTGGAACCGGTTGCTCGAGAACTGCCGTAGCGCGTTTTGCCATCCTGAATCATAGCACATTGCCCGCGGCTCACCGAAATTTCTTCCACCACCGGCCGCCAAGGCGTCTCAGCTCGTCCATGAGCTTCCTTTTTTCGGCGGTGAGCTCGTCCTTCTGGCTTTCCGAGGCAATCGGCATCTCGCGATCGATCTCGGACATCCGTGCCGTGAGGCTTCGCTCATGCATCGCGGAGAGGCTCCCGGCGACGGCTTCGTCCGCGTGGTCCAGCCCGCCCGTCTCCTCGAGGAGCGACTGCATGCTCACCACCGCGTCGCCGTCGAGATGCTCGGCAAGGACGTCAGGGCCGGCGTCCGCTCCATGGAGTGCCATCGCCGCAAAGATCCGGCGCATGTCGTCGTCGCGAAAGCTCTCCTCACCCGCCCGTTCGATGACCTGCTCGAAATAGGCAGGACGATGCAGCAGGACGCGAATGAGCTCGCGCTCCGCGCTGCTCGCGCGCTCGCCCGCCACGCGACGCCGGTCGCCTTGCCGAACGCGGACCGGTTCCTGTCGCTGATCGCGCCGGGGATGCTCATCCGGCGGCGGAAACTGCGAATCCGCGGGCGCCGGACTGCGCGCCGCCGGACGACCGCTGCGCGTGCGCGGCGGCGCGCTGAGCTCGCGCTCGAGCAGCTCGCGCGTGACGCCAGCGGCGTTGGCCGCATGGCCGAGATACATGTCGCGCGTGAGCGGATCGCTGGTGGCGCGCAGCGTGGGGAGGAGACGGTCGAGCGCCTGTCGCTTCTTGCGTAGATCGCCGAACCACCCGCCGCGCTCGAGCAACTGGATCTTCCGCTCGAAGACGTCGATGGAGCTCGTGATCTGCGACTCGAGTCCGTTGGCGCCGTGCGTACGAACAAATGTGTCCGGATCCTCGCCATCAGGGAGCGTGACCACCTGCACTGCGGCGCCCTGCGCCAACAGCTCATCGCCCGAACGGAATGTCGCCTTGAGACCCGCCTTGTCCGAATCGTACAGAAGGTAGACGCGGTCCGTGTACCGACGAATGAGCTTCGCCTGATCTTCCGTGAGTGCGGTTCCCATCGGTGCGACGACGCTTTCGATTCCCGCGCCAATCAACCGCACCGCGTCGAAGTAGCCCTCGACGACGAGCATCCGCTCGTCGCGACGCGCGGCCTGCTTCGCCCAGTTGAGGCCATAGAGCAGCTTGCCCTTGCTGAAGATGGGCGACTCCGCGGAGTTGAGGTACTTCGGCTCACCGGGTCCGAGCAGTCGTCCCCCGAACCCCACGACACGGCTCGACACATCATAAATTGGGAAGATGAGGCGATCGCGAAAGCGCGGTCGCGGCTCGGAGCTGCCGTCTGGCGTATGCAACAGTCCCGTCTCGACGAGACGATCGTCGTCGAAGCCGAGCGTATTGAGATACGCCCGCATCAACCCGATCTCCCTCGGCGCGAAGCCCATGCCGATCTTCTCGGCGAGCTCGCGGCTGATCTCACGCTCCTCGAGATACCTGCGTGCGGAGAGCCCGAGATCGTCTTCCCACAGCGTCTGCCGAAAGTATTCGACGGCGGCGCCGTTCACTTCCCACAATGGTTCGCGCGTGTCCTTCTCATCGGCGCGCCCCGACTTCGTCACGATGACGTCGATGCCGGACTTCTCGCCGACCATTCGTACGGCCGTGGGAAAGTCGACGCCGAGCCGCTTCATCAGGTACGTGAAGACGTTACCGCTCTCGCCGCACACGAAGCAGTGGTACATCATCTTCTTCGGCGAGACGGAGAAGTTGCGGCCCGTGCCCTGATGGAACGGGCACGGGCCGCGAAAATCCGCACCCTGACGCTTCAAGTCGACGTACTCGCCGATCACGCCAACGATGTCGGCAGATTCGCGAACGCGCTCGACCGTCTCGTCGGGAATCACGCGAAGACCGCGACGGTGACACCGGCACCGCCTTCATTCCACCCCGCCATGCGAAACTCGCGCACGCGCGTGTCCTTGCGCAGCATCTCGTCGACGACTTGCCGCAACGCGCCGGTGCCTTTGCCGTGAATGATGCGCAGTGACTTGAGATCGGCACGGATGGCGCTGTCGAGTGCCTGCAACACCGCGCCTTCCGCCTCATCCGCGCGCAGGCCGAGGAGGTTCACCTCCGTGCTCGCGAACACTTCGGGAGAGTCACCGATGTAGCTCACGGCCGCTTCGACGGGCTGCGCGGTCTTTCGCAACGTCGAAAGGTTCACCGTCAGCTTCATCGAGCCCACGACGATGCTCGCGTCCTTGCCGCGCAACTCGAGCACACGTCCGATCTTTCCGCCCAGCGTGCCGACTTCCACTGCGTCGCCGACGCTGATCGGCGTGCGCTGCGACGGAGGAACGGTGCCACGCTTGCGAAGCGTGGAACGCTCCTCCGCGTCGAGTCGATCAAGTACACTTGCCTGCTTGGCCGCAAGCTCCTCCGCTTTGCGTCGCGCTTCGCGACCCAACTGGTCAATCGCCGTATCCGCTGCCGCGGCGCCCTGCTTCTTCAGCTCCTTGATCGTCTTGTCGATCTCGGCGCGAGCCTCGAGCACGTACTTGCGCGCATCCTTCCTGCTTTCCTTCTCGACCGTGCGCTCACGCTCGCGCACGTTGTGCTCGCGCTTGACCACTGTCGCGATGCGCTGCCGCGCGTCATCCACCATCGCGGCGGCCTCGCGCTCCCGCTCGGCAAGCTCCTCGTCTTTCCGCTCGAGCCGAGCGATGAGCGCAGCCATGTCGCGCTCACCCTGGGGAATACGCTCTTCGGCGCGCGCGACGACGTCGGCGGGGAGATTCAGCCGCCGAGCGATGCTGATGCCGTACGACCGGCCAGGAATCCCCTTGATGAGCCGATACGTCGGTGCAAGTTGCACGGCGTCGAATTGCAGCGACGCGTTGACGACACCGGACACCTGCGTCGCCAACTCCTTGAGTTGCCCAAGGTGCGTCGACGCGAGTGTCGTGGTGCCGCGCGCCGTCAGCGTCTCGAGAATTGCCCAGCCAAGCGCCGCACCCTCCTGCGGATCCGTGCCCGACCCAAGCTCGTCGATGAGGACGAGCGAATCGGCCGTCGCGAGACGCAAGATCTCCGACAGGTTCTTCAGGTGCGCCGAGAATGTCGACAGGCTCGCTTCGATCGACTGCTCGTCGCCGATGTCGGCCAGCGCGTCGTCGAATACAGGAATGCGACTCTCCGCCCCGACCGGTGCAGGAATGCCCGACTGCGACATCATCGACACGAGGCCGAGCGCCTTGAGCAACACCGTCTTTCCGCCCGTATTCGGACCGGAGACGAGCAACGTGCGCTCGGTCGCGAACATCTCGAGGTCGAACGGCACGACATCCGCGCCCTTCGCCAACAGCAGCGGATGCCGACCATCGCGAATCGCGAAGCCGTCGCGAGCCGGAACGAGATCGGCCGGCGTGCAATGGAACTGGATCGCATAACGCGCGCGCGCATGCAGCGAATCCAACTCCGCCAGCGCATCGAGCGATGACGCAAGTCCTTCGCGATGCGGACGGATGTCGTCGGTCAGCTCGGCGAGAATCCGCTCGACCTCCTCCTGCTCCTCCGATTCCAGCTCGCGAATCTTGTTGCCGTATTCCACCGCTGCCGGCGGCTCCACGAACATCGTCCCACCGGTGCCCGAGGTGCCGTGCACGATGCCACCGACTCCCTTCACGCCTTCGCGGCGCACGGGAATCACGTAGCGACCATCGCGCACCGTCACCGACATGTCTGGCGGACGATGATGCGATTCCAGACTCCCCATCACCTTCTCGAGGATACGAATCAACTCGCCGTGTGACGCACGCAACTCGCGACGGATGCGTCGCAATGCGGGCGACGCGTCGTCCTTCACCACACCGTCTTCGCCGAGCGCGCGTTCGATCGCATCTTCCTGCGCCTTGGCGACGACCATCCGCTCGGCGAATCCACCGAGCACGGCGCGCACCACAGCCGCGCGCCGGTCATCACGGAGCGCATCGCGTGTGCGACGCGCCGAGCGAAGCAGGATCGCACCCGCGACGAGCTCCTGCCCGCTCCACACACTGCCGATGACGCGCAGTCGTTGAATGGGTCCGGAGAGCTCAGGCACGGGCTCAGGCCGCCATATGGGTTCGCCGGTGAGCAACGCGCGTACGGCGGCAACGCGACGATGCTCCGACTCGAGCCACGTGATATCGGCGCTCGGCGACAGTGCTCGCACGCGTGCCGCGCCGGGCGCGGATGCCGCGCGCTCCGCGACCAGTTCGAGCAAGCGCGGAAACTCGAGGATGCCGAGGGCGTGTGCGTTCATCACTCGAACGGAGATGTCGTGGACCGTCCCACCGTCAGACTGTCCGACCGTCATCTTCACCCCTGTTTGCCGAGTTCCTCGCGCGCGATCGCGTTGATCGCGCTTCCCTCTGCGCGCCCCTTGAACTGCGGAAGCACCCTCCCCATCACCGCACCGATCTGCGTCGCGCCCGCGGCGATCGCCGCCTTCACCGCCACGCGCAACTCCTCGTCGCTGACGGCTGCCGGCAAATACGCTTCGAGAATCGTCACCTCAGCGCGCTCCTTGTCGGCGAGGTCGTCGCGCTTGCCAGCGTACATCTCGATCGACTCGCGACGGCGCTTGATCCCCTTGCGAAGGACATCGATGACCTCGTCGTCGGTGAGGTCGCGGCGCAGCTCGATCTTCCGATTCTTTGCGTCGGAGTAGATCGTGCCGAGCACGAGGACGCGCGGCTTGTCCAACGCCTTGCGGGCGGCGTTCAGGTCGGACTGGAGGGTATCGAAGAGCGGCATTTGTCTGACGGAGTGTAGTCAGGGAAAATACCTGGCGACCGAGCGGGCGGCAACGCAGGCCCGTGGAACAGCGCGGACACGGATCTCGATTGAGGCGACCTTGTTCCCAGTCAACTGAGCAGGTCGCCGCAGTAAGGGAAAGCGAGCAAGGGAAAAGGCAGAAACCAAGAGAAAAGACAAGATCAAGCGAATTCCGGAACCTGCCTTTTCAGTCTTGCTCTGCAGTTTCCCTTCACTCGGCTTTCGTTGATCCAACGAGACCTAACCCGGGCGGGTTCGGGCGGGCTGACGTCGTCACCCCGGCGGCCAGTTCAGCTTGCGTCCGCCGAGCAGGTGCAGATGCACATGGAACACTGTCTGCCCCGCATCCGCACCGCAGTTCACGACGGTGCGGTATCCGCCGTCGACGATTCCCTCGTCGCGCGCAATCGCCGCGGCGGCGAGCATCAACTCCCCGAGCATCGGCGCGCTGGTGGCGTCGTCGAGCGTCGCGACATGCTCGCGTGGCACGACGAGCACGTGCGTCGGCGCCTTGGGGTCGATGTCCCTGAATGCGACGACGTGCTCGTTCTCCAGAACGAGCGTCGCCGGAATTTCCTTCCGCACGATGCGGCAGAACAGACAATTCTCTGACATCGATCTTCAGCGTAGGTGTGAGCGCACGATGGCGAGCGCGGCGATCCCCGCCGTCTCGAAACGCAGGACGTTGGCTCCGAGCGAGACAGGACGCCAGCCAGCACGAATGAACTGTGCGCGTTCTGATTCTTCGAGGCCACCCTCGGGCCCCAGCGCGATGCGCACCGGCAACTCGAGCGACTTCACGACGTCCCCGAGCGATTCGCCGTGGACGTCGAGCAAGAGGCTGCCCTGTCCCGCCACTACGGCGGCGGCGAGCGCGGCATCGAGCGGCGTCTCTGCGTGCATCTCCGGAAGCCACGCGCCGCCACACTGCTCGAGCGCGCTGATCTGACGCAACCGCACCTTCTCACGAAAGCCATCGCCTTCGCCACGGGGCGTCACCGATCGCGACCGGGTGTACACGATGGGACGCCACGCCGACGCCCCCAGCTCCACGCTCTTCTCGGCCAACATCAGCATGCGTTCGCGATCGCCAACTGGGGGCCATACCTCGACGCGCGGCGGCAGTTGCGTTTGCTCGACCTCTTCATCGGCAACGGTCACGACAAGGCGCTTCTTCGAAAGCTCGCTGATTTCGCCATGTGCGCGACGTCCGTCGCCACTCGAGAGACGAACGACATCGCCGACGACGAGCCGCTTCACGACGGCGTGGTGTGCCGCGTCCGCGTCGAGCTCCAGACGCTCGGCGCGACTCCACGCACCGGGTGCGTGGAAGGTGCCTACCGGCGCGCGATCCTCGCGCTCCACCACATGCCCTCCACATCCTCGGCGATGACCGACCAGCCACCGGCGGCGAACGCGTGCAGCATCGACTCGCGCTCCTCGACGAGCATACCGCTCAGCACCGCGTCACCGTCGGCGGTCAGCGACGCCGCGATCGTCGGCAGCATCTCGAGCAGCACCGACGAGATGATGTTCGCGAGTACGACACGAACCGGCGCGACCAGCGGCAGCAGGATCGACGCATCACCCTCGATGACGGTGACGCGATCGGACACCCCATTGCGAAGAACGTTTTCGCCGGCGTTCGCGATGGAGTCCGGGTCGATCTCGATGGCGGTCACGTGCGCGGCACCGAGCAACGCAGCGGCAATCGATAACACCGCGCTCCCGCTGCCCAGATCCGCCACGCGGTCGCCGGGACGTATCACGTCCGGCAGAAGACGCACGACGCCGCGGGTGGTCTGATGTTCCCCAGTCCCGAACGCCATCTCGGGTTCGATGACGATCGTGCGGCTCGCGTCGCGACCGTCGGCAAGCCACGGTGGAACGATGGACAGCGCGCCGAGGTCGTGTGCACCGACTCCCTTCTTCCACTCCTCGGCCCAGTCGACAGCAGGAATGAGCGTCGCCGTGACCTGCGACGTGGGATCCGCTTCGAGCAGCGCGGCGCGCACCATCTCGGCGTCGGTGTCGCCAGGAAAATGCGTGACGAGCTCGTCGCCCGTCTCGTGGACGCCTTCGGATCCGATCTCGAACAGTGCGGCCAGTGCCCTGTCACGCGACGCTCCCGGTCGGACGCGCACCGCGAGCCAGTTCATGCGCCCAACGCCTCTTTCATCTTCGCCCAGAGTCCCTTGCCCCGATCCGACGGCACGGCCTTCTGGATTTCACCGAGCCGCTCGATGAGTTGCTCTTCCTCGCCGCTGAGCTTCTCGGGCGTCCAGAGCTGCACGCGCACATGCAGGTCGCCGGTGCCCGCGCCGTTCACGCGTGCGAGCCCGCGTCCGCGCAGGTGGAACACCTGCCCACTCTGCGTCGACGGTGGAACGCTCAGCGCGACGGTGCTCGTCGCGGTGGGCACTTCGACTATCGCACCGCGGACGAGCTGCGGATACGTCACGAGGACTTCGGTGTACAGGTCCTCGCCGTCGCGCTCGAAACGCGGATCGTCCGCCACCTCGAAGATCACGTGGACGTCGCCACGCTCGCCGTTGCGTGTACCGGCGTTGCCGACGCCACGCAGCGTCATGTACTGACCCGTCGCCACGCCCGCCGGAACGGACACCTTGATCGTCTTCTCGGCGCGCGTGCGCCCTTCGCCACGACACTTCTTGCAGGGCGTATCGATGACCTGGCCCTCGCCCTTGCAGGTAGGACAGGGCGCGACCGACACGAACTGACCGAAGAACGAACGCTGCGCGCGGCGAACTTCGCCGTGACCGGCGCACGTGGCGCACTGGTGCGCCTTGGAGCCAGGTTCCGCGCCGCTGCCGGAGCAGCGATCACACGACTCGAGCACCTTGAGCTTGAGCTCCTTGTCCACGCCAGTCGCGACCTCGACGAGCGTCAACGGCAGCGTGACCTTGACGTCGGCGCCGGTGCGAGGGCCGCTGCCACTCTGCCCGCGACCGCCGAACAGCTCGTCCAATCCGCCGAACCCGCCGAAGTCGCGCATGAAGATGCCAAGCGCTTCCGAGAGATCGACGTGATGGAATCCGCCGCTGCCACCGCGCAGGCCGGCTTCACCGTAGCGATCGTACGCGGCGCGCTTTTGCGGATCGCGCAGCACGTCGTACGCTTCCGTGATCGCCTTGAACTTCTCCTCGGCCTCCTTCGCGCCCCCGTTGCGGTCGGGGTGATACGTCATCGCGAGCTTGCGATACGCCTTCTTGATGTCGTCGTCCGCGGCAGTGCGCTCGACGCCGAGTGTCGTATAAAAGTCAGCCATTGGACAGGTGAATCGGTAGACGGTGGCGATTACAGCAGATCGGACAGCAATCTCGACGTGTGCTGTACGAGCGAGATGACCTTTTCGTACGGCATGCGCGTCGGCCCGATGACACCGATGACGCCGGCCAGCGAGCCCGCATGATACTCGGCGGTGACCACGGTGAACTGGTCGAGTCGCGGATCGCCATGCTCGCCGCCGATCGTGATGCAGACGCCGGGACGCTCGTCGCCGGCGTGCGTGCGGCGAAGTGCATCCGCGAGCCGCGCCGGCTCTTCAGTAAGCGTGAGAAGCCTCCGCAAGTTCTCGGCGCCGCCAAACTCGGGCTGTGATGCGAGAACGCTGGCCTGTCCGACGATGACGCTTCCTTCGCTCATCGGGAGCGCTGCGTCGAGCAACTGCTCGCCTTCCTGCACGAAGATGTTGAGCAGCTCGCCGGCATCGGGATTGGTCGCCGAATCGCGCAGTCGTTCGGCCACCGACGTCCGCAGCTCGCGAAGCGTGTGTCCCGCGAGGCGCTCATTGAGCACGCGCGTCACCTCGACGACCGCCGAGTCGGCCAGTGTGCCACGCACCTCGACGAACACTGTCCGCACCACGCCGCCCTCGAGCGTCAGGACGAGCAGCAACCGGTCGCCGCCGACGCGGACGAGCTCCAGTGACCGAAGGATGCTCGCGTCGAGCCGCGGACCGAGGGCGACGCCGAGCTCCTGAGTAAGCACGCCGAGCGACTGCGCCGCGCGCCGCAGAATGTTCTCGATTGTCGAGTTCTTCGACGAGATCTCCGCGTGCAGCCGATCGCGCTCCGAGATGACGATCGGACTGGCCGGGGCATTCAGCAGTTGGTCGACGTAGGCGCGATACGCCTTGTCGGTCGGCACTCGCCCCGCGGACGTGTGCGGATGCATGAGAAACCCCTTCTCCTCGAGGTCGCTCATGGTGTTGCGGATCGTCGCGGGAGAGACGCCCAGCCCGAACCGGCGCGACAGGACGCGCGAGCCGCAGGGCTCGGCAGTCTGTACATATGTCTGGATCACCGCCTCGAGAACTCGGCGCTCTCGTGACGTGAGCTCGTCTGCGGTGGCCATAAGTGTCAATAATTTAACGACTTCGGTGATGCGTCAAGGCAGCGGCCAGAGCGTCCAGCCGCAACCACCCTTCGGGAGTACACCGGAGCCGACCGTCCGGACCAACGATCGCCCAGCCCGCGTCCACCCAACGATGGACGACGTCGAGATCGCCGGGAAGTAACTCCAGCCCGACGTCCGACCGCATTCCAAGATACACCCGCTCGGCAACTCGATTCTCCTCGGTCAGCAACTCCTCACCCTCTCGCGGATCCGATCCCGTCGCCACGAGGTCGCGCCACTGGGCGTAGTGGCGCGAATTCCAGCGGCGAACGCTGCCATCGAAGCCGTGTGCCGCCGGACCCAGGCCCACGTATGGCACCCCCGACCAATACGACGAATTGTGCCGGGCGCGCCGGCCTGGGCGACCGTAGTTCGAGACTTCGTAGTGCTCGAATCCCGCCCGAGCGAGCAGGCGATGCGCTGTCAGGAAATCCGCCTCGTACCCTTCTTCCGGCTGTTCGACGGTGATTCCCTTCCCGACCCATCGTCCAAGGGGAGTCTTGGGCTCGATCGTGAGCCCGTAGAGCGAGACGTGATCTGGCTCGAGCTCAATGATCCGTTCGATGTCGCGCTCGAAGTCTCTCTGCAACGCATCCGGAAGCGCAAAGATGAGGTCGAGTGACAGATTTGTGATTCCGGCATAGCGCGCCGACTGGACGGCGTCGGCCGTCGCTCGCGAGTCGTGTGTGCGGTGCATCCAGCGGAGCACGCGATCGTCGAAGCTCTGTGCGCCGATGGACAGTCGGTTCACGCCCGAACGATACCACGCACCTGCCGCCGCGACGTTGATGTCCTCGGGATTGGCTTCGATGGTGATCTCGGCATCCGGTGCGGGCACGAAGTGGCGGCGGACGAGGTCCAGCGCACGCGCAACGCCATCTCCACCGAGCCGAGACGGCGTTCCGCCGCCAAGGTAGATGGTGTCCACCGGCTCTGCCGGCGCGCGTCCAAAGCGGGCGCGAAGCTCACCCTCCAGCGCGGCGAGATACTCGTCGACGGGGACCGAACGACGCACTGCGATGGAGAAATCGCAGTACGAGCAGCGTCGTGCGCAAAAGGGGACGTGAAGGTAAACGTGGCGGGGCACGCCTGAATATCGCCTGCCGGCGCTGTTCAGAGGCGCCTGATCTCTCCGGTCAACGCGCACTCGATCAGCCCACGAATCTCCAGACCGACAAGCGCGGCCATGGCCTGATGCGCCGGCAGGCCAGTACGCGTGGCGAGCGTGTCGAGATTTGCCGAGCCTTCCGCCAAGGCGTCCCAGAGGCGTCGTTCGCCACTGCCTTCCGGAATCTCCGCGAGCTTGATGGGCGCGGTGAGGCCAAGCAGCGAGAGGGCGTCGGCCATGCTCGCGATCACCTGCGCGCCTTCGCGCAACAGGTTGTTGCTCCCTTGCGCCTGCGGCACGTCGATGGGACCGGGGACCGCGGCAACCGTGCGGCCCAACTCATTGGCGCGATTCGCTGTGATCAACGCGCCGCTCTTGATCCCCGCCTCGACGACAATCGTGACGGAGGCAAGCGCGGCGATGATCCGGTTGCGCTCGGGAAAGGAGCCTCTGTGCGCCGCGTCTCGTGGGTCGAGCTCGGACAGCACCAGACCTCGCGTCGCGATCTCCGCCTGGAGCGACGCGTGTCCTTTCGGGTACACGACGTCGATTCCGGTGCCGAGGACGGCGCAGGTGGCGCCATCCACATCGAGCGCTCCAAGGTGCGCGCTCGCGTCTACGCCACGCGCGAGTCCACTCACGACACACGCACCTGCCCTCGCAAGCGAACGCGCCAACTCCCGTGTCACCCGCTCTGCGTATGCCGTCGCTCGACGCGTTCCGACAATCGCGACCGTGGGCCGGTGGAGTACGGCGAGGTCGCCTCGCGCCCAGAGTAGCCTGGGCGGCCGCTCGAGCTCCAACAACGCTGCCGGATAGCGCGAATCGCTCGTTCGCAGTTCGACAACCGGCACGGTGTTCAGGGCAGCACCACGTCCTTGATCGGCTGCACCGACGCCTTCTTCATGTCGAGCAGACGGCGCCACCATGCGAGCTTGAGCTCCTCCAGTCCCTGGCGGCCGGCGGCCGAGATCGCGAACACGCCGAAGGCGTCCGGTGCGTCGAGGGGCGCCGGATCCAGTTCTCCAAGCAGGTCCATCTTCGTGAAGACCACGCAGTGTGGTTTTTCGGCGAGCTCGCCCGAGTACTGCGCGATCTCGTTGCGGAGCTGGTCGTATTCCGCCTGCCAGTCGAGCGAGTCGATCGGAATGAGGAAGGCGAGGAGGCGCGTTCTTTCGATGTGCCGCAGGAACTTGAGGCCGAGTCCCTTGCCTTCGTGCGCGCCTTCGATGATGCCGGGGATGTCGGCCACGACGAAGGTGCGGCTGTCGCTCATCTGAACGACGCCGAGGTTGGGTGCGAGCGTGGTGAACGGGTAGTCGCCGATTTTTGGAGTGGCCGCGCTGATCACGGAGAGCAGGGTCGACTTGCCGGCATTTGGCTGCCCGACGAGTCCGATGTCGGCGATGAGCTTGAGCTCGAGCTCCAGCGTGATGAGCTCACCGTCTTCACCAGGCTGCCATTCGCGTGGGCTGCGATGCACGGAGGTGGCGAACCAGCTGTTGCCTTTTCCGCCCCTACCGCCCTTGGCGATGATGAAGCTGTCGCCATCCTCGAGGACTTCGCCGATGAGCTGGCCCGTGTCCTTGTTGCGGATGACCGTGCCTGGCGGCACCGGAAGCGTGATGTCCGCGCCGGAGTGACCCGTCTTGTTCGACCCGCTGCCGTGATCGCCCCGTTCCGCTTCCCAGTGGTCGCGGTAGGTGAAGTCGAGCAGTGTGGCGAGGTTGCTGTCGGCACGCACGATGACGTCTCCTCCCTTGCCTCCGTCGCCCCCATCGGGCCCGCCCATTGGGGCGAACTTCTCACGGCGAAAGCTGGCGATGCCCGAGCCGCCGGAACCGGCGGTGACACGGACGACTACGCGGTCTATGAACATCCTGATGGTCTGGCGAAGGTAGAAGAACTGACATCGGCGAGCGTGATCGCTCCGCCGCAGCGCGTATCGAAACAGCGCAGCCTGTAAAGCTACTTACCCAGGACCCTTGCCAGCAGCAGCCGGACCGATCTCGTCCGTTCTTCACCCAACTGCGGAAGCAGCGCGTCGACTGTCGCGGAGAGGACGGCCGGTGCCACGCCGACGTTGAGCGCGCCGTGCAGGTGCGAGTGGAGTTGCCGATCCTGCCCCGTCATCGCACACGCCGCCACGATGCACAATTCTCGGCGTGGAAGATCGAGGCCGGGCCGGCTGAGGATCTTGCCATAGCCTTCGATCACCATCGCGGCGTCGAGCGCCGGATGGAGCCGACGGACATTGATGCGGAGTTGTTCGTACATCGGCCCGTACACGGCGGCGCAGGTCTCCTCGCCGTGCTGGCGCCACTCGTCGACGTGGGTGACGTCATCGCCCTCGTCCGTAGGCGGCGCGGGGGTCGGCGCAACGCGCCGCCACTCGCGGGCGGCGTTCAGTGCGCGCGGAAATCCGCTGAAGAGGTAGCTCTGGATGACGAGCTCCTCGACCCACTGTGCGGGGACGAGCGACACGACCTGCGCGAAGCTGTCGCGCACCTCCGCTTCGTCCGAACCAGCGATGGCCGCGGCGAGACGAACGAGCGCGATGGTGGAGTCGTCGAGTGCGTCGAGCGTAGCGCCGATCACTGCGCCAGCGGGCGTACCTCGCCAACGACCTCACCGCGCGTATTGCGCAGCGAACGACGCGAGAACTCGGCAAGACGTGGCGGGAGGTCGCGCGGCAGTGCGCCATAATGCTGCAGCACCGAGATGACCGCTGGGAACTGCGCTCGTTGCGCGCCGTCTTCCACCTTGAGGGCGATGCCGATGCCCTCGTCGATGATGGCGATCGAATGCACGCCCTCGGCACCGATCTTCGCGATCACCTTGCCCTCGGTGGCCTCGATGATGGCCGAGTCGAACCGATCACTCCCGCCGACGAGGAAGGGGCGCGTCTGCATGGCGTGCACGATACGCGATGGGATCTCGTGCGAGCGGCGCGCTTCGTCGGCGAGTCGGGCGAAGGCCTGCGCCATCGGCTGGAGTGGGAGGGCGAAGACGACGACGCCGCATCCGTCCACCGCGCGGCTAATGCGATTGGCAGGCACGCCGGTCCATCGAGCGACCTCCTCGAGACATTCCCGTTGGACCGGGTGCTCTTCACGTTGGTAGCCCCCCGGTGGCCAGCCTGCAGTGTGCGCGCGCGCGAGCATCGCGGCGTGCTTTCCCGAGCAATTGTTGTGGAGGCGCGTCGCCCGTTCGCCCGATTCGCGCAGCACTTTTTGTCCGCGCGCCGAGAGGGGATCATGTGGACCGCACACGAGGTCTCCCTCTTCCATCCCGATCGACGACAGCATCGCGGCGGCCAGCGCGACGTGCTCGGGCTCGCCGCCGTGGGATCCGCAGGCGATCGCAATCTGGTCGTCGCCCCAGCCGATGGCGTCGAAGCCGCGGCTCTCGAGCAGGGGCATGACCTGGAAGGGCTTGGCGCAGGAGCGCCAGTGTGTCACCAGCCTGGGATCGTACGACGAGCCAATCAGCTCTCCGGCCGAATTGACGACGGCGGCGTGCACGCGATGGCGCGACTCGATGAGCGCACCTCGTGTGACTACGACGTCGAGCGAGAGCTGGTCCATGGGCGCCCTGGATGCGAGATCCGAGGGGCGAAAGATAACCAGTAGAAACGCTAAAATGGCGCTATCGCCGGGCGGTGCGCAGCACGCCAGCGAGAACGACCGCACCACCGATGAAGGTCGCTGGCCCGGGGATCTCTCGAATGCCCGGAAGCATGGCGGCGATGATCGTCGCGCCAATGGGTTCGCCGAGCAGGGTGAGATTCACGACGTACGCCGGCGCATGCTTGAGCGCCCAGTTCATCCCTGTGTGCCCCAACAACATCGGGCCGAGCGCGAGAGCGACGAAGATGGCGATCTCGCGCGGCGGCTGGGGGAGGAGCGGCGCCCTCGTTACGGCGACCAGGACGAGCAGCACGAGGAGGCAGGCGCCGTAGACCAAGCCGACGTACGCCCACAAGTCGAGTGTGGCGCGCAGGCGTCGACCGACGACGAAGTACACCGCCGCGGTGGCCGCGCCGAAGAGCGAGAGCAGGTCGCCGAGGAGCGCGCGCGGATGGGCGTCCTGCGCGGTGGCGTCCGAGGCGAAGTCGGGAGACGCCACGATCAATGCGCCCACCATCGCGATGGCGATGCCGGTCCATTGACGTCGCGTTGGCACCTCGTGAAGCCAGACTGCGGACAGCAGCGCGACGACGACTGGCTGTGTGTTGACGAGGACGACCGACGCCGCAACGCTCGTGAGACCGACGGCGGTATTCCAGCTCCAGAAGTGCAGCGCGAGGAGTGCGCCGGCGCCGAGTGCGATCGCGAGTTCTGTCGCCGCGAGTCGAGTCCACTGGCGCCATTGCCCCGTGATCGCCAACGCGACGCCGATGATCACGAGGGAGAACGCAAGCCGCCAGCTTGCGATGGCGAGTGGATGGGCGGCGGAGATGCGGACGAGCGGTCCGGATAGCGATATCCCGAAGAGCGCCGCCGTGAGGACAACTGGCGCGCGCCGGTCGCCAAAGGTCGCGGTCACGTCGCGCCTTCGAAAGGGCGCTACCGCTTGGCCAGCAGAATGACTGTGACGAGGCCCGCCACGACCTGCCCGATCTGTGCGGCCATCGCGATGTAGTCCTTCTTGTCAGCCGGATCCTTCTCCGGAACGGTCACCACCGAACCGGGGCGCGGTTGCGGCGTCGACGACGGAAGCAGGAACCGGTGCTTTACCGACTCGAGCTTCCCGCTCGGCTGTACGACGTATGCGTGATTGCCGTCTCCCGTCCGGGTAGCCCCGCCCGCAGCGCCAACGTAGTAATCGATTCCCTTTCCGCGCACGTACGCGACGTTCGTGGGTTGGTTTACCGCGCCGCGGATGGTGACGATGGAATTGAACGGCGGAATGGTGATGTTGTCGCCGTCGCGGAGGATGAGGTTGTCGCTGCTCTCATACTTCTTCAGCGCCGTGGAGAGCTCGATACCCACACGACCCAGCCCGAACTGTCCGCGCGCGAACACGATGCCGTCCGCATACGCTTCGTCGGTGAGTCCGCCGGCGCGCGCGACGAGATCGGATAAGCGCTCGGTCTTGTTCTTCAACGCATACGCCCCAGGAAATCGCACCTCACCCTGAATGGTGACCGTGCGCTGCAGCTCGAAGTTCGGCTGTCGCAAAATGAGCACGTTGTCGTACGGCTTGAGCAACACGTCGGGTGCACCACTCGCCATTGTGGGTGGCCCCGGCGGACCGACGTATTCGCCATTCGGCCCGCGATCGAAGAGATACGTCGAATCGAGCGGCACGCGAATCGTCATCGCGGTGCGGCCGCTGTCTCGGCTCAGCGGGAGTCGCGCGATCTCTGCTTCCTTGAGCCACGCACTCTCCTGCACGCCGTTCGCGAGCAGAACGAGATCCCTGAGCGTCATGCCTTCGCGGAAAGGAAATTGCCCGCCGGCCTTCACCGCACCGCCGATGGCGACGTAGCGATCGGGCCTGAAGGTCGTGAGCGAGTAGACCGTGACCTCGTCATCCTCTTGCAGCGTGAAGTCGTTGATCACGCGCCCCGTCGTGTCGGCGAGCATGGCGCGGAGCTGTAGACGCGTCGAGTCGCCGCGCAGACGCGTGATGAGCACCTCGCCAAGGTAAGTGTCCGGCTTGAGGCCGACCTTTCGCAACGCGTCCGAGAGCTTCATTCCGGGAACGAGTCCCTGCGCTCCCGGTTGGTTGACGTTCCCGGCCACCACGATGCGATTGCGGATGCGCTCGGAGATCGCGAACACCCGGACGACGTCCCCGTTTTGCAGTGGTACCGCGGCACCCGTGCCGGCCAGGAGTACTTCGGCGGAAACGTCGATCGTGATGCGGTCGCGCCCGGGCTCCCTGCGCTGCTCGGCAGCGACGATCCGTTCGATGAGCACGCGTTGACGCGACGCAGCAGCATTGAATCCGCCGGCATTGCGAAGCAGGTCAGCGAGCGTCTCGCGCGGCTTCAGTTCGTAGGTGGCTGGGCGCGCGATCTCGCCGACCACGCGAACTCGAGCTCCGTGCACTGTCACGAAGATGACGTCGCCCGTCTCGAGCCGCACGTCGTGCGACGCGTCCCCGCGAATGAGGTAGTCGTAGACGTCGAGCGTGTCCACCGTGCGACCACCGCGCCGAATATCCACTCGTCGCAGCGAACCGTTGATGGTCGGGCCGCCAGCGGCATAGAGCGCGGTGAGCGCGGTTCCGGCGCTGGAAATCGTGTAACTCCCTGGCCGCTGCACGTCGCCGACCACGTACACCTGATTCGCCCGCAGCCGCGCCACACTCACGGAGTATCGAGTAGATCCTCCGTTGTTGCCACGAACGCCGGAGTACACCCGGGCAAGGCGCGAACCGAGGAGTTGATCGAGTTGTCCGAGTGTGAGGTTGGCGACGTATATCTGGCCGACCTGCGGAATGACGACGAATCCTTCGCGCGTGACATCCAACGAGTAACTGGCTTCGACATCGCCAGTGATGATGAGTACGAGCTTGTCGCCCGGACCCAGGCGATAGTTGGCATCGACGGGGCCGGCGAGGTTCGGATCGAACTGCGACGTTGCGCCCCGAAACACGTCGAGGCCGAAGATCGCAAAGCCGCTGTCGGACTGCGCCTTCACCTTTTCGATGGTATCGCGAGCGAGCGACGCGTTCCCGACCTTGCCTTCGGCGGCTGGCTGCACGCGCTGTGAAGGGCTGACGCCCTGCAACGCCGCGATCTCGGAATCATCCACGACCCCCAGCGCACGAACCGCCTTCAAGACATCATCTGACGGCGCATCGGCCGAGCCGGTCATGCCGGGGAGGTAGCCGTCGAGGAGATCTTCAGGATACCCTTCCGCCTTCAACCGGGCATGAACCTGGTCCTTGGTCAATCCGGCAGTGCCAATTCGCTGCCGCAACTGCGCGACGAGATCCGGACGCGTACTGAGGAGCACCTGCGCCGCGGCGGTAGTCGGTTTGGTTGCCGGTGCCTGTGCCCGCAGCGCGAAAGGCAGAAAAAATGAAGCGGTCACTATGAGTGACCGCAGCACGAACTTCAATCGCATTGGATTTGGGCTGCGGAGTCTCTGGGAAAGTCCAAGCGGCGCCTAAGGTGAAAATGGTCACGCACGGGCTCGAACCGTGGACCTCTGCTGTGTGAAAGCAGCGCTCTAACCAGCTGAGCTACGCGACCTCACAGCGCCGAGACGAGCTCGGCACCGGAAACCTGATTTTACTCAGCGGAAAGTATCGTGGCAAGTGCTGTGCGTAGCACGAGCGAGGGCTTGTCAGCTCGACGCGATGTCGACGTCGCTGTCACGGCGCGGAGTAAGCCCCGAGCCGACGATCACAGCGGTACCGCCAGCCAACGCGGTGCGGACTCTGTCCGCCCACGACTCACGTGGTGTTGAACGGGCAATGTCCGCAACGGGAACGGCGACAGGTGATGAGATACGCGCGTTCGCCTCTGCGACCAACGCGCGCACGAGGTCCTCTACTGCGCTTGGCGAAATCGCGCTATCC
This sequence comes from Gemmatimonadaceae bacterium, assembly GCA_039915865.1. Lineage (GTDB taxonomy): Bacteria > Gemmatimonadota > Gemmatimonadetes > Gemmatimonadales > Gemmatimonadaceae > AG11. The sequence goes on along the minus strand of JBDSML010000294.1, from coordinate 3,031 downwards.
GCGCAGCGGGCGACGATCCATCCACGACGCTCGGTAAACGGAAGCGGTTGAAAGAAGCCGAGAGACGAGAGTCTTGCATTCGAGCTTTGCGCAATTCTCGTGAACTGATTCTCCCACTCCACGCCGACTGAACTTCTCTTGATGGCGATCCAGAGATCGACGAGGTCTGCGTGGTTACGCGACGCTACCGTCAGATGTTTTTCGAGGCCAACCACTTCAGCAAGCTCGAGCATAGAATTCCGCCTTCATCTCCAAGTCGGTAGCATGTCGCCTGAAACGTAACTCAAGAGGGAGCGCAAAGGTTGGTCCACACTACTGGGTATTTGGTTAAGACGGTGCCACGTTCCGCAGCGATGGTTGCATCGAGCCAGCCTCAGCCTTTAGAAGACCTTGATCACACCCTTCATGTACTTGCTGGGATCCTTCCGGACATCGGCAAGAATGGCACTTAAATCCGTCACGAGTTTGTTGAGCTGATCATAGAGCGTCTGGTCCGTGAGCAGCTTGCCAGCCGTTCCTTGCCCGCCGGATAGCGACTTCATCAGTGAATCCGCGCCCTTGGTGATGCCGACGAGGTTCCGGTAAAGGGTGCTGTCACGCAGCAGCAGGCCAGCTGTCCCCTTGCTCGAGTTGATGGCGATCATCAGCGAGTCCGTCGAGCCGATGACTCCAGTGAGCCGGTTATACAGCGTCGGGTCGTTGAGCATCTTGCCGACCGTGCCGTTGGGATTCTGGAAGGTCGCGAGCATCGTGTTGGCTCGTGTCAGCGTGCCATTGAGCTGGTCGTACAGGGCACGATTGGTGACGAGCTGTCCAAGGGACCCGTCGCCGCGCACGATACCGCCCGTGATGGCGCGAAGGTCCTTCGTCAGCCCCACCATATCCGTCACCGCACTGCTGGCCTGCGCAATGATCGCCTCGTAGTCGAGCGCGAGGGCTGTCGTGACCGTGTCGCCCTCGACCAGCACGCGCGCCTTGGGGGTTCCCGGAGTGATGTCGAAGGCCTTGTCGCCAAGGAGTCCGAGCGTGCGAAGCTTGCCCTTCGAGTCGCGACGGATCTGTTCCTTGATCCCTTCGTCGATCGCCAGCGTCAGCTTCAGGTTGCGCGTCGTGTCGGCGTCCACCGGGAGGAACTCGATGGACTTGACCGAGCCAGCGAGCTGGCCGGCCACGAGCACGGCGCCCCCCTGCCGGAGACCGTTCGCGTCCGGAAGGTAGGCGATGAGCTCATAGCGCTTGGAGAACAGGTTGGCGGCCTGACCAAGCTTGTAGATGGCGACGCCGATGACCAGGACGGCGAGGAGAATGACGAGACCGACGCGTAACTGGTCCCACGTGAGTGTCGATGATCGTTTCATGGGTCAGTAGCCGCCAAGGAAGTCGCGAAGGTAAATGTCGTCGGAGGCGGCCATCTCTTCCGGCGTTCCAAAGAAACCGATTTTGCGATCGTTGAGAACGGCGACACGCGTCGCCATCCGGAATACTGAGCGAATGTCGTGCGAGACGACGACGCTCGTCACGTTGAGCTCCCGCTGGAGCTTCATGATGAGGCGCGTGATGGTGCCCGTGGTGAGCGGGTCGAGCCCCGACGTCGGCTCGTCATAGAGCATGATCTCGGGATTGTCCGCCATGCCCCGGGCGATGCCCACGCGCTTGCGCATTCCTCCGGACAGCTCGGAGGGCAACTGGTCCATCACGCGATCGGGGTCGAGATCCACGAACTCGAGCTTCTCGCGTACGCGCTGCTCGATCTCGTTGTCGTCGAGGTCGGTGTGCTCGCGAAGCGGGTAAGCGATGTTCTCGAACACGGACATGGAGTCGAACAGAGCGGCGCCCTGGAACACCATCCCCATGCGCTGCCGCACCGCCAGCGCCTCTTCGAAGTTGAGACCGGTGATGTCCTCGCCGTTGATGCAGACCTTTCCCTTGTCCGGCACGAGCAGCCGAAGGATGAGCTTGAGCGCCGTGCTCTTGCCGGTGCCCGATTCGCCAACGATGCAGATGGTCTCTCCCTGCCGGGCGACGAATGACACGTCCTCGAGGATGGGACTGTCGAAGGCGAGGAAGACGTGATCGAGCGAGATGACGGCAGACGACTCCCCCGCCTCCTCCTTGTCTGCGGCGCGCTGCTCGGATTCTGGAGCGTCTTCAGCGAGCTCGTCACGAATGGCGGCACGCACCGTCTCCGACTTCCGCTCGGTGATGCGACGGCCCCCGCCGCGCCGATCTTGCTCAGGCTTGTTCGATGGGTCCTTTCCCGAATCGTCGCGTCCGTCGTCGGTCATGGCGCGAAGACGGAAAGGAGGATCTGCGTGAGGAAATAGTCCACCACGAGAATGAGGATGCTCGAGAGCACCACGGTGCGTGTCGTCGCCTGGCCAACGCCTTCGGTACCACCGGTGGTGTTGAGGCCGAAGTAGCAGCCCGAGATCGAGATGATGCCACCGAAGACGAACGGCTTGACGAGTCCCTGGATGAAGTCGTTGGGGATATAGTGCAGCGTGAAGCCACCCGCGACGATCTGCTCCCACACGGTGCGCCAGTACTGCCCGGTGGGAATGCCGATGATCACCGTGGCGATGAGATTGCCGCCGACGATGCCGACGAAGTCGTTGATGATGGTGAGGATGGGCAGCATGATCAGCGCCGCGAGCACGCGCGGCGTGACAAGCTTCTTGATCGGATCGGTGCCGAGCGTGTTGAGCGCGTCGATCTGCTCGGTGACGCGCATGGAGCCAAGCTGCGCGGCGATCCCTGATCCGACGCGGCCCGCTACCATGAGGCCGGCGAGTACCGGGCCAAGCTCACGGATCATCGATCCGGCCACGAGCCGGCCGACGAGCGCCGAGATGCCGAACGCCTGGAGCTGAACGCTCGACTGGAGCGCGAGCACCATGCCCGTGAAGAAGCCGGTGAGCAGTACGATACCGAGGGACTTGACCCCGATCTCGTCCATCTGCTGGATGACGTCCTGCGCATAGAACGGCCGCGCGAAGATGAAGCCAAGTGCACGGCCGGCCAGGGAGAAGTA